>NZ_CAKKLI010000003.1:0-326897 GCF_918697855.1 Paenibacillus sp. CECT 9249 | reverse complement strand
TGGTAAATGACTTGATTTTCGGGCTGGGTTTAGTTTGGTGCTGTCATTTTCCCTGACTCCCTTGCTTTACGGCCAAGAAAATTTCCAATTCTCAAGAATCAGGGACTTGACATCTTACCGCTGGACTTTACATTAATCATTCGCATAACGTCTTATTCGCTGCATACGGCCGCGCCGCTTCCCTCTGTCTCATCCGCCGGTTTGCTGATCGCTTGCAAAATATCGTTCAAAGCGACCGTCTCCTTCAATCCTTCATATTTCACGCGATCTAAAAAAACGAGCAGATTGTTGATGACTTCATCCGATAGAGCGTACTTTTTCATCGTTTCAAACTCCCTTCGCGATCACCGATATTTTGTCCGTCTCTTCCAGCATGCCGCCGAGCGACTCGGAGCTTTTTCGAATCGCCTTTGACACTTTTTCTATTTGCGACGGATCGAAACCGTTCTCGGTGCCGGAGAACAGCTGATCCATAATGCCCAGATCCAGCAGCTTATGCGAAACCGCAGTCAGATTCTCCAACGTTTCCGCCGATTGGAGCGGCAGATCGGTAAAATATTTTACGATTAACGCATGCAAAAGAGCCGGTACCCGATGCAGCGTCTTCCTAGCGATCCCTCCGTCTTGCTGTGCTTCTTCCAGTAAAGCGAAATAAGCAAATAGCAGTTCCTGGATTTTGGAATGGCGAAACGTTCGATCGATCGAGCATTGATATTGCCCTCCAAGAATCGGCACCGTTTTAATTTCATTCAGTTCGGCGTCCAGCTTGTTTAAAGCGGCAACCGTCAATTTTTTCGATTTAGGCTTCGATGCTGCTTTCGAATTAGTCATCCTTTTTTCATCTCCTGTTTCCCTTTATTTTTTGGATTCAAAAACCCTTCGCAAGAAGAGTTTCTCAATTGGAAAAATAAAGAGGGGGAGCTATCACGCTCCACCCCCGCCGGATTACGATAACGGAATGCGTACGACACGTCCGACGACATCGGATTCTCTCGGCTTCAAAATTTTCAGGTCGAACGCCTGCGCTTGCGCGTTGCGCTCGGACGCCGTTTTGACTGAGAAGTTGCCCGACGGCATCGCTTGATCGAATTGGTACTGGATTTTGTACACCGGCACCTCGTTGCTGTCGATCTCCAGCGTTTCCAGGATCAGTTTGCAGCCTTTCGCGAATACGGTATTGTCGATCGCGATCGTTTGCGTTTGCGCAGGCGTCGCAAATTGATACGTTCGAACCTCCACCTGATCGCCGGCTTTCACGTCGGTTGAAAATTTCACTTCTTTTCCGGCAGCCGAATAATCCGTTTTAGGGATCAGCGTTCCGTCGGCCTTGTAAATCGCTAGCGTATCCGCGAGCGGCGTTTCGTCCAACGTAATTTTTACATCGGTCGTCCCGGACGCTTTATACCATTTCGGCATCGCGTAGCCTACGCCGGTTCCCGTTACGACGTTTTGCCCCAGTTGCCGGGCGATCCAATCGTAGCGGAATTCCGCGTCGGATAATTTAACGGCAATGTCGCGATTGCTGTGAATGATTGCCAGCAGCGAATTGCCTTTACCGCCCCTCCATTCGTTCTCTTTCACGGTAACCTCGATATCCGCCGTCTGAAGCGTCGTCGTCGCGAACACCTCGCCGGAATCGTCCACCAATAATACATCAAAAACGTCTGCAATAAATGCCATACTCTGTTTTCCTCCTATGAATATGTAGTCTATATGAAAATACTTCGCTAGAAGTTTTTTCACCGATAGAAAATCTTCGCAACAAACCCAAGTTTATTGCGACATCGCCCGATCCAATTGCGTCAGCCGTTCCTTGCCGACGAATAATGCGTCGTACGGATTTTCGAACAAATCGATTTGCTCGGCAAAGTGCCGAACGTTTATTTGATCCGCGCCGGCGCACATCATAGCGATGCTTGTTTGATAGTCTTTATCTTTTGCGATTCTTTTAAAATCAGCATGAAGCTGATAAATCGTTTGTTCGGCCAGTTGATCGTAACTTTTGCCGGTAATGGCAGACACGGTGGTTACCATATCTTCCAATGTAATATTGACGCCTTGTTTCGCTTTCGCCTGCAGCACTTTGTTCGCCCAAGCCTGCGTAAGTTCGTTCCGGTAAATTTTTTGTTCGAACAGCAAATTTTGCCGCATGACGATCTTTCTGATTTCATCATAGTTATCGCGCCGAACCGCGTTGCCGTCATCGGTAAGGAAAGCGTACTTATCGCCAAGCTCGATATATTCCACATTTTTTCGCAGAACAAGGCAAAACAACCGTTTCAGCATATCGGTAACTTGCTCGTCCCGCAGGCCGAATATGAGCAAATCCAATAGCGGAAAAGTCTGAAATTGTTCGTTAAAATGGAGTTTCGAGTAATACAGAACGCTGCTGCACTGCCGAAACTCGTCGTAATGTTTCAGTTTTACGGGATAAATCGGACCGGCACCATCGACATACTCGGGTTGCCCCAAAATATACTTCAAAGTTTCCATGCTTCTTCACCGCTTAATTTGCAAATGCAATTTTGTAACTTAATTGATACCCGCTGAAGTTATCGTTTACCGCGATCCATTTGGCCTGATCGAACTTGGCCGGGTTCAGACCAATTACCTGCCGCTGGTTGAGTAAACGATCGATTTCATGCATGACGGCAAGAGGCCTTATTCCTTCGTTCAACCGCCAAAGACTGACATGCGAAATAACGAACAGCGTTAACGCCCCTTCTTTCACCGCATATGTTCCCCCAGGATTGAACTGATCGAACATGACCGTGATATATGAATGAGGCTCGGCTTCAACAGGCGGATTCCTCGGAACGGGCGAGATACGCTCATACAATAGTTCGTCGGGATGCTGCACATCCGGCTGGCTAACGGGATCGAGCGTATCGTAAACGAGATATTTGCAGAGCCGTTGCGATGAAATCAAATGCTCCAGCACTTTACGGAGATTAGGGTTTAACTCCTGAAACTTCGACATACGAATCACCTCCTTTCACAGTCGACTTCTTTCTCATCGGTCTCACATTTTTCCGGCAACGGGAAAAAGCCGCCGGAATGATCGCCATTCGCGAGCGGCGCTGGTGTCGAATATTTCAGGCGCTTGTCTTTGCTCGATTCTCGATGGTATAAGAATACCACGAACAGGAACAAATGTTCTTATATAAATCTTTGTTTTTTCTTTGTTTTCCTGTCAGCTCGACAACACTCACTTCCATAACCCTTGTACAAGTATGCTATAATAGACATACTACAATTCGAACGAGGTGAAGCCGATGAAATGGGGAGAAATTACCGAGTTGCATCCGGGTCGTTTTGTCTTGGTGGAGGCAATCAAAGCAAGCTCCAATAACCTTATACGCCAATTGGAGGACATGGCGGTTATTCAGGATTACGACAATCCACAAGAAGCATGGAGTGGGTACAAGCATTTTCACAAGCTGCATCCGACACGCGAACTTTACGTATTCCATACCAGCCGAAGCGATGTGGAGGTTGTTGAAGAATTCTTCTCAGGCGTACGGCAACGCCCATGAAGATGCAACTCCAGCATGGCTTGCCGATTGTTTCTTTGACCCTAACTCACAACAATCAATCGATTGTTTTATCGAACGTCCTGTTCGATACAGGCTGTGCCGCAACGGTGTTTGATACCGATGTGATTGCTCAGATCGGCATTTACATTGATTTTATAAACGGAAGAGCAAAGCGAATGTATGGAGTAGGGGGAACAAGTGAAATTTGCTATGAACAGATGATCCCTGAGCTTCAAATTGATCATTTTGCTTTGAAAGATTTCCCCATCCAACTCGGATCGATCCAAGAGCCTTACGGCTTTGACGGCATACTCGGCATTGATTTTATGATAAGAGCCAAATGCAAAGCCGACTTTGAAACAATGGAAATTAAGTTTGCCAAATAAACAAGTTTTACCAGACTTATGGCTCTACCAAAACTCCCTCACACATCTCGGCATGCCGCATACCTGCGTCGTTCCGGCCCATTTCCCCCATAGGCAGCCTTTGCATTGATCCGGCTGCACAGCCTTCGCCGCTTCCTCTTTTCTTTTCGACTTCCTTCTCATCGGTCCCACATCTTTCCGGCAACGGGAAAAAGCCGCCGGAATGATTGCCATTCGCGAGCGGCTCTTTACAGTTGCCTTTGTATCATCGAAGAGTGCCGGGCAAAGCGATCCATACCTGCGGTTTTCCTATATACGCCGCAAACGGCGCAGGTGACGAATAGTTCAGGTGCTCGCCTTTGCTCGATTCTCGATGGTATAAGAATACCACGAGCAGGAACAAGTGTTCTTATACAAATCTTTGATTTTTCTTTGTTTTTCCTTTGGGCCGCGAATTGAAAATCAAAGAACCTTCTTCCTCAGTCCCTTGCGGGATTGTACAAAGAAGGTTAATAAAGTAAGGCTATCGGTCAGATTTTTAATTCCCCAAGCTTGATCAGCTCGACAACCGCTTGTGAACGACCCTTTACATTGAGCTTCTGCATTACATTCGAAATATGATTGCGGACCGTCTTTTCGCTGATAAAAAGTTGGCCGGCAATATCACGAGTTGTTTTGTCTTGAACTAACAGTTCAAAGACTTCACGTTCACGATTTGTCAACAAAAATTTACTCTTATGGTCGCTACCCTTCAATGGTAACAGCATTCCGGCGAATAGCGTCTTGACAGGCCGTGCATCGTGCCTTCCCGTAACGCCGCTTATCGTTACCTCTCATCCATTTGCGCCTGTCCGGGAGCGACGTTATTTCTTCGCTCGCCGCGTGCCGCGGCGTTTCCCGCCGAAGCGCCGCCAAACGCCGGCGTCCTGCCTGACGTCAAGATTGCCCGTTGCCTTCCTCCTGACCTTCCAACCAGCGAATAAACACCTCTTTGGACACCTTCAGGCGTCTTCCGATTTGAATCGTATGAAACTGGCCGGAATGAAACAGACCATAGGCAGTCCCCCGGCCGATGCCGAGTATTTCCTGCACGTCCTTCACATCCAGAACAGACGGGTAATGATCGAGTGACTTCGCCGACGATTTCGCCATTTCGCGCCTCCCCCCTCTTTCATTGAATATATGGCCTCCGATTTGACGATAATCCTATTGAAAAAATTTTCAATATCCCTTATGATAGTGTTGAAATTATTTTCATGTCACAAAGTTTAATCATTAAAATTTTTTTCATGCGGGAAGTGATATCGTGTCCAGCATATTACACGCTATTAGGAAGCAACTAGACCATCTTCATCAACAAGAGCGGAAACTGGCCGATTATATTTTGCAATTTCCGGGGCATGTGGTGACGATGGGCATTACGGATTTGGCAGAGCAGTCCGGCACGAGCGCGGCTACGGTGACCCGTTTTTGCAAATCGTTATATTTCCGCGGATTTCCGGATTTCAAGACAAAATTGGCTGCGGACATGGCTCAGCATGCTTCCTCGCAATCGTACCAAGACATTATTGCCGGCAATTCGCTTGCCGGCACCGTATCGGCCATCGAGGCGAATCACTTGCTCTCGATTTCGGATACGACGCGTTTGCTGGATTTGACGGAGCTTGAACGGGCGTTGAAAGCTCTGAACAAGGCCGGACGGATCGATTTGTACGGTGTGGCTACTTCGGGAATCGTGGCGCAAGATTTCTATTATAAGCTGGTTCTGATCGGCAAACACGCGTGCGCTTACACCGATTCGCATATGCAGATCACTTCCGCCTCCAATCTAACGCCTAACGATGTCGCAATCGCCATATCCTATTCGGGGGAAACGCTTGAAACGATCGATGCGTTGAAATGCGCCAAAGCGAATGGCGCTACGACGATCTCGCTCACGAAATACGGCAGCAACACGCTGTCTGATTTGGCGGACATCAAATTGTTCACCTCTTCGTTAGAGGAGGGGATGCGCAGAGGAGATATGGCGTCGCGCATCGCTCAATTGCATGTGATCGACATTATTTTTTCGGCGCTTGTCAGCGAACAGTTTACGGATCTTATTCCGAAATTGGAACGCTCATACCGTATGGTTGAGAAATATCGCAAAGAAAAGGGAGGAAACGTAAGCGACATGAACATTTTGACATTTGAGACGAATGAAGAATTAAACGAGGTAGGCGCAGGCATTATCGCAAGCTTGGTGCAAACGAAACCGAACGCCGTACTCGGTCTCGCGACCGGGAGCACGCCGATCGGAATTTACGAAGAATTGATCAAGCTGTATCAAAAAGGCCGCGTCAGCTTCAAACACGCGACGACGTTCAATCTGGACGAATATATCGGTCTGCCGGAAGACCATCCGGAAAGCTACCGCACTTTTATGAACGAAAAATTGTTCAACCATATCGATATCCCGCTCGAACAAACGCATGTGCCGAACGGAAACGCGGCCGATTTGGAGAAGGAATGCCGGGACTACGACGATATGTTGACGAACAGCAAACAAATCGATTTGCAAATTTTGGGGCTTGGCCATAACGGCCATATCGGTTTCAACGAGCCGGATCAATCGTTGAACAGCGGCACTCATATCGTACAATTAAAGGAAGAAACGCGCAAAGCCAATGCCCGTTTTTTCAATTCGATCGACGAAGTTCCGACCCAGGCGATCACGATGGGAGTCGGCACGATATTAAAAGCGAAGATGATTATCCTCGTCGTGCGCGGAGCGGAAAAAGCCGCAATCGTGCAGCGCGCTTTGCAAGGGGCGATTACGACGGACGTTCCGGCATCGCTTCTGCAGACCCATCCGAATGTCGTTGTGTTACTCGACAAAGAAGCAGGGGGAATGTTGTCATGAGCGACTCTCAAACATTCTGCATTTACAACGCCAAAGTAGTTACGCCCGAAACTACGCTTGAAAACGGATATGTTCGGGTCGAAAACGGAAAAATCGCATTTGCGGGCTTGCCGTCGGAGTTGCCGCCGGAGAAGCGGAACGAATGGGATGCCGGCGCGATCGACGCCAAAGGCGGCTGGGTTATTCCGGGCTTTATCGACGTGCATGTTCACGGCGGATACGGAGCCGACTTTATGTATTCCAATAAAGAAGTGTTGGACACAATCACGAAATTTCACCGCGACAACGGTACGACGGCGATGGTCGCGACGACGATGACGGCATCCCGCGAAGCGTTGGACCGCGTCCTGGGAGAAGTTCAGCGTTATATGAGCGAGCCGATGCCTTACGCCCAACTGGAAGGAGTCCATTTGGAAGGACCGTTCATTAACGTCAAATATAAAGGGGCGCAAAATCCCGCTTATATGATCGACCCGCAATTGGACTGGCTCCAAGATTGGGTTGCGAAATATCCGGGCGTCATTAAGCAAGTTTCCCTCGCCCCCGAACGCAGCGGGGCGTTGGAAGCGATCGAATGGCTGCGCGGACAAGGGATCAACGTAGCGGCCGCGCATACGGACGCTTCGTATGAGCAGATCGAAGAAGCCGTAAAGGCCGGATTGAACCAAGCGGTCCATACTTTCAACGCGATGACCCCGATTCATCATCGCAATCCGGGAACGGCCGGAGCCGTGCTTAGCTTGGACGGAATCGTCGCGGAATTGATCGCCGACTGCATCCATGTCCACCCTGCGGTCATGAAAATCGTAGCCAAAGCGAAAACGGACAACAACCTTGTATTGATTACAGATGCGATGTCCGCCGCGGGACTTGGCGACGGCGATTACGAGCTCGGGGGCTTGGATGTCGTCGTAAAAGACGGTCAGGCTCGCCTGAAAGAAGGGGATTCCTTGGCCGGCAGCACGTTAACGATGATTAACGCATTCCGCAACTTCATTCGCCACGTCGGCGTCACCTTACAAGAAGCCGTATTGCTGACAAGCTATAACGCGGCCAAAGCGCTTGGCATCGACGACCGCACAGGCAGCATTGCCGTTGGAAAACAAGCGGATTTGCTGCTCCTGGACGAAGATTTGAATTTGCTTACGGTTTGGGTGAAAGGACAATCCAACCGCTAAGGCATTGGCGAAGCCGTTCCGGCTCGTTCCGCGGCAGCGGCCGTTGCGCCGCTCTCGGACGAATCGGGCCGGCTCTCTTTTTCTTGACCGAATAAAAGCCGATCGAGCGGTTTTACCATCTCATGCTGCAAATGGGGAAGCAAATGCGAATACGTATCCAGCGTCATATAAACCGAAGAGTGCCCTAGCCGCTCGGATACGATTTTCGGATGCACCCCTTGCTTTAATAGTATGCTCGCATGGGTATGACGCAAATCGTGAAAAGTAATGGGCGGCAGCTGCGAATGCGCCAGCATGCGCCTCCAAGCTTTGTAAAGTGTCCGGGAAGGAACGGGTTTGCCTTCGCGCGTACATACGACCAAATCGGGCGGCTGATTGCCTTCATCCGGTTGGCCGCCTTCCTGGCGTTCCTTGATGACGCATTCCCGGTGTTCCACAAGCCACGCAATCGTTTCCTCGGTCAAAGCGATGACGCGAACGCTTTTATCGGTTTTAGCGCCAGGCTGGAATGTTCTTCCGTCATGCGAGAGCGTTTGCCGAATTCGTGCCACTTTATGCTCGAAATCGATATCCGACCACCGCAAGCCGAGAATTTCCCCTTGTCTCATCCCAGTTAATAACGCCAAACCGATCGCGATCGAATAACGTCCTCCTCTTCGCAGCATTCTAAGAAAATAACGGATTTGCCCGATATCCCATACCGTAAACTCCCTGCGTTTCACTGCCGGTTTGTCGACGAACGATGCGGCGTTTTTCACGATTACATTCGCTTTGGCGGCAGATTGCAGCATCGCGTGCAGCAAGGAAAAAATACGCTTGATCGAAGCGTCGGACAATCTTTTGCCGTACAGATCGTTTAAAAACGACGCAATTTTCTCGGATGTTATTTCCGAGCATTTCAATTGTCCGAATGCCGGCAGCAAGTGGCGCTTTAAATAGGAGGCATACAATTGCTTCGTATTGCCGCTTAACTGGCGTCGCCTCGCAAGCCATGTTCGCGCGTAATCGCCGTAAAGGACATCTCCGGCCGAATCGGAACCGTTTCGTTGATTTTCAAGTTCCAACTTGGCGGCGATCATCGCCCGTTCCGCTTCTTTCTTGGTACGGAATCCGCGTTTTTTGCGGCGCCGCCTTTTTCCGGTGACCGGATCTTTGCCCGCTTCAATTTCGTAATACCACCCGTTTTTTTGCGCCCTCGGATCTTTATATACCGGCAAAGGTTCATCGCCTCCCTCTTCATCGCTTAGTTTCCTTTACTACAATAGTTATGCGGAAATGGATGCGAATTGACGGTAAGGGGGGAGATATTTCGCCGTATGTATTGGCGCCAGAATGCCGCCAATCCCCCCCAAGCGAATATAAAATAACCTTTGCCGTCAAATGTTAAGGCAAAGGTCATTCTAAGGAGCGCTACGCTTCAATAGTGTCACCCCTCCTTGCTCGGGATTTTATGGTATAACAAGGTTAAGGGATACAGTCAAAGTTATACTATGAAGCGTCATATATAATGGTGCGCTCCGCGCAAAAAATGGGCATTCAAACGAACATAAAAGCTTTATAATTGCATTATCGCGTACTTACCGCCGGTCCCGGATTTACCGAGTAGTTATGATGAACCGTTCCGGTCGTCAACGGAGCCATAGGAGTGGTCGGCGTTGTACGAGGCAACAACGTATTGGTATTATATCCTCTATAACCATACATTCCCGTACCTGTCGTACCCGTACGAGACGGAGTTACGTTAGCGCCGGCATTCATCGGGAAAATGCGCTGAACCAATGTGGAAAATTCCTGGGCGAATCCGGCAATCGGATGTCCGTTGCTAACATGAGTCATGTAGTTGTTCAATCGCGACACGAGATCCGGGTTGGACGAAACATATACGTTATTCACATGCGGGGCCATTTCCTTAACGACTTTGGCGATCCGATCCTTCATTGCACTGTCTACATCGGTATTGGTCATATTTGGAGTCGTATTGTATACCGACGGACGGTTGTAATTCGTTGTTGGATAGATCGGTTTGGTACGCGCCGTACTTCCCATGCGATTCATGCGGCCGTCATGATCCGTTCTGAGCGCGTTCGATTTGGCACGGTAATGATGCGGAGCCGTATGCGTGCCGATTCGATTCCGGTCCGTCGTATGCGTCGTATAGCCCGTCATGCCGGACACATATCTCTTCGGGTAAGTAACGTTAGGCGTCCCGTAATTTGTCATGCCTCTTTCCCCGTAACGTTTTGCATATTTAGCCGTATAATTTGTCGCCTTTTTCGTTGCCGCAGTTCCATGCATGCCTTTCGTTCGGTTGACCGCATTTGTCCTGTGCGTGCCAACCGTTCCGTCTGTTCGATTCGTAACATGATCGCGCAGCGTGACGGCTACGTATGCGTTACGATCCGTCAACAGCACATTCGCGCTTTGCACGCCGTTTAAAGCGGTGATCCGGTCCGCGATTTCCCGGCTCATGTGCATATTGCTCATCGGATGAATGCCGTTATCGGAACGGGCCGTAATGTTACCGCGCCCCACATTCCGGTTGAAATCCGCCGGCGTCGTATTCAATCTGTAATTGCCGCTTCTTGTTACATTATTCGTTTTCGGCGTTCCGGTGTTATTCGGCACGCAACCTGTCAAACCAACCATGCCGAACGCAAGAGCCGTCGCCAAAGACAAACTGATTGCTTTTTTAGCTCGCATATCCATCCTCCATCCGTTTATATTTGAGGGCTAACAAGATGTAGGATGTGCGGCTGCACATGAAGCTATGCTGTAATGAATTTGCCAGTTCCGCTAAATGCAGTCCATCGCAACGCAGCGCTTACAACGGATTAAAACCGAGAATGCTGAATAAAATAAATGTAACAAAAAAGTATACCCCTACCGAAACAACGATCATACGGGCTTTATGTACGGTCGAACGGAATGCGTACATCTCCAAGGCGGCGGTCAGAATCAGTACGAGATTAACAAGCAATGCGGCGGCGAAAACGGCAAATCCGAGCGGAAAATAGAGCGCGCTAAGCAATCCGCCGACAATCATCGCCGCCCCCGGAAGCCACTGCACTCCGCCAAGAACGGTAACGATTTCCTTCGGGCTGAGCTTCGCGTCGGCAAAGCGATTGCCGAACAGCCAGACGGAAGTCATAAGTACGGTTTGGGACAACAGGCCGAAAATAAGCGCTTGGAATAAAAACAACATCCAAGTGCCGAAACCGAACAGGCCTTTCAGTCCGAAACTTGAGAACGGATTCAAAAAAAGCGACATAAAGGATGCGATCGTAACGATCGCCCAAACGATAAAGCCCAGTAAAGCCGCTCCAACGCCAAAAATGCCGTATATCCATTGCGCCGATGAATGCAATTCCAAACTTTTCAACGGGTTTTGCAGCAAATCGATTACCATTTTCGTATCGATCTTGATTTTCACGGGCTGGCTGGAAGCCGAATTTGCAACCGATACAAGCTCCTTCCGTTTATCGTCCGTATTTTCCGTATAAGGATTCGTTTCGTTCCGATCTGATTTCAAATTCAAATCCGGATCTGTCATTTGGCAATCCTCCTCATTCATTGATTTCTGCATAAGTACAGGTTATCCTTTATAGCGCAAAAATGTTGTCATTTCGTGTCGAACGGGTATTTTTTAACGAAAGCACTTATCGGAAATGATGAGGCGAAAAACAGTTGACAATAGATCACTGATCAAGTAATCTAATGATAAATTTAGTACCTAATACTAATATTTGATATTAGGAGTGAGTCATGTGAATTCCTACGCCCGCATCACGGCAATTGGCACTTACGTTCCTGAAAAGGTGCTGACGAATTCCGATTTGGAACAAATGGTCGATACGACCCATGAATGGATCGTGCAACGGACCGGAATGATCGAGCGCCGCATCGCCGGCGAGAATGAGTTTACGAGCCATCTATGTATCAACGCAGTACGCAATATGGTCGAGCGGTATAACGTATCGCTTCGCGATGTGGATTATATTATCGTCGGCACGACGACGCCGGATACGATCTTTCCTAGCATGTCGGCGCTGGTGCAGGCCGAATTTGGCATCGATGGCTGCGGCGCGATCGATATTTCCGCAGCTTGCGCCGCTTTCGTATCCGGTTTGCAACTTGCGAACGGATTGATCGCTTCCGGCATTCATCGCAAAATCCTCGTGATCGGCGCGGAGACGCTCTCCAAAGTAACGGATTATACGGACCGCTCCACTTGCATCTTATTCGGCGACGGCGCCGGCGCCGTTCTCGTGGAACGGGTCACCGGCGAACCCGGCGCGTTTCTGGCGGCTTATAATACGACGGCGGGCAAAGGCGGAATCCATGTATACCGCGCTAATCTCGCGCAGCAATTGAACGGAACCCCGTTGTCGGGGGGCGGCAAAATGGTGCAAAACGGGCGCGAGGTATATCGCTGGGCCGTCTCCACGGTTCCTGAGGGCATGAACGCATTAATAAAGCAAACCGAATATTCGCTGCAAGACGTCGATTGGTTCGTGCCGCATAGCGCGAATTTGCGCATGATCGAATCGATCTGCGAAAAATCCGGTTTCCCGTTCGAAAGGACGCTGCATAGTCTCCAATACTACGGAAACACTTCGGCTGCGACGATTCCGCTCGCCATCGATTTGGCTTTGCGCGACGGCCGCGTCAAACCGGGCGATCTGATGCTGTTGTTCGGTTTCGGCGGCGGTTTAGTGCAAGCCGGACTCCTGTTGCGGTGGACTGCGGAAGCGCAATGAATGCAAAAATCCCCTCGCTGTTGCGAAGGGGATTTTTGCTTTGCGGCGCCATTAGTCGGAATAAGCGGTTGCGTTGAAGCTCTCGGGACCGATCCGTGTGACGACAGCGACTCCGCCGACAAAGACGAAAGCTTGGTACGTTAAGAATCCCGGGTTCGGAGGATTGAAATCGGCAGCCGTTACCGTAATTGGAATCGTTGTTAAAGCGGCGACGCCTAATAATGGCAATGTAGTTACAGCCGTATAGATTAGAGTGGCTCCAGGCCCTACGCCTCTAAAAATTTGGACGACTGCGGGGGTAAGAACGGTAAGGACACTCCCTATCGTAACGGTGGCGTTCAAAATGACGCGGAGGTTCGGACCCGCGCCAGCCGTAATTAATCCCAACGTTCCGAATAATTGAGGCGTTCCGTCCAATACCGTGTTCGGCGCGCCAAAGGATCCGGAGTTTTGCGAAATTTGCGAATCTATTAATCTGGCCATTTAAGTTCACCTCCCTTGATAGGTATACTCTAATATATGAATCTCGCAAAAATTCGCTTGGACGAACATGGCGGCAATAAAAAAAACCGTCTTTTGCATTACTGCAAAAGCCGGACTTTCAATCTATGTTTAGTTGCACGACAATCATATCCAAATCGGTTGCCGCTAGAATCGAATGCGCGGAGCCTCGCTCGATTTGCAGCGTCTTTCCCGGCAGGACCGTACGCCGGTGGCCAGCCACATTCGCCTCGCCTTCGCCGCTAATCACGGTCCACACTTTTCTCGTCTGACTGACGGGGTATTCAATTCGGTTGCCTGCGCATATTTGCACCCGCTCTATCGAAACTTCCTTGCCGTTATCATACTTCTTATAATCTATAATCTTTGAAAATCCCCATCGCTTCTCTTCATACATCGGACGGTTATCGACGAAGAAAGCGAGCTCCTTAATTTGCGCGCTGGCCGATTTGGAACTGACGAGAATCCCGTCCGGGCTCGCAGCGACGATCGTATCGGACAGACCGATGACGGCGATCGGAATGTCGAGCTCGTTGACGATATGATTGTTGGGAAAGTTTCCGGAATCTTTGATGATTCCTTTGCCGACCACCGTATTCGCCATTTCGTTTGTCAACGTCTCCCATGTTCCAAGATCTTTCCAATATCCGTCATAAGGCAGCACAATCATTTTGTCCGTATGCTCGACTACTTCATAATCGAAACTGTTGGCAGGCAGTCCGGGATAAGCTTGCCGAAAACGTTCGTACTCGACAGGCAAACCCTTCCGTTCCAAAATAGACAATAAGAACCGCAAGCGAAAAGAAAAAACGCCGCAATTCCAAAGGGCTCGACCCTGAATTAACTGTTCTGCCGTTCTCGCGCCCGGTTTCTCCTTGAAATAGCTTACCTTCAAATACTCGTTCATGTCCTCGTAGCGCGGCATAATATATCCGTATATTTCGGCCGGATACGTCGGCTTCACCCCGATGAGCGCAAGATCGGCCCCCGAATGCTTGAGCGCTCTCTCCGTCCTTTTGATCAGATCGAAAAAATGCAACTCCACATACGGATCGACCGGCATCACCGCAATGACTTCATCGGGATGCAACTTCTCTTGCGAATATAAATACAAAGCCGATAACGCGATAGCCGGGAACGTATCCTTTCGCTGCGGCTCGACGATGATTTTAGCCCGCCCGTTCAATTGGCCCAGCACGATGTCCTGTTGCGATTGGCTCGTAGCGATGACGGAAGCCTCTTCCAATCCGGACCTTCCGATTTGCCTCCATACCCGTTGAATCATCGATTCATAATGCCCATGCTCGTTCAACAGAACTTTCAAAAATTGCTTCGATCGGGAATCGTTGCTTAACGGCCACAAGCGCTTGCCCGAACCGCCGGATAACAAGATCAGCCTCAACAATCTTCACCTCCAAAGTCGTTAAATCTTGTCAATCGATCGCTGTTTAGAAGTGCAAACGCCACCATTGAAGCGTTTCGGTCAAGCCCGCTTCCACTTTGGTCGCAGGAATCCAACCCGTTGCAGCGGCTAATTTGGCGGCAGATCCGACGAACAATTTCACCTCCGCAGGCCGTCGTTTGCTTTCGTCCCGCCTCACGCCAATCGGTACGGAACTCTGTCGCAGCAAGAGCGTCAGCAAGCTTTCAATGGTGCGCGGAATGCCGGAGCATACATTGTATATGCCGGGATCGGGCTTTCGTTCTATTAATTGAATATAAGCTTCGACGACATCGTCCACATAAGTGAAATCCCGTTCCGCGCTCAGGTCGCCTACGCTCATCACCGGCTCGCGCAATCCTCGCTCGATCGCGACGATTTGCGATATAAAATCGGCGACGACAAATCCTCGCTTCTGCCCCGGACCAAAATGATTGAACGGGCGCACATGGATAAGATGCAAACGTTGCTTGCGGGCGAATTGCAGCGCAATTTGCCCGGCGGCATATTTGCTGACGGCGTATGGATTTTGCGGCATGCATGGGGCTTCCTCGGTCAAAGGGATGCCTAACATTCCGCTTGCGCCATACTCTTCGCTCGAACCGGCCGTCAGCACGACCGCTCCCGGCGCCTCGTCCTTCAAGGCTTTCAGCAATTCAATCGTGCCTAACGTATTCGTACGGATCGTGACGTCCGGCCGTTCCCAAGACTCGCTAACGGTCGACTGCGCCGCCAAATGAACAACCGCATCCGGGCGAAACGTCCGGAGGGCTTGCCGGATCGTTTCCGGTCGGAGCAGATCGAGTTCCAGGCCAATCGTATTCGCGCCGTGCGGCGGATGCGAAAGCGGCCGGGCCGACGCGGCCCCGACCGCAACATTTCTTCGCGCAAGCGCTTCGGTAAGCTTCGCGCCGACAAATCCGCCCGCTCCGGTTACCAACACTCTCATCGCTCGGATTTGACCCTTGCCAGATCGGCCTCCACCATCATTTCAACCAATGTCCGCAAATCGGTTGCCGGTTCCCAGCCGAGCTCCCTCTTCGCCTTCTCCGGATTGCCCAGCAGCACGTAGACTTCCGCCGGACGAAACAGTGCCGGATCGATAACGACATAATCCTCGTAATTCAACCCTGCATAATCAAACGCAAGATGGCACATCTGTCTCACCGTTGTCGTCTCGCCGGTGGCGATCACATAATCGTCGGCACGCTCCTGCTGCAGCATCAGCCACATCGCTTGCACATAATCGCCCGCAAAGCCCCAATCCCTTTTGGCGTCCAAATTGCCCAGCACAAGCCGCCGCTGTTTGCCTAGCTTGATTCTGGCGACCGCATCCGTCACTTTTCGCGTCACGAACTCGATGCCGCGCAGCGGTGACTCATGATTGAACAAAATGCCGCTGGAGGCAAACATGCCGAAGCTCTCGCGGTAGTTCACGGTCATCCAGTGCCCGAACAGCTTCGCCGCTCCGTAGGGGCTGCGGGGATAAAACGGAGTGCGCTCCGATTGCAGCGGTTCTTGAATTTGGCCGAACATTTCGCTGGACGACGCCTGATAAAACCGGCCGGAGCCGCCCGTCAGCCGGATCGCTTCCAATAAAAGAAGCGGACCGACGCCGGTAACTTGAGCGGTCATGACCGGCTGCTCCCATGATGTGCCTACGAAACTTTGTGCGGCCAAATTATAGACTTCGTCCGGCTTGGATCGCATCAATGCGCGCGCAAGCGACGTAATGTCCGTCATATCTCCTTCGAGCAGTTCAACCTCCCGCTCGATCTGCAAATATTCGAGCCTCCAGGTGGAGCAGGTGCTTCTGCGCGGTATCAATCCGTATACTTTATAGCCTTTGCCAAGCAAAAATTGAGATAGATACGCGCCGTCTTGACCCGTAACTCCGGTAATTAACGCTGTTTTCATAGCACACCCTCTTAATCAAGGTTTGGATATTTACAATATTAGATGCGCCTCGTATACGAATGGATTGGACGAATCCAAGATGCCGCGCACAATTAGCCTTTAGCCGTTAGTCTATCTTCCAAGCGCGAGGTAACTTTTCCGAAATGCGAAGAATACTATAATGTAAATTTACCCGAGGAGGGAATCAACCGGATGGAGAAATATACGATTCCTCAAAAGAGAGATTACGAGGCGCTTTTACGTTGAAGAGCAAGCAAAGCTGCCGCTTCTGCTCAGGTACGGCAATGATCAGCTTTGTCGATCTCGGACTGACGCCTTTATCCAATTCTTTCATTTCAAAACAAAAAGCTTTATCGTACGAGACGTTTTACCCGCTGCACGCCTATGTTTGCCCCGCATGCCGTTTGGTGCAGTTGGAACAATTCGAATCGCCTCAACATATTTTCAACGACTACGTCTACTTCAGTTCTTACTCGGACAGTTGGCTGCGGCATGCGCAGCGTTACGCCGACGATATGAGCGCCGCCTTCGCGCTGGATTCCCGCTCGAAGGTGGTCGAAATCGCCAGCAATGACGGTTATTTGCTGCAATATTTCCTTGAGAAGGGCGTGGACGTGCTCGGCATCGAGCCGGCGGGGAATGTCGCCGCTGCCGCCATCGAGAAAGGGATCCCGACCGTCATCGATTTTTTCGGATGCGCTCTTGCCCGGAAACTGGTTCGCCGGCATGCGGCCGATTTGCTGATCGGCAACAATGTGCTTGCCCATGTTCCCGACTTGAACGATTTCGTGGCCGGGTTGAAATTGATGCTGAAAGACGGGGGCGTCATTACGATGGAATTCCCTCATCTGCTGCAACTCATGCGGCATAATCAATTTGACACGATTTATCACGAGCATTTTTCTTATTTTTCATTTCTAACGGTGCAACGCGTGTTTGCCAAATTCGATTTGACGATATTCGATGCGGAAGAATTGCCTACCCACGGCGGTTCGCTGCGCATATACGCCAAGCATCGGGACGACGGAACCAAACCGGCGGCGGACCGGGTCGAACGGATCACCCGCAAGGAACTGCAATTCGGGCTCGATTCCATGCAAACGTATTTGGCTTTCTCCGAACAAGTCAAACAAACGAAGCGAAATATTCTGCGCCGTCTGATCGGTTTGAAGAACGAAGGAAGCTCCTTGGCGGGATACGGCGCGCCGGCGAAAGGCAACACGCTTCTAAACTATTGCGGCATCGGCAAAGATTTCATCGATTACGTCGTCGACAAAAACCCGTATAAGCAGCAAATGCTGCTGCCCGGGACCCGCATCCCCGTCGCTCCGCCCGAGCGGCTCCAAGAGACGAAACCGGATTATGTCATCATTATGCCTTGGAATTTGAAGGAAGAGATTATCGGGCAAACGGCTTATATCAGGCAATGGGGCGGCAAATGGCTGACCCTTATTCCCGAAGTGGCGGTGATATCGTGATCTTCCGGGAAACGCCGCTATCCGGCGCTTATTTGATTGAAATGGATCCGATTCGGGACGGGCGCGGTTTCTTTGCCCGGACGTACTGCCGGGAAACGTTTGCCGCCAAAGGGCTGAATCCGCATATCGAACAATGCAATCTGTCTTACAATCGCAGACGGGGCACGATTCGCGGCATGCATTTTCAACGGGAGCCGTATGCGGAGGCCAAGCTCGTGCATTGCATTCGCGGAGCGATCTACGATGCGATTATCGATTTGCGTCCGCAATCCGCCACGTATAAACGATGGTTTGCGGTTACGCTGACCGGCTACGACCGCATCATGCTCTACGTGCCCGAAGGATTCGCCCACGGGTTCCAAACGTTGCAGGATCATACCGAGGTGATGTATCAGATGAGCCGGGCCTATCATCCGGAAGCCTCCGCCGGCATTCGCTGGAACGACGCCCAATTCCAAATCGAATGGCCCCTCGAATGCACCGTCATTTCCGGCAGAGACCGGAGCTATCCGGAGTATGCGCCGTGAACAAAGTATTGGTCACCGGGGCGAACGGCTTTGTCGGCAAGCATGTTGTCGCTGTACTGCAACAAACTTCCTTCGAAGTGCACGCGGTCGGCAGATCGCCCGTCGATCCGGCGGTCGGCGGAACGGTTTCTCGCTTCGAAGGGGTAAAGTGGCATCGGGCCGATCTGTTCGACGAGAGCCAAACGGAAGCCCTCATGGAGCGGGTAAGGCCGACGCATCTGCTTCATCTGGCTTGGGAGGCAACGCCGGGGTACTATTGGCATGCCCCCTCCAATTACCGGTGGGTCGAGGCGTCCGTGCGCTTGCTGCGCCATTTCCACGCAAACGGCGGACGACGTGTCGTTGCGGCGGGAACATGCGCGGAATACGATTGGCGTTACGGCGTGTTGTTCGAGAACGAGACGCCGCTCGCACACGATAGCACTTATGCCGTCTGCAAAAATGCGTTCCGCAGCCTGCTGCACCGTTTCGCAGCCGATCACGACGGTTTCAGCTGCGCGTGGGGCAGGCTATTTTTCTTGTATGGACCTTACGAGCATTCGTCGCGCTTCGTCCCATACGTCATCCGATCGCTGCTGCAAAATAAAGAGGCGCTTTGCTCGGCGGGCCAACATTTGCGCGATTACATTTATGTCCGCGATGCGGCGGACGCGCTCGCGACTCTATTGGCCAGCGAATGGAACGGCGACGCCAATATCGCTTCCGGCGAAACGATTCGCATGCGCGATATGGCGCTGCGTATCGCCTATCGCCTCGGCAAGCCCGAGCTCGTTCGTTTCGGCGGCTCCAGACAAGAGCCGTTCCCGCTTGTGCAAGGCGATATTAGCGCTTTATCGGCCCTCGGCTGGAGCCCGCGGACGGGACTGAACGAAGGAATCGGGCGAACGGTCGCTTGGTGGGAAGAAACGATGAAAGGGGGAACGTCATGAATTCGAACTTGCAATGCCCGGTTTGCCGCAGTTCGCAAACGGAACCGTTTCTTTCGCGACGCGGAGTCCCTGTTCACCAGAACATGCTGTTCCGCAGTCAGGAAGAGGCCGTTGCCATGAAGCGCGGCGAACTTCATTTATTGATTTGCGAACAATGCGGATTTATTTATAACGCTTCATTCGAGCCTTCCAAGCTTGATTACGGAGCGGCGTACAACAACAGCCAAAATTTCTCGCCCGCCTTTCACCGGTATACGAATTCGCTCGCCGCCCATATCGCGCAGCGGATGAAGGGAAGCGGGAAACGAATTATCGAGGTGGGATGCGGCAAGGCTACCTTTCTGCATCAATTGTTCGAGCTGGACGAAGAAATGACCGGATTCGGATTCGACCCAAGCTACGAAGGCCCGGAAACGGCCTATAACGGCAGGCTCCGTTTCGTGAAGGACAATTATGGGCCAAAGTACGAATCGATCCAAGCCGACTTCGTCGTTTGCCGGCATGTGATCGAGCATATTCCGGATCCGGTCCGGCTGCTGGGGTCGATTCGCAAAGCGCTCTCCCATTCGCCGCATGCTCTCGTTTTTTTCGAGACGCCTTGCGTCGAATGGATTTTGCGCCATACGGCCGTCTGGGATTTCTTCTACGAGCATTGCTCCTACTTCTCCCCATTCTCCTTGTCCACAGCGTTCGCGGAATCCGGTTTCCGTACCGGGCAGATCCGCCACATTTTTCAAGGACAATATTTATGGTTGGAAGCTTCGCTCGAACATGGCGGAAAGGACAGCGGCATCGCGGCGGAAGGCGAAGTTGGCGGCGGAGGCGGCGATCGGCTTGGCCAAGCGGCAGAGACGGCCAACCTGGCCCGAGCTTACCGGGAACGGGAGAGCGCCGTGTTCGCACGATGGAGAAACCGCCTGTTCGAGCTCGCGCATAGCGGCAAACCGGCGGTGTGGGGGGCTGGCGCCAAAGGAGTCACATTCGCGAATTTGTTCGATCCGCATCGGGAACAAATCGCTTGCATCGTCGACGCCAATCCGGGCAAGCAAGGAGGATTTTTGCCCGGTACGGGACATCCTATCGTTTCATATACCGAATTACGAAGGCTTGGAATTACCGACGTATTGCTGATGAACCCGAATTATAAAGAAGAAGTGCTCCAGATCGCGGAGAATCATCGATTGCCAATCAAACTAACGGAGTTGGAGTGAAGCGGATGAAAATAACGATCGATTTACATGCGAACACAATGCAAATCGAACAGGGGGATGCCCCGGTTGCACTGAATTTAAACAGCAAAGAAGCGTTCGAATGCCTGTCCGATCTATGGCTGAAATGCGGTTGGGTCAACAAATACGCTTACAGCTTCAGCTGGCTGGGACGTCCTGTCATCCAATTGCCCGAGGATTTAATCCGGATTCAGGAAACGATCTACCGCGTCCGGCCCGACGTGATCGTCGAAACCGGCATTGCGCACGGGGGGACGTTAATTTATTATTCCTCGTTATGCAAAGCGATCGGACGCGGGCGCGTCATCGGCGTCGATATCGAGATTCGCCCGCATAACCGCCAAGCGATCGAAAGCCACGAATTGGCGGGCTACATTACGTTAATCGAAGGAAACGCCATTGCCGAGCCTGTGGTCGAACATGTCAAATCGCTGGTGAACGAAGGGGAAAAGGTGCTCGTCATTCTCGATTCCAATCATACGAAACAGCATGTCCTGCGGGAGTTGGAGTTGTACTCCCCGCTCGTGTCCGTCGATTCCTATATCGTCGCAACGGACGGCATTATGGAAATGCTTGCCGAAATTCCAGGCATTCGCGGCGATTGGGCATGGGACAATCCGAAAGCGGCAGCGGAGGAATTCGTACGCCGTCACCCTGACTTTGCTATCGAGGAACCCGTTTTCCCATTCAACGAAAGCGCCGTTACGGATCGTATCACCTATTGGCCGAGCGCCTATATTCGACGGTTAAAATGAACGAAGGAGTGCCGCCATGAAATACGTGTTCGGATTTTTCTATCGAAACAGCCTGCCTTTATTAAGGCTGGCGCTTGACAGCATCAAACCGTGCTGGAAGCATACGGTCGTCATCGACAATTCGCCCGGCCACGAACTGCAGACCGCCTCGTTTCCGCCGGGGGTTAAAGTTTGCGAACCGCCGGTCCCGCTGTCATTCACCCAATCGATGAATTATTTGATTCGAATCGGCGAGGAACGCGGCGCCGATGTCGTCATTTTTATGCATAACGACGTCGAGATGCATCCGGGAACGATCGAAGCGTATTTGTCCGCAATCAAGACGCTGCTGCAATCGGATAAACAATGGGGCGTTTTGCTGGCCCACGGCTTTCTTGTCGCGGCGCTCAGAATGGAAGCGGTACGCGTCGTCGGTCTATGGGATACGGTCTGGCCCGACATTTACAGCGATTACGACTATTGCCAACGGATCCATATGGCCGGATTCGACCTGGTCGACACCTATTTGCCGCTCACGCATCATAACGGCGGAAGCAATACGATCAAGAACGATCATCAACTCTTCTCCGTTACGCAATTGATGGCGCCGATTTGGGCGGAAGTGTACAAATATAAATGGGGAGGGCCGCAATTGTTGGAAAAATACCGGATCCCCTACGACCCGTCGTCAACCGCGCCTCCTCCTACTTCATGGTCGAACTATTATCATGATTTCAAAACTTATTTGGATTAGGAGGTCTGACGAAGTGAAAGTAGTCATTTTGGCGGGAGGCTTCGGAACGAGAATTAGCGAAGAATCGCATTTGCGGCCGAAACCGATGATCGAAATCGGCGGCAAGCCGATTTTATGGCATATTATGAAAATCTATTCGTACTACGGCTTCCACGATTTTATCATTTGTCTCGGTTATAAAAGCTACTCGATCAAAGAATATTTCGCCAACTATTACTTGTTCGAATCCGACGTTACATTCCATCTCGGCCGGCAAAGCGAGACCGTTATTCATAACTACTCGGCCGAACCGTGGAGCGTGACGCTGGTCGAAACGGGACTGGACACGATGACAGGCGGAAGAATTCAAATGGTCCGGAAGTATGTCGGCGAAGAGACGTTTATGATGACATACGGGGACGGTGTATCCGACATCGATATCGCCCGTCTGGTCAACCTGCACCGTTCGCGCGGCAAACTAGCGACCGTCACGGCGACGCAGCCGCAAGGGAGGTTCGGCATGTTAAATTTGGCGGAGGACGACACGGTCGTCGGGTTTCAGGAAAAACCGAAAGGCGACGGCGGCTGGATCAATGCCGGCTTTTTCGTCTTGGAACCGGGAATTTTCGATTATATCGAGGGCAAGCAAACCAGCTTCGAGAAGGAACCGCTTGAGAGATTGGCCAAGAACGGGCAGTTGGCCGCTTATAAGCATACCGGATTTTGGCATCCGATGGATACGCTGCGGGATAAAAAATATTTGGAAACCATTTGGGAATCGGGCAAGGCGGCCTGGAAAAAATGGTGAGGGCGGCGGCGGATCGAACGTTTTGGCGGAATAAAAAAGTATTCGTGACGGGACATACCGGGTTTAAAGGCTCCTGGCTTTGCCTGTTGCTCGTATCCCTCGGCGCCAAGCCTTACGGCTATGCGCTCCGCCCCCACACGGAGCCCAGCATGTTCGACGCATGCCGATTGCATGAAATCGTTCCGACGGTCTACGCCGATATCGGCGATGCGGAACGGCTGTTTCGCGCGCTGGACGATTGCGATCCGGATATCGTCTTTCATATGGCCGCCCAGCCCCTCGTGCGGGAATCTTACGCGAATCCGCTGCAAACGTACCAAACGAATGTGATGGGAACGGTCCATCTTCTCGATGCGGTCCGCAGGCGTCTTGCCGCAAATCGTCGCCGAACGCGGGCCGTTATTAATGTCACGTCGGATAAATGCTACGAAAATAACGATTGGCCCTGGGGGTATCGCGAAACGGATCCGCTCGGCGGCAGCGATCCTTACTCGAACAGCAAGGCGTGCTCCGAACTGGTCTCCGCCGCCTACCGCCGCTCCTATTTCCACCCGGACCGTTACCCGGAGCATAGCGTAAGCTTGGCGACGGCCCGGGCTGGAAACGTGATCGGGGGCGGCGACTGGGCCCGCGACCGTCTCGTGCCGGACTGCATCCGTTCCTTGCTGGCGGGAGAACAAGTCGCCATCCGCTATCCGCATGCGATCAGACCGTGGCAGCATGTGCTCGAACCGTTAAGCGGCTATTTGACCCTTGCGCGGAAATGCTGCGAGAACGGCGCCGCCTATGCGCAGAGCTGGAATTTCGGACCTGCGGACGAGGATGTTCGCACCGTCGAGTCTGTCGTGCAAACCCTCTGCTTGCAATGGGGAGCGAGCGCCGCGTACGAAATCGCGCAAGGGGTTCATCCTTACGAAGCGCATACTCTTCGGCTGGATTGCTCCAAAGCGAGGACACAACTCGGTTGGCGGCCGATCTGGAAGCTGGATCAGGCGCTCTTCCAAACGGTCGATTGGGTGCGCGCCTATGCGCGCGGCGAGGATATGCGGGCGGTCACGCTGCGGCAAATTGCGGAGTATGAAGCCGGGTTGGCGGCCGAATGACCCGATCCATCAAATATCGGGAACGAAAGCAACTGATTAGCGATATAAATTCGTTAAACGGGTATATTCGTTCCCGCTCCTCGATTATTTTTCCACAAACGGAAACAGCAGCTTCTGATTTTCTTTCGTATACATATTCGCTTTCGTAATGACTTCCGAACCGGTGTCGATCAAGGCGCTTACTTGTTCTCCGTCGATCGCTTGCACCGCCGTCTTGACTGCCAAATATCCCATATTGAAAGGCTTCTGCACGACCGTGGCCTGCAAAATGCCTTCCTCCAGAAAGGCGATCTCCTCCATCGAATTGTCGAAGCCGACCAGTTTGACGCGGTCCGCCGCTTGAAGCTCCTGAATCGCCTTCCCCGCGCCGACGGTCGAAATTTCGTTCAAACCGACAATTCCCCTGACGTGAGGATGATTTTCCAGAATACTTGCGGCAATCTCGTACGATCTCTCTACCGAACCGTAGCAATAATAAGTGTCGATCACCGAAATGCCGGCCTCCTTCAAACTGTTGCGCACCCCTTCCTCGCGTTCCATCGCGGTGGCCGATCCTTTGACGAAACTGATGATAGCGACCGTATCGCCCGGACCGAACCATTGATTCATCAATTTGCCCGCCTTTTCGCCGGCCGCCACATTATTGGTGGCGATAAAACTCGAAGACAAATTTCCGGACAAGCCCGAATCCACCGTCACCAGCTTAATTCCCGACTTCACGATTTGGCCGGCGACGGGAACGAGCAGTTCATAGTCGGCAGCCGCCAGTACGATCGCTTGCGGACCCATCGCAATTTCTTGCTCCAACAGCCGGATTTGGCCCTCGATGTTAAATTCGGAGTCGGCCCCGACGACCCGCACCTCGGCTCCGTACTCTTGCGCCGCGGCGAACACGCCTTGTTTCATCGTCTGCCAAAACTCGTAGTTTTGCTCTATCGTTTTCGGCACGAACACGATTTGCTTCTCTTTCACCGCCAGTTGCGCGGAAGCGGCCTTGAATGCGGCATAGATTAGAAAACATGCGATAGCGGCGGCCAGCGACAACCCGATTGCTTTGCGAAGCATTACGTCACCTCCAATAGAATGATTGTACGGCCTAATCGACGATTTCCGGAATGCGCAGGGTGACCGTCGTTCCCTCGTCCGGTTCGCTCTCGAATTGCAAGCCGAAGGCTTCTCCGAAATATAGTTTCAAACGATGATTCACGTTTTGCAGCCCCACCCCTTTGCCGGTTTCCAAGAATCGTCTTTTATCCAGCAACGTTTGCACGATCGCCGCGTCCATACCGACTCCGTCGTCCGCCACCTCGAGCTCGACGATGCCGCCGGTTTTCCGTCCCGTAATGCGAATATGGCCGGCGTCGGCTTTATGTTTGATGCCGTGGTACACCGAATTTTCAATAAGCGGCTGCAGCACGATTTTCAAAATTTTGCATTGCAGCAGCTCGGGATCGACATCGATCGAATAGGTGAATTTGTTCCGGTAACGTATATTTAAAATCATCAAATAATTTTCCACATGCTCCAGTTCGACCGCAATCGGCACCAATTCCTCCCCTTTGCCGATGCTTGCGCGCAGCAGTCTGGACAAGGCCGACGTCATTTTGACGACCTCGTCCACCTTGTTCATTTCCGCCATCCAGATGATCGAATCCAACGTATTGTACAGAAAATGCGGTTGAATTTGCGCCTGAAGCGCCTTCAATTCGCTCACCCGCTTCGTTTCCTGCTCCCGCACGATCTGATTCATCAGTTCTTTGATTTTTCCGATCATCAAGTTGAACGTACGGGCCAATTTCCCGATTTCGTTCGGGCTCACAATATCGACGCGAATGTCAAAATCGCCTTTCTCTACCCGCTTCATATGCTTTTCGAGATTTTTCAACGGTTTGATCAGCGTAATCGAAATAAAGACCGAAATAGCCAATGCGAACACAAGGCATAGAAACCCCCAAATCGCCGAAGAAAACTGCATCTCCCGCTTATTCCCGACCATTTCGTCCGGGTAGGTGACGCCGACGATTTTCCAGCCGAAATCCGACGTGCGAATCGAATAGATTTTGGCGTCTCGCCCTTTGCCGACTTCGATCGAACCGTCGTCTGCGGCCAATATCTTCTCGAATTCCTCCGTTTTAATTTGCGTATAAATAATTTGCTGCTGCGGATGATAGATCAAATCGCCTTCCGGGTCCAAAATAAAGACGTACCCTCTCTTGCCGAGATGGATATTGCTTGCCAAATCGTTGATAATGTTATAATTCAAATCGACCAGCAGCACGCCTTTATAGTCGCCCGCTTCGTCGGACAATTGGCGGCTTAAGGAGACGACCCACCGATATTCTTTATGGAAAAGATGCTGAACGTGGGACGAAGAAATAATAATGCGCCCTTGCGCTTCGTCGGCGTCGGTATACCATTCCTGCCGCGTCAACTCCCCGTAAGCTTTCGTCCGGGCGTTCGCGCGGTCCGAGACGACCGCTCCGTTCGAACCGACGAATAGAATGGAAGCGATATCGCTTCTCGAGCCGACAATGGAATGAAACAATCCGCTCAATCTCGCCGCCAGCTCTTCCCCTTCCTTCGCGCCCGGATCGTCAAGCGATAAGTAGCGTTGCAAATCCCCGTTGCCGAGAGCGAAATTCGAGACGCTCTCCATGTTGTTGATATACGTCTGAATGTTAATATTGACTTGATGAACCAACTCCATCGTATTGTCCCGCGCATTGTTCGTCACCGCTTCGACCGACAGCCTGTAGGCGTTAAAGCTTAAAATAACGGTCGTGCATAGAATAAGACAGGAAAAGGCGAAGGCGATATTCGTATGTATGCTTTTAAACCGCAGCAAATTCCCGAGTCTCATCACGCTTGTCCTTTCTGCAAAGCCCGATATTCTTTGGGCGTCATGCCCGTATTCCGCTTGAATATGACGCTGAAATATTGCGGATCGCTATATCCGACCCTTGCGGCGATATCGTATGTCTTCCATTGCGTGAAGGCGAGCAGTTCTTTCGCTTTCTCCAGCCGGTAACGCGTCAAATATTCGACAAACGTTTCACCCGTATGCTGTTTAAACAACGAACTGAAATAACTGATGCTTAAGTAGACATGATTGCATACTTGGTTGAGCGAGAAGTCCGGATCATTGTAGTGTTCGCGGATATAGGATTCCGCCAGGAGCATTTGCGATTGGGCGACATTTGTCCGTTTCTCCGTCAAATCCGAAATGATGCTGCGGCAAGTTTCGTCCAGCCATTCCTTAACCGCGTCCATCGTTTTCATCGCGGCGATTTGCGCGAACGGATTGTCCCCGAACGCTTGGGCGTCGTCGATTCCCGTCTCGGCAACCGCGCTCTGCAAGGAAACGATCAATCTTTGGATCGATCCGCGGCATTTGTCAAGCGAATAGCCGGACATCTTCATCTCTTCGAGCCATTCGTCCAGCGCGGCGGACACAGCCGCCCCCTTCCCCGACTTTACGGCCGAGACGATTTTGCGCTCCCATTCGTCGAAGCTGATCTGATCGATGCTCTTGCCGTATTCCAAATCGTTGATCGAGATCAGCTTGCCGACACCGAGCAGAAACCGGTAATCCAACGCTGAAAGCGCTTCCTGAAACGAAGTCGAAATATGCGCGATATCGCCGTACGGCCTGCCGATGCCGAGCGACACGGTCAACTTCACATATTTTTCAACGCTTTGTTTCGCGTAGCTTGCCAACGTTTGGGCCGATAGTCCGACTTCATCCTCCGCCCCGGAGCAGATAATCGCAATTTTATCGTCGCGCGTCCGGAATACGATGTCGCCGGCTTCTTTTTCGAAAATTTCATGAAAAATGTTGAAGGCGGCAAAACGCAGCAATTCCGTCTCCGTCATTTGGTTTTCATACGACGTTCGTTGAAACTCGTCGACATCCGCGACGATCGCGACGTACGCCGGACCGGGCAGAGACAGGCGGAAATAGCGCAGCTTCGCCTCGATTTCCTCCCGCTTCAACCGGGATGCGGCCATTCGCTCCAGAAAACGTTCGCGCAGCAGCGGCAAGCTTTGATTCAATTGAATCCGCAATTGGCTCAAATCTTCTTTTCTTTGCCGTTCCTCATCCAACTCTTTCCTCATTTCGGACAAGAAACGGGTAAATTCCTCGGAGTTGATCGGCTTGAGCAAATAATCGCTCACTTTCAATTTGATCGCTTGCTTGGCGTATTCGAAATCTTCATATCCGGTCAAAATGACGATTTTCACGTCCCGATAACGGTTGACGACACGCTCCGCGAATTCGAGCCCGTCCATAAACGGCATGCAAATATCCGTTATGATCGCGTCAGGCTGCAGCAGTTCCATCGATTCAAGCGCATCCCTCCCGTTGCCGAAATCGCCGACCAGGTCGAATCCGCAAGCGCGCCAATCCGTTTTCCGTTTAATGCCCTCCCTGACCTCGTCTTCGTCTTCAACAAGGATGATTTTGTACAAAAACTCCACTCCTTTGCTGACATTCCCGGATTTTATTTCATTGTACTTAGCTTAAACATACTCGGCAAACATTTCCTCGCATCGAATCGGGGAAAAGGCTGCCCGTTGGCGAGCAACCTTGCCTGAAACTTTTTACGTTTATTCTATCCGGGACAAGCAGCGTATGGAATGGACTATTTTCCTTAAAAAAGTCGAAAATATTACGATAAAATTGCCGTTACAAGTATGCCTTGACCAATTCCCAAAATATGTTTTCCGTATTTTCCCGGCTAAAATATTTCAGTCGCTCCTTCTGCCGGCTAATGATATTGCGTCTCAATTCTTCGTCCTCCGTCACCTGATGCATCAGCGCGGCGATTTGCCGATCGTTTTGATTCGCGGCGAGCAAACCCGCTCCTCCCAGCGTTTCTTCGACGGCTCCGCCTGCGCGGGCGATAATCGGAACGTTGAAATACATCGCCTCGAGCAGCGGCACGCAAAATCCTTCATGCTCGCTCATGCAAAGGAACAAGTCGGCGTTCAAATAATATGCCTTTAACTGCTCGAACGGCACATGGCCGACGATATGGACGTCTTCGTATCCTTTCTCCGCGATCAGCCGGTTCAATTCGTTGACGTAAGCGGCGAAAGCGGCGTAGCCGACCAGAAACAGCCTCGCCCCCGGCTCCATGTTGTTCCGGTAAAAGGCGAACGCCTCCATTACATCCTCGATCCTTTTATTCGGTACAAGCCGCCCCACGAACAGCACATCCTTGCGTTTTTTGCTGCTGCGCAGCCGGTACAGCATCATATGATCCGGGGGACGGTTATATTCGTCGAAATCGACGATGATCGGCGAAACGGCGTGATGCAAGAAGCCAAGCTGCATCAGTTCGAGACGGTTATATTCCGAATCCGCAAGCGCAAAATGGATATGCGGCATGAGAAATTTCAGCTCTTCCCTGCCCTTCTCGCAGAAGGACGCGAGCTCTTGGTCGTATTTCGCATAATAACGGCCGGGAGTGATGTTATGGTATATCATCCACCTTCGTCCGGTGAACGAAGGGATTCGATAGCTTAATTCGCAGCCGATGCTCATATGGTATATCACGTGGCTGTCGAGCGGGATATGCTTCGCCGGAAGCACCGAATCTTTAAAAATCGGGTGTATGTTTTGCGCATAGATTTCCGAGCGGACCCCTCTCCGGTTCAAACATCGTTTTATGTTCAACGCGGCGTTGCCGATCGCGTCTCCGTAACTCATCGTCAAGAGCAGTTGATTGATTTCCACAGCTGTTTCTCCTCCCTTCGATTAGCTTCGATTCCCCCACCCTTTCATTTCGTTTCCATCATTATATGAGTCGAGCGGGGCCTGTGATTATAACAATCGCCCGCACGGCATACACCATACGGCAATCGTCTGCGGCCGGCCGGCGCATAGTTCCTCGTAATAGATTGATAACCTTTTTTTGTTCGCTCAAGATATTCGTCGCAGCCATCCTCCCATCGCGATCATACTATGAAAATATGACAACCTCTCAACACTTTTAGGAGGGATCGTATGAAATATTTAGTAGGTTTTTTCTATCGCAACAGTCTCGAATATTTAAAAATCGCCGTTCAAAGCGTGAAGCCCTTCTGGAAGCATATCGTCATTATCGACAATACGCCGGAATTGTCCTTGCGCTCGGAGCGCGCATTTCCGGAAGGCGTAACCATTGTGGAGCCGCCTTCCCCGTTAACGTTCACCCAATCCATGAATCTCATTATACGAATGGCGGAGGAGCAAGGTTGCGATGCCGTCATTTTTATGCATAACGACGTACAGGCGCATGCCAATGCGGCGGATCGGTTTCTGCATACGATGAACGAGCTGCACCGCAGCGGCATTCATTGGGGCCTGCTTATGACGCAGCAGTTTTTGATCGTTGCGCAAAATATGAAGATGATTCGCGAGGTAGGCCTTTGGGATACGGTTTGGCCCGATATTTTCAGCGATTACGATTATTGTTACCGGGTATATTTGTCGGGTTATGAAATTTTGAAATTGGAGCTTCCGCTGACGCATCATAACGAAGGCGGAAATACGGTGAAAGCCGACTTGAACCTCTGGTCTTTAACGTTGCTTAACGCGCCGATGTGGCATGATTACTATCAAATCAAATGGGGAGGCGAAATATTAAAGGAAACGTACCGCGTTCCTTTCTCGCCCGGCTCCGCTAACAATCAAGCCGAGGATTGGACCCAACGTATTCGAAACATGTCATGATCAATAGGAGAGGAGTAAGCCATGAAATATATTGCCGGTTTTTTCTATCGAAACGGCCTCGATTATTTGCGGCTAGCCATTCAAAGCCTCAAGCCTTATTGGAAGCACACGGTCGTGATCGACAATACGCCCGGGTTGTCGCTTCGTTATGAAGCGCCGTTTCCGCCCGGCGTCAAGACGATCGAACCGCCTTCGCCGCTAACGTTTACGCAATCGATGAATTATTTAATCCGTATGGCAGAGGAGCAAGGCTGCGATGCCGTCATTTTTATGCATAACGACGTTGAAGCGCATCCGGGCACGGCGGAGAAATTTTTGGCGGCGGTCAAGAAGCTGCACGATCAGGGCTCGAACTGGGGCCTGGTAACGGCGCACGGTTATTTGCTGGCAGCGCTCAGCATGAAAGCTGTCAAACGAATCGGTTTATGGGATACGTTCTTCCCTGCCATATTCAGCGATTACGATTATTGCCAGCGGATCCATCTCGGAGGCTTCGACATGTTGGAAACCTATTATCCGTTAACGCATCATAACGGGGGAAGCAATACGCTCAAGAACGATCAGATGTTATGGAATTTGACCGCGATGTACGGGCCGTTATGGCTGGAATATTACAAGATCAAATGGGGCGGAGAGCCTTTGCATGAGACGTACCGGATTCCTTTCGATCCGAATTCGACCGTGCCTCCTCCCACTTCCTGGTCCAATGCGGTCATTGCCTACAACGGGTAATATCCGCTTAATCGCCTCTGTACAGAAAGGAGAATCGCAAGTGAAATATTTGGTAGGCATCGGATTTGTAAACAGAGTTGACTTGTTGGTTAGGGCTGTAGGCAGCATCCCGGCCTATTGGCCGCATACGACGATCGTCGACAATTCGTATGAACATATTTTGCGCGGACATGCGCTCGCAAGTATCGTCGCCATCGACGAGTCGCCGATTCCGCTCAGTTACAGCCAGACGATGAATTATTTAAAAAGAAAAGCGGTGGAGGGCAGCTACGACATGCTCATCTACATGCATCACGATACGGAAGCAATCGTCGGAACGCCCGAAGCGTTTCTGGAACAACTTCGGTCATGGCAGCAATCGGGCCAGCCTTGGGGAGTGGCGTTCACGAACTGCTACTCGATGGCGGCCTATAATGTGCAAGCTCTTAACGCGGTCGGAGCCTGGGATTATTTGTACTTGCCGAGTTATTTCGCCGACACCGATTATTACCGCAGGCTCGCCTTGGCCGGGTACGGTTGGGTGGCCACCGGGCTGCCGGTAACGCATCACGACGGCGGCGGCAACACCTATAAGGCGGATCCGCTTCTTTCTTTGCTGCATCCGATCACAACCCCGCTATACTTGCGCTATTATATGGCCAAATGGGGAGGAGCGCCCGGCGCGGAGCAATACGTCACCGCATTTAACCAATGAACGGCGGCGGCTAGAACGGCCAAGAGTACAATTGCATAAACCGCGCGCGGCACTGTTCGTACCGGTTCCAGTCCACATCGTCCAAGCAGTAGTGAAACACCCACGGTGCCGCCTGAGCGGGAACGACGACGCGATACCCTTCCCGGCGGAAACGGATCGATTGGGAAATATCGTAATAATGAAATCCCCCGATCCTCTCGTCCCACTCCACATCATACTGCGTGATCATCATCACCCCGTCGATCGCCTCGACGTCCGCATACTCCTGCGCCACATCGCCCAAATGCAAATATACGTACGACTGGAAGACCGCCTCCACTTTCCCGTACTGCGGGCTTCCTTCCCACCATGTGCCCGTCGCCGGCACGTTGACGGCTCCGGCGACGCCGAGCATGCCGATGTTTCCGTCCAACCGGAACACCTTGATCATGTCGGAGATGAAGTTCGCGTTCGTAATATACGTATCTTGGTGAAGATAAACTTTATATTTCGCGCCGGTGCGATGCATCGCCCGGTTATACCCTTCGGTCATGCTTTCCGCGCCGTACACGGGAATCAGTTCGATCGCCATGCCGGACGGAATGTGCAGCCTGTTCACATGCGCCACATGCCGTTCATACGTTTTCTCATCGTTCACGCAGCATATAAAAGCTATCAAATGGGGATTCATGTTCTATCACCTCTCGCAATACGGACCAAAACATTATGTAACATACTATGCCGCATCGCCGCAAAGGAAAGGGCATTTATTTTATTTCATAGGAATAGTTAACCATCCAAGCGGAGCGAACGCCCTTTACATATCATAGCATGGCGAAACACGATACAGGGGGTGGGCAACATCGCAGGAAACGAACGGCTCGTCCGTCAGACGATCAGCCAATACAATCAGAGTCAGGTACGAATTCCGCAGAGCAAATTCCGCGAACTGTTGAATATGCCGCATAACGATGCGGAATTCACCGGCGAACGTTTGATTATAAACGATCATGTGAAACGGCAATTCGATAAAGTGTTCCGCGAGCACACGCTTCGCTACGATTTCGCCAGCCGGTTCGTGCAAGGAAATACCGTTCTCGATGCCGCTTGCGGCGTCGGATACGGCACGAAGATGTTTGAGATCGCCGGAGCCGAGCTGGCCATTGGCGTCGACGCATCTGCGGAGACCGTTTCGTACGCAGCTATGCATTACGCGGGGGAAAGGGCGCAATTTATGGCTGCGGACATTCATGCTCTGCCGTTCCCGAACGACAGCTTCGATATTGTTGTCTCTTTCGAAACGATCGAACATATTCCCGACGGCGCGGAATGGATTCGCGAATCGGCCAGGGTGCTGAAGGAAGGCGGGCTGCTCATCATTTCGACGCCCAACCGGAGCAGACATAGCCCGGGAATTTACTTCGGCGAAAAACCGCATCATACGTTCCATTTGTTCGAATACAGCGTGAACGAATTCGTCGGCGAGCTCCTGACGCGGTATGACATTGTCGAATTGTACGGGCAAACATTCGTGCATGATTACGAATGGTACGCCACCCGGTTGGAAAGGGCATCCCGCGGCTTGAATCCCGAATATGTCCCGCCGATGATGGAATTGTCCTATGATTATTCCCTCGTGCCCCTGAGCCGGGTCAAAAACGCCCAGCCTACGTTTGTCATTGCCGTGTGCCGCAAACCATGAATTTAACAATGGAGGGATTCGAGTGCAGGCCGATCCTCATTCCATCGCTTTCATTTCTTGCGTGTCGGACGAAAAGCTGTTCAGCCGGTCCGTATCGTACATCAACGGCTTGCATCTTCCGCAAGGCTTCTCTCTGGAGATCGTTCCGGTCTACCGTCCCCGCAGCATGGCCGCCGGATACAATGCGGGAATGCGGGCCAGCCGCTCGAAATATAAAGTTTATTTGCACCAGGATACGTTTCTGATCAACCCTTATTTCATTTACGAATGTTTAGAAGTTTTTGGACAAGAACCGGCAATCGGCATGATCGGCGTCATGGGCAGCCGGAACCAGCCCTCCTCCGGGACGTGGTGGGAAGGCGAACCGCTCTATACGAAATGGGTGTCGTTCGTCGATAACGTCGTTTCCACGCAAACGATTAACGAGATTCGATCCGGCTACGAACCTGTCCGGTCGATCGACGGCGCGCTTATGGTGACCCAGTACGATCTGGAATGGGATGAACGGGTCGAAGGCTTTCATTTCTACGACGCCGCGCATTCCATTCGCTTCACGGCACAGGGTTACCTGATCGCCGTCCCGGCCCAGAAACAGCCTTGGATGATGCATTACCGTTTGCATGATACGAATTGGGAGGAATACTACGCCGCGCGGGACAAATTTACGCGTCTATACGAATGGGCGCTGCGCGATTCGCGCGGAAAGGAGCTGGAAGATGCTGCAGTCAAAAATTTGCAATGAAAAAGATTTTCTTACGGAATGGTATCTCGAAGGTTGCGCAAAAATGAAAGTCGAGACGTTTCTGTTGAAATCGCATCGGCATTTGCGCAGGGAACAGTTTCGATTTCACCGCAAACTGTGGGAATGGTGCTACATTTATCAAGCGCTGCTCGAACGGGGAATGCTGGCCCCCGGCAAGAAAGGGCTCGGTTTCGGCGTCGGACTCGAACCCTTGACCGCCGCTTTCGCATCGAACGGCTGCGCAATTACGGCGACCGACCTGGATTTCGATTCCGCCAAATCGCTCGGCTGGGTCGATTCGAACCAGCATAGCGTCAGTTTGCAGGATTTGAATCTGGAGAATATATGCGATCCCGCCCAATTTGCGCAGCTTGTTACCTTTGAATATGCGGATATGAATGCGATCGATCCGAAGTTTTACCATCAATTCGACTTCACCTGGTCGTCCTGTTCTTTCGAGCATTTAGGGTCCATCGAACTGGGCAAACAGTTTATTGTCAACCAGATGCATTGTCTGCGTCCCGGCGGCGTCGCCGTGCATACGACCGAATACAATCTTTCGTCGAATACGGATACGCTGGACCACGATTTGACCGTTATTTTCCGCAGGCAAGACATCGAATGGATGGTGGAGACGCTGCGGACGCAAGGATACTCGATCGCGATCGATTATACGGTGGGCGCCGGTCCCGTCGAATCATGCGTTGACGTGCCGCCTTTCGCGCACAACCCGCATCTTCGCCTGCTGCTCGGCCAATATGTATCGACATCGATCGGACTTATTATAAGCAAGCCGTTATGAAGCCGATGAGAGGGATTCCCCCTCTCATCGGCTTTATCGCTTTCGCAAGGACAACCATCCGGACGAACCGGACGTTGGATTATCGAACAAGCATAAGGTCGATATGTTCGATATCGCGATAGCTTTCCAGAAATTCGACGGTCGTGCCCGTTACTCTGAAATCGCGGTGAAGAATATGATAGTTGAATCCATGCTCCGCAAACCGGCGCAAAATCGGCCCCGTATCCCGGTTGGACCAAAGGGCAGGGCAATATTCGAAAAAGATCGTCATCGGGCCGTTCGCTTCGATCATTTGGAATAAATTATCCATAATTTGCGGTTCCCCGCCGTCGATATCGATTTTGACCACATCCGCTTTCAAGCCGGGCAAATAATCGGTAATCAATCCGGTCGGAACGTTCGTCTCGGTAACGCCGTTTAAACTTTCGGCCCCGGGAAAGAAGATGCTGGCTCCCCCTTCGCCGTACGTTTTCAAAGTCATGATGCCTCGCGTGTCGGATACGGCGACCCGGTTTAAATGAACCCGGCCTTTAAATCCGTTGTAAGAAATGCTCTTCAGCATATTTTTATGGTAGAACGGATTGGGCTCAAACGCGTGAACGACCCCTGACGGACCGACCAGCATCCCGGCCAGTAACGAATAATAACCGCAATGCGCCCCGATATCCAACACCGTCATGCCGCTTTTGACCGTCGAAATGAATACTTGCGTCACGTAGTCTTCCCATAAACCGCTCATCGCAATTTCCAAGCAGACGGGATCGCGCGGATCCACGAATATCCGGGGGCCGTTGGCCAAATGGGTGAAGACGGTATGATCCCCTAAATACATGGGCATTTTGTTCAAATTGTGATCATTCCCCTCGCTAAACATTGCCGATCAATGATGTATTATATGCTCCGCATACCGGGTGGAATAGACCAATCCAACGCCTTCCCTAATTTTTATCGTTCATTACGCCAACGCACATGTCCCCCATTCCGTCGATACATATACTAAGTAAGGCGCGAATAAGACGAATAAGGAAGTGAAGCGAAATGAGTTGTTACTCCGGGGTATACTGGATAGGACATGTATACGATATGGGAGGTTACGGGAACGTTTCCCGCAATTACTTGCGAGCGATGGAGACGTTGGGGATCCCCGTGTTTATCCATCCGGTCGGAGAAGAGCACGCGGAGATAGGACCGGAAACGAAGCAATGGCTGCAGCGGCTGTCCAATCCGAATATCGGCGAACGGGCCGTTTACGTTTTTCATTCGCTTCCTTGGGATGGCTTCGCGAAAACGCCGCTGCCCCATGCAGCGAAAAAAATATTCATTACATTGTTTGAAACCGACCGTTTGCCGCAAGACTGGCCTTCCATTTGCAATATGGTGGATGAAGTATGGGTTCCTTCCTCATTCAATTACAATACGTTTTTGCAAAGCGGCGTCATCGCCTCCAAATTGAAAGTATTGCCTTATGCGATTGACGTCTCCCAGTTCTATCCCGGGAGGCCGCATGAGCCTTTTCCGTTTCCCGCCGGCATCGGTTCGTTTAAATTCACCTATGTGTTCAATTTCGATTACCGGAAAGGGTATGATCTGCTCATTCGTTCGTTTTGCGAGGAGTTCGCCGCCGACGAGGACGTGGCGCTCGTTCTAAAACTATATATCTATAAACAAGAGTACTCGTACGAGCATGTTATGGCGGAGATTTGCTCCTGCATTCCCCCCGAACGACTTCAAAAGCAAATTGTCATTTTCGTCGAACCGTTCACACAGGAGCAGTTAATCAGCTTATATGCAAGCAGCGACGTATATGTCTCTATGGACCGCGCTTGCGGCTGGGGAATGACCGTGATGGAAGCGATGGCGCTCGGCATTCCGACCGTGGCTATTCGTTGGGGCGGCTCAACCCAGTTTATGAATGACAGGAATAGCTTTCTAATCGAGACGGAGGGCAGGCTCGTTCCCGTCGATGCCAAATTGCAGCAAGCCAGACCGAACGTATATTACGGACATATGTGGGCGGATGTGTCGATCCGGAATGTGCGGAAAACGCTGCGCGAAGCTTACGCCAACAAAGCGAAAAGGGAAGCGGTGGCCAGGCAAGGGGCTTACGATATTCATACCCAATATTCGCCGTATGCGATCGGTCTGCAAATGAAGCGGCTGCTGGAGGAAGGATAAAGTCCGATGACGAGCGCGAATGACGGAAGAGGCGTTAATTTGATCGGTTTTATCCGTTCCGAGACCGGCATCGGGCAGTCATGCCGCCTTGCGGCAAACGCGTTGGAAACGGCGGGCATACCGTTCTGCATTTTGCCCTACGAATTCGGCGATCCTTCCCGCAATGCCGAGACGGGCTGGATGCATAAAACAAGCGCCGTCCCCCTGTACCAAGTGAATCTATTTCACGCGAACGCGGATCAGATGCCGGATGTCATTCGGCATTTCGGCCTGCAATTATTTGCCGGCAGATACAATATCGGTTATTGGCATTGGGAACTGCCCGAATTCCCGGATCGATGGCGGGGCAGCTTCGACCTGCTGCAGGAGGTATGGGCGCCCTCGCAATTTATCGTGCGCGCGGTCGCCGCCAAATCGCCGGTCCCGGTCATGCGAATACCGCATGGCATCGCCATGTCTCCCCCCGGCCTGTCCGGTACGGACGCTTCTCGAACGGGCGGATGCGACTGCCGCCGGCTGACGGAAGACCGGTTTACATTTTTATCTATGTACTCCGTCTATAGCTTTCAAGAGAGGAAAAATCCGTACGGCGCCATCGACGCTTTCCGGCTGGCCTTTCGGCGCGACCATAATAAGGCCGCCCTCGTCGTCAAAATCAATCATGCCGCCGATCACCCCGAAGAAGTGGAGCGGCTGCAAGCTTACGTCCGGAACGATCCCAATATTCGATTGTTGAAGGATACGATGACGCTCGCAGAAGTGCATGCATTGCTTCGCCAAGCCGATTGCGTCGTATCGTTGCACCGTTCCGAAGGATTCGGATTCGTGTTGGCCGAAGCGATGGCGGAAGGAATCCCCGTCATCGCTACTCATTGGTCGGGTAATACCGACTTCATGAACGAGCGGAATTCCTGCCCCGTCCAATACAAGCTTGTCCCCGTCGGAACCCGGCTTGGGCCTTACGAAGCGTACCAAACATGGGCCGAACCTTCGGCGGAACATGCCGCGCATTATATGGAACGATTATTTTACGACGACGCTTATCGCATGGAAATCGGCCGTGCGGCCCGGCAAACGATACGGGACGCGTTTTCGCCGGAAGCGTCCGGCGAAGCGATGAAGGGGCGGCTGCAATCGCTTGGTTTGCTGTAGCGATCCATTATCAATGCCGCGGCCCAAACGCCAGGAGTCCGCTCCCTGTCGCGCCTGAACAGCGCAATAGGGAAACGGACTCCTTTTCGTTCGCGCCAAGCCGGGCGTCAGCCGCGAAACAAAATAACGATTTGCCCGGGGGCAAGCCGTTTCAAGACGCGATAGCCTTGTCTCGCTTTGGTGGCAATGCCCTCACCGTTCGGCTTGCAATAACCGTTCGCTTCGCATGTGCCGTCGTCCCGGACGGTTAATTTGCCGAGCAGACCGACGGCGACCCATTCCTGCCGCTTCCTGCGGGGCACGTACTCCCTTGCCGGATCCCAAGCGGGATTCAATATCGGCTGAAGTTCGGTGCGCTTTGGGACGATAATTTTGCCGTCCTCGTCTTTTTGCGGCGGTACGTTTACTTCTTGATATTGCACCCTGCCCCATTCATCGACCGCGTATTTCCCTTGCCAATGGAGCTCCTGCGTGTCGCCCGCCACGGCTGGCGCCGCCGCGGTCACGCCGAGCACGAATTTATCGCCGTTGCCGGCCAAGCGGACGCGATCCGCTTCCAAGGTGACGAAATATCCCGGCTCTATCGGATTTCCGTCCGTCGTTTCGAATAATTCCGCATACCCCGGCGCGGCCGCGCCGTAAAACCCGTCGACGAACATATTGCCGGTCGTGCCGATGACTTTCGCGGCAAGACTAAGATTGGCGTCGCCGGTCCCGTTTGCCAAATACCACGAGTAATGCCCTTCCAATCCGGAATCGGCCTTGCCGTATTTTCCCATAATATGTGCGCCGTCCTGGCTTTTGACCAATGTGCGGATCCCTTCGGCATGCGAAGCGATGCCGCCCGCCTCGTTGCACGCGCCTTCGGCATGCGCGGCAAAGGCGGAAGCTTCCGTGCCGGAACCTTCGGCATGCGAATAATCGCCGCCTGCGTATGTTTTGCCGCCTTCCGCATGCGATGCAGCTCCGCTTGAAATCGTAAAGCTTCCTTCCGCGTGGGAAGCCGCTCCGCTCGCGTTCGTGGAGTTGCCTTCGGCATGCGAAGCGAACGTGTTCGCCTTCGATCCGGAGCCCTCGGCATGCGAAGCGAACGCAATCGCCTGCGTCGAGTTCCCTTCGGCATGCGCGGCAAACGCAATCGCCTCGGTCGAATTGCCTTCCGCATGCGCGGCAAAGGCGGTAGCCTTGCTCGTATTGCCTTCGGCATGCGAGCCGAATGCGACCGCGATCGTGCCCGAGCCTTCCGCATGGGACGCGAAACCCGCAGCGGTCGTGTTCGCTCCTTCCGCATGCGCCGCTTCGCCGCCCGCGGAAGTTCCCTTCCCTTCGGCATGCGCGGATTCCCCTTCCGCAACCGTGCCCGAGCCTTCCGCATGCGATTGGTCCCCTTTCGCATGGGTCGCGCTTCCCTCCGCATGCGATGCAATGCCGGCTGCGATCGTCGCGTGCCCTTCCGCATGGGAGCTTACGCCTTCCGCTGCCGTGCTGGATCCTTCCGCATGCGCCATTTCGGCTTTCGCAGCGGTAGCGTAGCCTTCCGCATGCGATACGTTCCCGATCGCTCTGGAATTCGAACCTTCGGCATGGGAGGCCACACCTTCCGCGATAACTGCGTAGCCTTCCGCATGAGAAGCGTTCCCTTGCGCATATGTGCCCGAGCCTTCCGCATGGGAAGTGATCCCTTCCGCAACCGTGTTCATCCCTTCGGCCATAGAGCCTTGGCCGGTCGGATTACGGTTAAACCCATCCGTCATCGAATCCACCCTTTCCATAATCCAATCTTTATATTTAATGCATCCTATAAGCGAATGGATAGGGACAGATTACCTATCTTGCCGGCAAAGGCGCAAATCCCAACCAAGCCCTCCACGTTTACCGTTTCCTTTCGTTCAGGCATCGCATTTAATAAAGAATAGTGCGAGAAAACATCGTCAGTTTAGCATATTGCGCTGGAAAGGAATGAGCATATGGATCATCTTCGAAACAATCCGAAAGTTTCCATCATTATTCCGGTCTACAATAATACGCCGTACTTGAAGCAAGCCATTAATTCCGCGCTTAACCAAACCTATCGAAATATCGAATTGATCATCGTGGACGATTGCTCGACCGATCCGGAGGTAGCCGGCATCGTAGCGGGGTACAGCGGCCATCCACTTGTGCGCGTGTATCGAAACGAACGAAATCTTGGCATCTCCAACACGCAGAACGAGGCCTTATTCCGATCTTCCGGGGACATCATCGCGTTTCTCGATTGCGACGATATGCTGGAACCCCACGCTGTCGAGTTGTCCTTATTGCATTGGACCGATGAAACGAAATATTCTTTTTCCGACCGTATGCATATCGACGAATATTCCAGGGATACCGAACGCGTCGGCAGCGAGCGTTTTCCGAAGCGGGATATCTTTACGGAGCATCTGGACGGGAATATGTATGCAACCCATTTCAAGATGATCAGCCGCGACGTGTTTTATAAAATCGGCATTTTCAATCCGAAATACGATAGCGCCCAAGATTACGACTTGGCGTTAAGAGCCGCTTTCCATTATCCGCGCTCCGCTTTCGTCCACGTGCCGTATGCGATATACAAATACCGAATCCATTCCGGACAGACAACCCATATCATTTTGCAGCATCAGCTTCATCAAGCCGCGCTTATTTCCGGAGAAGCGGTCTTGCGGAAAAAGATTCGCGAAGGGCTCTTCCATACATTCGTCACGTTCGTCGTCATCGTTCATGAAGCGAATGTACATACGTTGGAGTGCGTACATTCGATCGAAAATACCGTTCGCATCCCGCATGAGATTATTCTCTTTGACAACGGCTCGTCGGCGGCAAACGGACAATGGATCCGGGATTGCATGCAATCTTTCGCAAATGTAACAACCGTCCGTTCAACGGACAAACTGAGCTCGGCCGAAGCGAAAAAAGCCGCCTTGCAGCATGCCAGAAAAGACGCCTATTATATTTTCATCGATCCTCACAATGTGGCGACGGAAGGATGGATCGAAGAGTTGCTCGTTCGTGCCGAAGAAAGCGGCGATATCGGATCGGTCGCATGCCGTGTCATATACTCCGACTTTACGGTGCAGCATGCGGGAGGATACGAGCGCATAGAGGGGCAGCGAATTTCCTTCAAGCTGCATCATGCCGGGCAATCCTTTTTGGAACTTCCCACGTTTCAGCGGCATGAGACCGATTGGAACCCAGGCGGGGCTACATTGTATAAGCAAATTATGATACCGGACCATTATTATTATTTTTACGACGATATCGCGGTCTCGTACGAGTTGCGCAAACAAGGCAAAATTCTCGTGAACGCCCCCAACTCCTTGCTTGTTCGCAGAAAGGAGCGATCAGCCGAGGCGTCGCCGCCTCTTCCCGACGATCCGCATCCCGGGCTGCTGCTCAGGTCGGCGGCGCAGTTCTTTATGGAGCGCCGCATCATTCCGGACGATGCCGCCGTCTATCGTATCAACCATATCGACAGCCGGGCGATCACCGATCAAGAATTGGCGGCGGCACTTTGCATGTCGTATCTCGCTTGCGATTAAATTTTATCGTTAGCGACGCCGGTTAAGGCGAACGCCTCGACCAACGTCGCAATAGCCAAGGAGGGATTCCTGTATGCTCATCAAATATTCGCTATCCAGCGGCATCAATCTTGGACAATACGTCTTTCCGCTTCATATCGGCGAGCAAGAAATTTTTTTATCCTTTATTCAGATGCCGAATTTAACCGCCGGCGATCATGTCGTCATCGAGGCCGGAGTCAGCTGGCAAAAGAACTGGGATATCGGGCAACTGCAAATTATCATTCGCAAAGATTCTCCTCACGGGACGATCGTATATCAGGCGGAAGAAACTTGCTTCTCTTCAACTTACAGCACGCTTAGATACGTCGATAGAGAAATTGTCAATCCTTCGCACGCTTACTACCTGTCCGTGAAGTCCACCGATTCGCCGGTAAACCAAGCAAAATTGACAGGTAACGTTTCCTTCGTCGTATCGGCCATGATGCCGTAACCGCCTTGACGCAAATAAGCCTTGATCTCTTTACGACAAAGGGATCAAGGCTTTTCGATTGCTAATGAAAGGTCAAGCGTTCACATATTGAATGCCCTCAAGCAAAATATTCCAATTGGGATCATAGTTGCTTGCATACATATCGAAAGCGGGAAGCTCTACCGAACAAACTTTTTCGAGCGGCCACTCCAAATCGACGATATACGGAACCTGAGTGTAATTGACCAGCAATACGCGAAAATCATGGGTAACCATCGAAGCCAAAACGGATTGCAGTTCGCTTGCTTCCTCAAACGTTCCGTTTAACCTGACAAACAACAGCTTCGGATCGGAGGCCATTTTTTCCAACGTCCGCGCCACGCGCCGATTTAACTTTTCCTTAAACTCCGGATAGCTGGACAAGTAGGAATCCGAACCGGCGCGAATCGGAAAATCATGGCTGGACACCATATTATAATACGTATCTTGGACGACATAATTCGGATGGTTCGGAATAAAATCGAGCATCTTCAAATTCGGGAGTTCCATAAAACCCGCAAACCGGTTTTTCAATAACCGGTTCACATCCGACAAATACGCGCTTACCGTCCAATCCAGCACGCCGGCAAACGGCCGCAGCTTGTTCGCTTCCAGTTGAATCGCAGGCGTACAGTTAAATCCCAAGCTAAAAATCGAGTGATAAACCCCCTTAATTTCAGCTAATTTCATGAAGATCCCTCCTACGAAATGAAATCCCAAACATAGAACGGAGCATCCGCTCATTTCATCTGCTTAAGTATCGTTAGCATCTTAGGATCGGGCATAACATAATGTTGAGGCAAACCGGATTTGATTCGATTCCACATCGTATAGTTTACGGACACTTCGGGATTCGAACATTGTATTAAAAAGAGGCCGTTATACAAATCGCTCATGACCTGGAAATGGCTCATTTTTTCCCTCCCCTCAGTTCCTCGTATAGATCCAGAAATCGCTGCAGCATCCGGTCGTACGACCAATGATCTATGGCCCATCTTTGGGCTTGAGCCCCCATGTGGCGCCGCAAGGATTCGTCTTCCAGCAGCACATTCAAATAATAGACCATTGCGGTCGTCTTCCCCGTAGGGCAGACGAACCCGGTAATTCCTTGTTCGACCATTTCCGGAATTCCCGCAGCGTCGTTTACAACAGCGGGAAGACCGGCGATTTGCGCTTCAATGAGCGATAAAGGCTGATTATCCAGTATGCTCGGACAGACGAAAATATCGGATATCGCCAACATATACGGAACATCCGTCCTATTTCCCATAAAAGAAACGTAATGCTGCAATCCTAGAACCAAGCTTTGATGATGCAATTTCTCCTGCTCCGGTCCGCTCCCAACAATTCGGCAATGCCAATCTTGGCGGATCGATTTCAATTCCGCCAGTGCGGATAATAAGAAATGAACGCCTTTTATTTCCACCAGACGTCCCGTAAAAATTATCGTTTTCTTCCCTGGTATCCGATCGATTCCGGAAGGGACCGACATTCGCTCCATAAACCGGTTGATATCGTAACCGTATTGAAAAACTCTCACCTTGTCGCTTGGGACGGCAAATTCCTTCACCAATTTGTTCTTCAGCCAATGGGAGGATGTCACCGTCACATCTCCGGAGGACGCGCCCAAATATTCTAATACTTGATGGTATTTCCATCTGCGGGAAAGGCTCAAGTTTTCATCATTTTCGATAAAATGAAGCCTGTATTCCTCCGCCGCCGAGCCGTGCAAACTGGCAATTAACGGCGTTGCGATCGGCTTGACTCTGGAAAACGCGCGAGTGGCGAAAACATCCTGAGTATGGATAATATCGTACTCGTTCAATCCGAAATATGCGGCCGCTATTTCCATACTGAGACATTCGAACTCAAAATGACGAATCCAACCGTCCTCGGCGAGCTCCGGATAAAGCGCAGCATTTATTTTGGCCGACAGCAAAGGCATAATCTGTTCCTTGTGGAGAACCCGATTCGCATTCGAAATATGGTATGTTTGATGCCCTGGACCCGAACTGAACAAATCCACAACATGGCCGAACCCTTCCAACCGGCGCTTCATTTGAGTCATAAACTCCCATACTCCGCCTACATGCGGAGAAATGAAATACGTCGCCAACAATATTTTCATTCCGCTCTCCCCAATCGATATCCGTAGCTTCTTTCCGTCCTTACAATATATTAGCCGCCGTCCCCGAATGCATGGGTATAGTTCCTCAACTCATAAAATACATATTTGTCCAGTCCGTTTTTAGCCATGTATCATATCATAATAATAATTGAAAGAAGCCGATTGGAGTGAAAGGCTGTTATGTCCGTTTTCAAACTAAATTGTTTCCCGGGAGCCGAGTTTGATTCGCGGTACATTCAAGCCGTCGATATCGTCGTTCAAAACCGGGGCGATCTGCCATTTGATATCCTGACCCAAGGTTATATCAACGGCAACATATTCGCTCGTTCCCTACATCATCTCGATCTGTATCCCCAAACCGGATCTATCGTTACGATCGCCGATCTGCGCACGGAATACATGCCTTTTTCCTTTGAATTCGTAACGAACATTATGTCCCCGATATTTACGGATATTACGATCTTCGCCAAAAACAACGGTTCCCCGATCGCAATTATTAACAAAGAGCAGTTAACAATCGCGGATCCGAATTAAACGTAAAACGAAGGGAGAGAAGGCGCGCTATTTCCGCTCTTTCGCCGCGCCGAAGCTCATGAATTTTTTATTTATTCATTACGTTCCGAGCGGCGGTGTCGATTCTTTGAACCGCCATCGATGCCGGGCGCTGCGCAAACTGGGACATACGGGGCATTGTCTCTACTATTCTCCCGGCTCGGGAATGCAAAATATTTCCGATATTCCCACATTTATCGCGAGCGACGACGCCGGACTCATACAAGTTATCGAGCACGGACGGTACGATGCGATTATAGCTACGACCGACTACGGCGCATTTCCGCGATTTCGCAGTCTGGGTTATACGGGAAAATTCATTTTGGAAATCCAGGGATACGGACCGCAGGAAGTCGCGCGAAACGAATTGACGAAAGGAATTGCTTGTATCGCGGAATATGCTTCCGCATTATTAAATCCGAAAACGTTCCATATCGCGGCTCTGTTCGACGAGTTGTTCCCTTACATCCCCAAGTTCCACTTCAACAATCCGTTTGACAGCGAAATGTTTACGTATCGGGAGTTGCCTAAAACGAGCCACCCTATTATCGCTTGGGTCGGGAGAATCGAGGATAATAAAAATTGGAGAGAGTTTTTAACGATCGGAAGCCATTTGATTCATTATTACAATCCTTACATTCGCTTATGGATGTTTGAAGATCCGAATTTAGCGAACGCGCAGGAAAGGGAGCAATTCGAAAGCGAGATCGAGCGGTTGAAATTGAAGCCGTATCTTACGATGTATCAAAACGTGCCGAATGATCAGATGCAAAATTATTTTTCTATGATTGGCGATTCCGGGGGCTTCCTCTGTTTAACGTCCAAAGAAGAAGGCGGGCCTTATTGTGTGCTGGAGGCGATGAGTTGTCGTTGCCCGGTCGTCTCATCGCGGAAAGACGGAGTTGCAAGCACGATTATACACAACGAAACGGGCAAACTATATACGTTAGGCGATATTGTCGAAGCGTTGCAAGAATCCATTTCTTTATTAAGCAACGAACAGCTTAGAGAATCGATTCGCACCGAGTCGCAACGCCTCGTCCGTACCGAGTTTACTCTGGAACGCTATGCGCAAAATTTTATCAATATGATCGAATCGATATAACCCTTTGCGAACCGGGCGGGAAACCGCCCTTCAAACCATTAATAACCCCCCCCCTCCTATTGCCTCCTTTTTAAAACCTTCTAACCACTATCCCATCAGCTCAGAAGCCAATGAAATATAACAATTTTTCATCCCTCTGACCGCTATCCCAATCACTCGCTATCCCAACCACTCAGGGGAATTGCATATTCCCATTAAACCCTCTAAACACGATCCCATCAGTAGCGGCGAACCTAGTACTTCTAAACTTAATGTCTCTCTGCGTAGCCATATGAACTAAAAACTAGCAAATCTCAAAACTAAAACTTTATTGCCCCTCTTTAGGGCCGTACTAAATAATCTATATTCCTTTGAAATACAGACACAGCACAAAACAACATCCGATATCCTGGTCGCTCAGAGGTAGTCCCCAACTTAGTGGGCATTAGTAAAACTTATAGTATATCGCTCCTTCAACAAATAGGCGTCGAATTTCAACTTCAATAATCCAATCTCAACAAAACTTTTCGACAGGTTGCAAGAAAGTGTTTCAATGAAAAGTATGCTTCCATACAAGGATCCCCGCTACGCCAGAGTTTCAGCAAGAACTTTTCGAATTTGTCTGCTTTTATGAATAAGGTTTTGCAAATAAAGTTTGTTTCGCTGGTAGCGGCTCAACGTATTTGTTCTTAGATGAGTTGTACTCGTGCCGGTTGTACGCAGGTATTGTCGCGATGCGACGGAGCAAGTCATCGGGCGAGTTGTCATACATAAGTCCAAGAGACTATTCATAATAGGGGCATTGCGGAATTGCATATTTCTGCGAAAACAAAACTCATCCAAATAATATTGCAAATAGGCGGGGCCTATTCCGCGAAACGTCTTATTAATCCATGTTGTCGCTTGATTAAATAACTTCCGCAAATGGGGAAGACGATTGAAAAGCATGCGCCCCCGCTCGATGACTACATCGTACGTTTCAGGATCGACATGCTGTTCTGCAAACGCCTTCAAACCGGACTTCCGTAAGCGCATTTCGTCCAGATGTTCAAGAGAGATTTGCTTCATTTTAACGTAAAGCGGCTCTCCTTGCGGGTCGAGGGAGACGCCGACGAGTAAATGATGTTCCTGGGGATGCCGAAATATAGTCGAATTGTAAGGGCGGCCATAGAAATTTTGACCGGCTCGGACGATTCCTGTAAGCGGTTGGTTTGCATCGCCATGACTTATAGCTTGGCGAATCTTATGCAACATCGACCAAGCCGTTTTGTATGTAACGCCGATATACGAACAGAGTTGTACTGCATTGACACCGCAATGTCGCGAAACGAGCCAGATCGCAAAAAGCCATTTGCGCAATGAAGTACGGCTCCCTTCTAAAATCGTTCCGGCTGTAAGAGAAGTTTGATGACGACAGGCGCGGCATTCATATAACGGAAGTCTTCGCGACTCAATCGTATACGCTTGATCATAGCGGCAACGCGGACAATGAAACCCGCCCGGCCACTTCTTTTGGAATAAGTAATCGGCGCAAGCTTCCTCCGTACCAAATTGACGATCAAACATCGCCACAAGGCAATCTGCCGTTGAATCGCTCATGTTCGCCGCATCAGAGCAACTTGAAATGCCATTCGGGTATCCCTCATCCCGATTGCATACAGAGCTTAAATCCCGCTGAACGTCACTAACGAAACGTTCCGACGAAGCGTCCGAATAATCATACTTTCCGGCTCGTTCCTCCACTTATTTCACCCCAATAAGAATAGATGTTCTACTTACATTATACAGAACATTAGTTCGTATTTCAATATAAATATAGATAAAATTACAAAAAATGCAGGTGGGTGAGGTATAGTCGTTAAGACGTTCATCTTCCTTCTTGTTCGATTGTATATTCTCAAGAGGGGTTACTGAGTCAAGGGGATAGTGCTTAGAAGGTTCGATGAGAGTATACTGAGTCGAGGGGATAGTGCTTAGAAAGTTCGATGAGAGGATACTGAGTCGAGGGGATAGTGCTTAGAAGGTTCGATGAGAGAATACTGCCAATGGGAATTGGTTTAAAGAGTCGCATAGCGCTATGTTCGCATGAACACAACCCGCACTTTTCGGAAAGTACGGGTTGGCAGGTTTATTATATGCGTTTGTTGAACAAATGCTCATAGGTTTCGCGCAACCCTTCGCGAATATTATACCTTGCATTCCACCGGAGCGTTTCGCGAGCTTTGCTGTTGCTCAGGCAGCTGTGGCGTATATCGCCCAAACGCGGATCATGGTAGTTGACTTGAAGCGGTTTGTCATGGATGCGCTGAAGCTCGGAAGCGAGCATGTTGACGGATGTCGGTAAGCCTGTGCTAATGTGCACCGTCTCGCCATCTCCAAACCGCTTTGCCGACAAATTGGCAAGCACGACATCCTTCACGTAAATGAAATCGCGGGTCTGCTCCCCGTCGCCGTGAACGATCAGAGGCAATCCATTCCGAAACCGTTCCATGAATAACGCAACGACTCCGCCTTCGCCCTTTGGCGTTTGTCTGGCCCCGTATACGTTGGCATACCGTAAAATCGTATAACGAATGCCAAAAAGCGCACCAAATATGCGGACATAATTCTCCGCCGTCAACTTAGATATACCGTAAAAAGATATCGGGTTCGCCGGATCGGTTTCCCTGATCGCCGTCCGCTCCAAGTTGCCGTACACGGCCGAGGTGGATGCCAAAATAAATTTGCTCACGCCTGCCTTGACGCACGCTTGAAGCAAATTGACCGTACCAAGCGCGTTGACATGAGCGTCCAGAAACGGATCGCGCACCGATGTTTGGACGTCCGCTTGCGCGGCCAAATGGTAGACGATTTCGGGGCGAATCTGGGCAATCGTTTGCGACGCTTGTTCGAAACGAACGTCCGCTTCGTAAAACTCCGCCGCTCCAGGCACATTCGCTAACGAACCCGTACTCAAATTGTCGATCACATGTACTTCATCGCCTTGCGCAAGCAATGATTCGACAAGATACGAACCGATAAAACCGGCGCCCCCCGTTACGACCGCTCTCATCGACGCCCCCTTACCGGTTAACCAGCTTGGCGATGAAATTGGATAACGGGGCGTGATATCTCTCTCTAGTCTGCGCATATTCCTGCACGACGGCAGGTTGATGCTTCCTCGTTCCCATCTCGTTATGCCAGCGGTAACCGGTCAAACTTTTGTTCAAAAAATAAAAATAATACCCCTTCAATATAATGCGCATCCATAAATCCACGTCATGCGTGTAAGGATAACTTTCGTTGAACAGCCCTACCCGCTCCAGCATGCTTTTTTTCATCATTACCGTACAACCGTTGACCGGATTGTAATGATGCCAAGAACGGTAAAACTCGAGAGCGTTCGGAAACCGGATGCCGACGTCGGCTTCCGTCACATTGCCATGCGCGTCGATATTATCGAAGGAAGTATAACTGATTTTGGCATTTCGGCTTAGCATAAACTCTAGCTGCTGTTCGATTTTGTTCCGGTAAAACAGATCGTCCGAACTTAACCAGGCGATATACTCTCCGGAAGCCATTCTGATGCCGTGGTTTAATGCCGAGGCCGTTCCCCCGTTCGCTTTTCCCAAATAATTCAACTGGCTGCGGTAAGGGGCTATCAATTCCGTATGTTGTGTGGATCCGTCGTCGACGACAATGATCTCGATATGATTATAAGATTGGTTCAGCGCGCTGCGGATCGCTTGATCGACATAAGGACAATTGTAAAACGGAATAACGATCGTTACTCTAGGTTTCATCATTTCACCTCTTGCCGCTTCCTGTAATAGTCAACAATGTCTTGAACGGACGTCTCAAAGGAGATTTGAGGCGTCCAACCAAGTTCTCGCATCAAAGCGGGGTTTGCCGGCACAGGCTCTGTCCGTACATCGTCATTTCCGGCAATTACGGGCACTCGTTTGGAAGCATGACGTTGAAACGCTTCGATCACATCGTCAAGGCGGCGCCATATTCCCGATTCGATCGGATAGACCGTCCCCCTGCTTCCCGCCCGTAAAATAAATCCGTATGCCCGCACGGCATCCCGCACGTCGAGAAAATCCCGCTGTTCTCCGGCGGACGATAAGCGGAAAGGCCCCTCCTTATATCCCCGCTCCATCCGTATCATTTTGCTGGCGAAGAGTGCGCAAATCCCCGTCGAAGGGCCGGGGCCGATCAAATTCGAAGGCTCCGCCAGCATAATATGCTGCTCGAATAAATGCATCCAATGGCGCGCCGCCGTTTGCTGCATCGTCTTGCTCCAACTATATGGATGCGGCGGTTTCTCCGTCCGCGCCAAATCGAATTTCAATTTCGAGCCGACCACGAGAATGCGGCAGTGCGGCAATTCCCGCAGCGCATCCAACAGGATCAGCGTAGACATCATGTTGGTTTCGATATATTGGATCGGATTCGTCCACGATTCGGGAACGGAATTTTTCCCCGCCACATGCAGCACGTAATCGGGACGAACCGATCGTATGGCTTCATACACCTGCTCCTTGACCGTCATATCGCAAACGACCGTCTCTCCGTACTCAGGCGTGTCCCCCGCCTTCCTTACGAGCGCCGCGACTTTCATTCCGATGCTGTCAAAATAACTGCAAGCATGACGGCCGGTAAATCCCGAAGCTCCGGTAACGAGAATCGTGCCGCGCCCGTTCATCCCGACCGCATCCACTGTGCCAGTTCGCGAATCATCTCTTCATAAGGGGGCACGGAATAGTCCAGATCCGAACGGGTGACCGCCAATGTTCGATCGACGGCGATTTCGTCGTCGGGTACGATCTCAACATCGTTCTTGTCGAACGATCTTTGGAACAAACGAAGCAATTCCAGCTTGCTAATACGCTCCGGCGCAACAAGATGGACGAGTCCGTTAACCGGACAGTCAATCCAATGTTCGATCGCCTTAGCGAGTTCGAGCGTCGTGACTCCGTTCCACAACACTTGCCGGTAACCGCGAACGTTGCCTTGTTGCCGCAGAAACCAATGCAACAATCCGATGCAATGCGACCGGACTTCCGGTCCGACGATCGAGGTTCGAACGGTAAGATGGCGGCTGGCGTTCACTTCGCCAAGCGCTTTCGTTCGAGCATACACCGTTATGCCGTCCGGCGCATCCGTTTCGGCATAACCGCCCCGATCGCCGCGAAATACGCAATCGGTGCTAATATGAATGAGCCGCGCCCCGACAGAGTCGGCCGCCGACGCCAGACGATGCGGCAATAGCCCGTTAACGGCATATGCCGCTACCGGATTCCGTTTGGCCGCTTCGTTCAAAATGCCGATCGCGTTCACGATGACATCCGGGCGAACCGTTCGAACGAGCGCCTCCACCATGGAGGGATCCTCCGCGTCGAACAACAATCCGGAATCGTCGGTCTCGTCTCTTGTCGTGTAGAAAACGGAATGTCGGCCGGCGGCGCGAAAATACCCCACCAACATATGGCCAGCCATTCCATTGCCGCCGAGGACGAGCAATTTCATGACAAAAATCCTCCCCGCACGAGCATGTTCTTGATTTCTTCCTTGTTCATTACATTTTGCGAGGAACTGAAGCTGGTGAATTCTACCGGGGCGCAATGTTCGTACCGCTCCCTTAAACCGGGGATATTGATCGTCGGCAAAATAACCAAATATTGCTCGTCGTAAACGACAGTGGATGTGCTCTCGTATTCGCTCATTAATATTTCATGTATTTTTTCGCCGGGCCTTACGCCGGTTTCCACGATCCGAACATCCGATTTGCCGGAAGCTTCGATTAACACTTCCGCCAAATCGATAATTTTGCAAGTCGGCATCGTCATCACATAAATTTCGCCGCCATAACTCTCTTTTGTCGCTTTAAACAGCAACCGGATCGCATCCTGCAATGTTAAAAAAAAGCGAGTCATTTTTTTGTCCGTCAATCCGATCTGATGTTTCTGTTTAATTTGGTTCATAAATAAGTGAATGACGCTGCCGTTAGTGCCCAGCACGTTGCCGCCGCGCACGCAAACGAATTTCGTGTCCGAACGCAGTAAATTGGCATACACGATTAACTTTTCGCCGATCGCCTTCGTCATGCCGTAAAAATTGGATGGATTCGCCGCTTTATCCGTCGAAATATAGACCGTCTTTTTCACATGATTTTCAATCGAAGCCTCGATCACGTTTTGCGTGCCGATGACGTTCGTTTTTAACGCTTCATAGGGATGATCCTCGCATACCGGCACATGCTTGAGCGCCGCAAGATGGAACACGTAATCCACGTCCTGGCATGCGCGCGAAATCGTCTTTCTGTCGCGTATATCGCCAATAAAAAAACTAAGCCGCGGATCTTCGAAATGACGGCTCATAGCCACTTGACTCGTCTCGTTTCGGGAGAACACGATGATCTCCTTCGGCTTTTGCGGCAGCAGTTGGCTAATCAGTTCGTATCCCCAAGACCCGGTGCCGCCGGTCACCAAAATTCGTTCGTTCTCAAACATCAACCTTCCCTCCAAGCAGAAATTTTACGACTTTTACGGAAACGTCGGTCGCCAAATATCCGTCCGGACACTGCCAGTCGGAAGGCAGTTCCGTCATGATTTTTACGGCCTCCACGATGTTTGCCGCCTTGAGCCCTGAGACGACGTTGCTGCCGCAATCGACCGTTTCCGGCCTTTCCGTCGTATTGCGCATCGTTACCGTCGGAATATGAAAGATACAGCATTCCTCCTGCACTGTTCCGCTGTCCGTCATGACGCAGCGCGCATTCCGTTCCAGCTTGACGAATTCGAAAAATCCGAACGGTTCGTGGAACTCGACTAACGGGTGCATGTCAATGTCCATATATTGCTCCATTCGGGATTTGGTTCGCGGATGGATGCTGCAAACGATTCTCTGCCCGTAAAGCGCGGCGATTTCGTTCAAAGCGCTCATCATTTGGGACAAGTGATCGCGAGAATCTACATTTTCGGCGCGATGGGCTGTCACGAGAAAATAGTTCCGCGGCGATAAGCCCAATTGTTCCAATATATCGTTTTGTTCGATTTGCGGGGCGAAACGGAGCAGCACTTCATAAATGGGATTCCCGGTCAGAACGATGCGTTCGCTTGGAAAGCCTTCACGCAGCAAGTTCGTTTTGCTCTGCTGAGTGTACGGCATATTGTAAGAGGAAATCGCATCAATAACCCGCCTGTTTTTCTCTTCGGGGACGGCCAAGTCAAAGCAGCGGTTTCCGGCTTCCATATGCACGACGGGAATTCCCATACGTTCCGCGACAATCGCGCATAAAGCGCTGTTCGTATCTCCGAGCAGCAATACTTTATCCGGCTTTTCGCGCAATATGATTTGTTCGATTTCGCCAAACATCGCGGACAGTTGGCTGCCAAAAGATTGCTGCTTCATGTTCAGCCTGTAGTCGGGCGTCCGCAGCTCCAACTGCGTGAAGAAAATATCGCTCAAAGTCGCGGTAAAGTTCTGGCCGGTGTGCACGAGCACATGCTTGTCGGCATACTGATCCAATTTCCGAATAATCAAACTTAGCCGGATAATCTCAGGTCTCGTACCCAAGACAGTCATGATGCGCATAAAAAAATTCACCTTCTTATCGTATGAAAATCGGGCTAGACTCTCGTTCGCACCTTCTTGCGCTTCCGGTTGGCAAGCCGTCTTCTAACGTTGATTCGCTTGCCGATTCTGCGCCTTGCGCTTTTGCGCTTTGCGGCGGCAACTCTTTTTCTGGCAATGGCGGCCCTCCGCTTTAAACGCAGCTTTCTTCCGAGCCTCGCTGCACGTTGCTTCCTTACTCGCATCAATCGCCTTAAGCGCATCGTTTTTCCCGTTCTGCGCGCGGAAAGCGCGCGTCTCGGTCTCGGCGGGCTAAGGGCGTTGATCCGCACAGCCAAATGATTCAAGTTCTTTCGGTAGGATTCGATGCCGAACATCGATTGCACCGTTTGATGATTGGATCGGCCTACTCTGGCTTCGGCATGCGGATCGGCCAGCAACTCGCTGACACATGCCGTCAACTGCTCCACATTCCCTTGCTCGACGACATAGCGATCGTTGCCCGTTGCGCTTTGAATTTCGCTTAGACCGCCCGAACGGTACGTAATGACCGGTTTGCCGAAAATAAGGCCTTCCAAGGCGGTCATACCGAATCCTTCCTGAACTAGACTTGGGACGACCAAAATATCCATCGCCGGGTAAATCGCCTGAATCGAATCTTCAAAACCGCTGAACCGAAAGCGATGCGCGTGTTTCGACCTTTGAATCATCGCGAGACAACGGTTGTAATAGTCCATATCCCTTGGGCTCCCGACGATAATAAATTGCGTATGGGCGAATTTTTCGCAAATTTGGAGCGACATTTTAATAAAATGCTCCAATCCTTTTTCCGGATTGATGAACGTGGAAATATAGCCGATAAGCCGCGTCGACTCGGCAATGCCAAGCTGGTTGCGTCTGGACTTTCTGGCGGCGGGCCATTTCTCGGGCTCGAATTCCTCCATTCGCCACGATGGAGGCAAAATAACGATTTTACGGCGGATCGCGTCGCCGCGAAATGAACGCATCGTCGTATTCGATATGCCGACGATCAGATCCGAATAGCGGTCGATAAGCGCAACGGATTGAGCGGTATTCGCATTTTCGTTAATCGTCTCGGTAATTTTCCACACAACCGGAATATGCAGCGTCTTGGCGGCAACCGCCGGCAAAATATGCACGCATGTATTGGTTAACACCACATCGGGGCGTTCCGATTTTAACAGCCGAATTAATTTCGGCAGTTCCGCACATTGCTTCAACCTCTCCAACTGATCCGGCAAATCGGCCGGGGGATCGTAAATAAGAAAAAACAGCGGACACGGCTGAACGACTACTTTAATTCCGTGGGCACGCGCTTGGCGCGAAAGAACCCCTTCTCCCGGCACAACCAGAACGCAATCGTAGAACGGCATCATTTCCCTCGTAAAAAAGAGAAGCAATTTTTCCGCGCCGGTTATGGAGGTTGGGTTGCAGACGTGAGAGAACAATATCATTTTTCGTTTTCTACGCATCGGCACGAATCATACCTAACGGTATGGATTCACCTCCTTTCCCAGGTAGTACAATATATTGAAAGGACATACGTATCGCCACGACATTGAACCCTCCACATTCGTACAATTTCCCTTTCGTATCCCTGCATCGCTTCATGATGCAAGCGATCCGGTACAGCAATTTGTACCGGATCGCGCATCGATTCCTTTACCCGAATATATGGGCCAGCATTTCATTCAATCTTCTGGCATACGTATGCTCGCGCATCGTTCTGGCCAATCCGCGCAATGCGATATCGCGGCGGGCTTCCTCGTTCGCCAAGTAATAATCGATTTTCTCCATCAATTCCTGGGGAGAAGCATACGTCTCAATCTCCACGCCCGGCGTATAGAACCGGGCTAAATCGTCGCGAATATCGGTTAGCTGCAACGTGGCGCATGAACTGATCTCGAATGTGCGCGGATTAGGGGATACCGGGTGTATTTTATTGGTATTGTTATTGACGGAATCGTCATCATGCGACCGGTGCAAGTTAATGACGATCTTCGAACCGTTGTACACTTCCGACGTCTCCTGCGGTCCCATCCATTTGCCCAATTCGATCTTGTCTTTCAGCGTTTCGAACCCTGCAAGCCGATCCCACCATAACCCTGAAATGCTGACGTTCTTGTCTTGCAAATAAGGCACGAGTTGATCGAAAAATCCGACGCGATTCCAATATGCGGAACCGACAAAGCTGATATCGCTGCGAATGGTCGATTGAGTCGGCTTCGGGCGGTATTGCGTCGGCTGAACGGCGAAGGGCAAGTAATATACATTAGGGCAGCCGAGCGATTGATAATAAGGAACGCAGTTCAACTCAAGCGTGAAAACATAATCGTAATGGCCGACCATATTAGACGTGAAATCGGTATAATACGGATCGTCCGTTAGCCAAATCGCGGTGCGGAACCCGAGTTGCCGGATCGACTGCACCTGTTCGGTCGAAAACTCCATGCCGTCGAGCGAGAGCACAAGATCTGGCCGTACTTGGCTTGCAAGATCGGCAACCGGCTGCCGCGGATCGGTCGGAATGAGTTCGGACACCATCCCTTGCAGCGTGCTGATCACGGCTTCGTCGATCGGCGAATACGGAAAACCTTTCCCCGTCGTAACGTACAGAATCCGAATATTGCGAAACGGAACCGGATCTTGAACCGTGTTGACGATGACGTCGGCACGGCCGCGCAAGTAACCTTCGTCAAACCCTTTCTTGAACCCCAATTTCCGCCCTTCTCTGCGGGCTATAGCGGCTGGGCCTAATCTAGTTACGACGATTCTCCGTTTTTTGAGCGCATGGCGCTTTCTCGTTTTTTTCCGACGATGAACGATTAAAGACATGACGACACTCCTTTGCATTATGAAAATATAATTTCAAAAAGGCGATTCAACCGGTCCGCGAACATGTGGTTTTCTCTAGTCGTCCGCAACCCTCTCAGCGCGATAGCAAGGCGTTCTTTTTCATGGCTTAGATAAAATTCGATTTTGTCGCGCAATTCGGATGCCGACGCAAACGTTTCAATATCGGATCCGGGACGGTACAAATGATGCAAATCTTCGCGCACATCGGTAATTTGCAAGGTACCGCAGCCGGAAATTTCATAGGTGCGCGGGTTGATCGACGTGCCGCGAATGTTGCGGCCGTTTCGATTGTCGCTTCCGGCTTCGATCGGCCTATGCATATTGATTACGATTTTGGCCCCATTGTAATAATTCGCCGTCTCTTCAATCGGCGTCCAACCGGGCCGGATATGACGCTTTAACGTTTCGAATCGGGACAGGCGCTCCCAATGTCCTCCGGCGATAACCACTTTCTTGTCAGCCAAATACGGAGCCAATTCGTCAAACAAAGCAACACGGTTCCAAAAGGCGTTTCCAATAAAACAGACATCGCTTTCGTACTCCAATCCCGTGCGGCGCGGATGGAATATCCGGCTGCTTGTGGCGAGCGGCAAATAATGAACTTGGCCGCAGCCGAGACTTCGGTAAAATTCGATGCAATTCATCTCATGGGTGAATATATAATCGTAATGGGGCGCATTGCGTGCCGTATCGTCCGTAAAATACGGATCGTCCGCCAGCCAAACGGCCGTGCGGATTCCGCTGCCGCGAATCCGGTCGAGATGATCGTGATGTTCCTCCGGAAAGACGTGAAGCCCGTTCATAACCAGCAACAGATCGGGCTTCGTCTCCAGTGCCAAATCAAGCATCCGCTGCGGTTCGGCGATTATGCATTCCCGGACGGACGCCTGCAGCGCCTCGATGACCCCGCTGTCGATCGCCTCGAATCCTTGAGGAACATACATCGCCTTCACATCCCGCACCGGGAACGGGCGGGACGCGACTCGCCTCAGTACCGATTGGCACGCTCCCAGACGGTAGCCATGCCTCCAACCGGTTTCGTACCCATGCCGATGCCCTTTGCCCCTGCGTCGGAAAATCTTATCTTTCACAACATTCATCCTGTCCGTCATTGGTTTATAGGTATGTATAAATATATGCGATACAGGCAGACACATCATGGACGCTTATCCGCTAAGATTGAAAATTGGCGAATGTCCAAAAAAACAAAAGACTCTATCTGCGAATGCGTCATTCGCAAATAGAGTCGGATTCTATCGTTATGAAACGGAATTCATTTCTTCCAGTTTAAAATCATACTTGTTCGCGATCATCCGAATGAAGGATTCGACGAACGCTTCGTCGAATTGTTGCCCCGCACAACGCCGCAGTTCTTGTATCGCTTCATCGAACGTCTTCGTTTTCTGATAAGGCCTTTCCGTCGTCATGGCGTCGAACGAATCGATTACGCATAATATGCGTGCCAGCTTCGGAATATCGTCGCCGGCCAGGCCGTACGGGTAACCTTTGCCGTCAACGCGTTCATGATGCAGCTCCACCAGCGGAATCAGATCCGAATATTTATCGATGGCGGATACGATTTCTTTTCCCCATATAACATGTTTCTTCACGATGCTCCATTCTTCGGCGGTCAACTTCTCTTTCTTCTGCAAAATATGCTTCGGCACTTCTAACTTACCGATATCGTGGAACAGCGCTCCCAAAATTAACGTTCTCTTCTCGGCATCGCTGAGCGGAATATAATCGCATAGATCCATGGCGTACGTGAATACTCTTTTGCTATGCTGGAACGTATAAATATCTTTCGATAGGAAGATTTTCAATTGCTGCTCGATTTCCTGTATATCTTGCTCGATATCGATCGTCTTGGAAATCGGCGACTGTTCGTTATAAATATGTACAAGGTTTTTGCCTTGGGCTTTCGCATAATACAGCGCTTGATCGGCTTTATCCATTAGTTGCGACTTATCATAAATTCCCCCCGTATACTCGATAATTCCGGCCGAAAACGTAAGGCAGCCGTGCGGGAAAATTTCAACGCCTTCGAAATAGGAATCGTTAACCTTTTTCCTCAAGGAATTGATAAAAGAGAATGTTTCCCTTTCCCGTTTGCCCGGCAGCAATATCGTAAATTCGTCGCCTCCGTGACGCCCTGCGATATAATGATGGGGATCGCATTCCTGCAAAAGCAATTTGCTGAAAAACTCAAGCAGCTTGTCGCCTTTCAGATGGCCGAACGTGTCGTTATATTTTTTGAAGCTGTCCACATCCAAAATAACGAGACTTAAGGGAGAGCCTGACGCCTTCGCTTGGGCGAGCTCCTTTTCCAGCAGTTCTTCGAAATAACCGTGGTTGAACAAATTGGTGCGCGGGTCTCTCGCGGCCTTATCCGAAACTTCCTGATACAAGCGAAACAGCTGTTTAAACGAGACGGACAACAGGACGGCGATGATTAAAAACAGAAACAATCCGAAATAAAAATGCGTCTCGAACATCATCGTTAACATTAAGGAAAGCAGTAACGTGCTTATATAGGCGGTTATCGTTTCTTTAACGAATCCATGGATAACCTGGAACAAGCTTTTTTTAATTAACAACATAAAATAAATTCCGAGCGCAATGACATTAACGGTAAAATATGCGGTCATAGCCAAAAGATAAGAATATAGCGCAGTCGGCTCCATCGGACCTGTATGTCCTCCCGTTTGCACGAATACGTAATGGGCCGAAACGATCATTAAAGCATAGACGGCGAAATTGATAATATGTTTCCACCAAACGATTCTTCGTTGATATAGTATATAAATCACTGAACTGATTAACAGTACATTGAGAGATAATTGCAATCCAAAAGTGAAAATACAAGCCAAGTACAATGCCGAATCCATCGATTGAGCATTTCCCTCAGGAGGCAAACGGAATAAAACCTGATTTAATAGCAATATCGATCCCGTGAGTGAAAACAACAATACCCAACCGGATGTCGAAGGCAATTGAATTTGAGAATTTAGCATAAACACGAGAATCCCCACGAAACATAGACCTGTTAAATACAGATTGGATGGGATTGTAAAATACGATTTCAACTTAGCTGTATGATTCATATTCAAATTTCTACCTTTTCTAGAGAAGGTGAAAAGGAAGAAGCATAATCACTTCTTCCTCGGTGGGGCCTTCCGACTTAAGATTATACTAGTCTATAGCCGGAAGTTAGAGCAATAACCAGAGATGCAACGATCGCCAAATTCAAAAGAATTGTTTTCGCTTTGGCTTTATCAAGTTTCATCGAATTCACCTCCTTCTATAATCTAATGGTTGTGCGCTTCACTCCTCTATCGATTTCAGCGAAGATTTCTTCATTTTATCCGCCAGCATCAAATGCTGAATAAAAACGAAAATGCCAATATTCATGACGACATCCCCGACGCTTATCACTTGGGTCCGGGGATACGGACTCGATAACGGGATAATATCGCCCAGAAACCCGAGCCGGGTCGAGTCGGTTATCAATTGATGCTTGCCGTAAACGCCTTCCTGCAGCGCTTGGGTAAAGAACGGATCCAGGACGGATGCCGCTTCCGGCGAAACCGGCATTCTTCCCCCATTGGCCGCCATGACGATAAAATTCAGCAATACGCCGGCGAATATCCAGGGAAAACCGGTATGGCTGCGATTGATCCATAAGAAATACAAGCCGACGACGTAAACGGCCATATAAAAATAATTGCTTGCATACGAAAGCCAGTCCCAGCGGGACTGAAATATAAACATAACGATTTGCACAGCCAGCAGCACAATGAAAATCCAGCCGTGCTTAAGGCGCAAATCGGCAAAGCTTTTCAAGCTGCCGCCGCGAATCAATCCCAAAACAATAGAGATGATAATTCCGTCATAAACCATACTAAGTAACCGCTCCAAGTGGAATATTTTACATTACCATTTCGACAAAATTCTTATATTTCCTTCTTCAAGCAAAAAAACCACCGATTCGGTGGTTATTGCGATGCATATGCAATATGATGGCCGTCTTCGAACCCTTTGGCAAAGCCGGCGTTGAATCCTTCGTTATACGCCTGATCGAACGCCTGATTGAATTCATTCCCTTGCGGCGGGCCCGCATTGTCCTGAATGACCGGCCTGCTGCGGCGGGCATGACCTTTCCGTTTAAGCCGTTTTAAACGGCGCTTGCGAATCGGTCTGATCCGTCTTTTGATTCGGCGCTTCAACTTTTTATGAATGAAACGGCGTTTTCCTTTGAATAACCGTCTCCCCTTTTTCACGATGCGAATTTTTCTCTTTCTTAGCGCCTTTGTCTTTGTTTTTTTCATTCCGCTTATCCTCCTGCACTCCTCGGGTCCCATTCGTTAGTGCGTTGAAAGCTGGAGCCAACCACGGCTTAGTAGGAGTTCCTTTTTTTAATCGCCGAGACGCGACGCCGGCCGCCATCGAGCTTAAGGCTTGCTGGTATCCGGTTACGACTTGCATATTTTCGCCGATACGGCGCGCGAGCTCCTTCGACTCCTCATGTTCCGCCACATCGGCAATAACGTTTAGTATGCGGGCGATCGCTTGTTGGCTGTGCGCAATCGAATCAACAAGCTTTAGCTTAACGATCCTTTCCTTCGTCCAGAGGTCCATTGCCTGTGTCCCCTATATCAAAATTGCCGCCAAACATTCCGTCGAACCCGTCTCCGCCCGAATCCGCGTCCCGATTCAATATGACCCGCAAATTATGGGCCAGGCCGTGTTCCAATTTCGTTAATCCGTCGATCACCTCGACAAGTTGCTCATGAATCGCGATCGGCTCCTTCAATTGATCTTCATGACTTGTAAAAGCGTGTTCGGATAAATGGTTCAACGCCCAATTGCGCACTTTCTCGGCTTCGACCGCTTTCGCTTCCAGGATCATGGAAATATTCCATTGCAACTTGGCGCTTGCATCCAAAATATGCAAGTACGCCTCCTCTCTGTTCAATACCATCCCCTCGCTTCCGGGCCCGGGTTCACGTCTTTACTCTTCTCCCTGATCTCCGATTTCCTTCATGACATGGGTTAAATTTTCCGCCACCGCCTCCTGCAAATCGGCGATGCTGTTTAGATAGGCAACGATATTTTTCGTTACTATCGCCGAATTCTCGATCAAACCGTCCACACCCGAGAATTCCGGATGCCGGTCGGGCAAGGCGTGGATGATCTGCGACATTCGGACCGCAACCTGGCGTTTGGCATCGATGACCCTAGCCATGTGCTGATGGGAATAAGACATGTGTACGATCATTTCACTTATTTTTTGATGCATCCCATTCCCTCCCCATTAACGATAACCCACCCTATTACAACATATGCCGTCGAATGTACCCTGCTACATGTCAAGCGCCTATATATACATCCCTTTAATTAGCGGAGCGGAAACGATCGGCAAGCCTTCCGGCATCTCTCTCAGCCGCTCCTCGGACAACGGCATTCGATTTTTCAAATGCAAATTCCAGACGGCGGCCGCGTGCTCGCTCACGATTTTCCGTTTCTGCTGTCCGATATACTGATATAGCGTCCCGTCGCTTCCCGCCAATAATTGCCCGTTAACGGGCGCCTCCGCGACCGCCGCATGCCCGCGTTCGCCCCCTCTGTAACGCCTCATAACCGCTTCGCCCCCAATGGCGTCTCCTAATTCCCATCCGCGCAATTCGATTTGCGACACCCGCGTGACAGGAAGGGGAATATGGCCCTCTACCGGATGCCTCATTCCGTCCTCGATCCAGTAAATCGTTTCGCCCGATCCTTTCACCAGCACGTGAGACGGATAGAAATGAACAGAAGTGCGAGCGGGCGGCAATGGGACCGTCATCGCTGCAACTATTTGTTTGACCTCATCAACCAATGCGTAAGGATTGGCCCATTTTTGCGAAAAAAAGGCGCTGTTGCGATCGTTCACGGTTTGCAAACCGTCTCCTAACGCCTTCATGCTGACGCTTCCGAAATGGTGCACAAACGTATCCCTTGCCGTCATGAGGGAATAGCCGAGCAAACGTACGCGAATCACATAATCGTCGTCTTCGAAGTTGCCCATTTCATACCCTTCGTCCAAATAACCGGCTTGCTCGAACAATTCGCGCCGAAACAGCAAACAAAAGCCGACCAAACGATCCGTTCTTTGCCATTTTGTTCGATCCGGCCGATTATGCCCTTCCGCGAACGCATGCATCTCCTCCAAATTCCGGTACGGCACTTCGATTTGCTGATCGCCTCCGATATAATTCGTCACAGGACCGACCATGCCGATTCCGGGATCGCTATGCAAGCAAGACAGCATATTCGCAAGCCAATTTCTTGTCGCGATTACGTCGTTGTTCAATAACGCGATCGTCGTTCCTTTGGCCATCATTAAACCTGTATTGATCGCGCCGGCAAAACCGAGGTTCCGATCGTGAACGCGATAACGGACTTCCCCGCCCAATCTTTGCAAATATTGCTCCGTTCCGTCGGTCGATGCATTGTCGACAACGATAATTTCGTAAGGAGTCGGCGTATGAATCCGTATGCTGTCGATACATGCTTTCAAATATTCCAGTTGATTGTACGTCGGGATAATAATGCTCGTACCGTGAAACTTCGTGCCGTATCCGAGCCGGCCGAGCTGGACGCCCTCATTATAGCCTCTCTCATATCCTTCTTCATACGAACGTTCGCGCGTTCGCTTCCGGATTGACGGCCTGCCATGCGAATTTCGGTTCCGGAGGCGTCGCCTCGCCCCTTTCCGTTTGGATTGCTCCGCCTTCACCGCTTGTCACCTCCTTCAAGGATTCAAGGATTTACGGGATAACGCACCGTTTGCCTTCATGCCGACTCCGCTTCGCGCGATTGCATCAAATGCTTTCCCCAGTGGCGATTTTATTGGCCAAATGGCCGAAATCCAGCGCGACTTTGCCCAATTCGGAGGCGATCCGCTGCGAAATGACGACGGCAGGAATGCCCGCGGCGACAAGCGCCATATCGAAATCGTATTGCGCCACCTCCGCCATCACGCGTTGAATGTCTTTCATGCCGTTCACCGGGGCGACGACGCCGGCGACTTGAACGCATCTGCGCGCGAGCACCCCGCTCAGTGCCGGAGCCGCGTTTCCGACAAGCAGCACTCTTCTTCCCTCCATCAACATCGTTAGATACCCCAATTGATACAATAAATAATTCATCGTGGATATCGTCATTCGCAAATCGCTATAACCGATTTGATAATGATGCAGCACCGGGAACAATAACTGTTGGAAATTGGGCGAGCGGGAAACGGGTATGCCGATGATCGTTGCCTGGCGAATCGATTGTGCCAGCAGGTCTCCGGCCTCGGGATCGGGAATGTCGACTCCCGCATATTTCAAGAAAGGACCTTCCCGCAACGCTTGATCCGCGCTTACGACTTTATCGTGGGCGAGCGTAAGCAGTTCGCCGTCGCCAAGGCGAACCAAGGACAACGGTTTCCGCATGTTTAACGCCTGCTGCATTTCGCGAAATACGGTAAATGGATCGAGCAGCGGATACAGACGATGGCGCACCTGTTCAAAGCCGGCCGCTATCACATCCCGAACCGTCAATTCGGGCAAAATCGTAAATGCCGGAAGCATGTCGGATAGAAGCTTCTCACCGCCGTCGTATACGCCGATTTTGTACCCTTCTTCAAACCGGTCGGCATGCGCACGGGGCTCGGGCGCCGCTGCGGCGACAGGCACTGGCTGCGGGGGCTCAGCTATGACGGGAGCGTCCGCAGCCGTCTCCGCCGGCCTTTTCTTCTTGAACTTGTATGTTCTTTTTTTGCCGGCGATCTTCTTCACGACAAGCCGGCGTTTCCGCCCCATGGCGACCCGTTTTTTTCGTTTTCTTATTTTATCCTGTTTTTTGATCACGGCTCTACCCCCCGAAGCATTACACTCGCCTCAAAGAGCGATTCGAACGTTCCCGCATCGGTCCACCATTCTTGCAGCACATCGTATTGCAGACGCCCCGCCTCGGCGTATACATTATTCACATCCGTAATTTCCAATTCGCCGCGGGCGGAAGGAACCAGCCGTTCGACGATGTCGAAAACGTTCGTATCGTACATATAAAGCCCCGTGACGCAATAATGGGACTTCGGCTGCGACGGCTTTTCCTCGATTTTTACAATTTCATCTTTGCGTTCCGGATGAAATACGGGAACGCCGTAGCGGTGCGGATCTGCAACTTGCTTCAGCAGCACCCTTGCCCCGACGGCCTGTTCCCGAAACGACTTGACGAATGGCGCCAAATCGTCCTTGAACAAATTGTCGCCGAGCAGAACGACAAACTTCTCTCCTTCGGATACGAAGCCTTTCGCCAAGCCTAACGCTTGGGCGATTCCGCCGGCATTGCTTTGAATTCTATAGGTAAGGCTGACGCCCCACTCCGACCCGTCGCCCAAAAAATCCATATATAGTCCGGAGGAGGCTTTGCCGATAATCATCAATATGTCGCGTATGCCCGCACGGCGCAAACGTTCGATGCCGTAACAAATCATCGGATATTTGCCTACGGGCAGCAAATGTTTATTGACAAGCTTAGTGAGCGGGTACAGGCGAGTTCCGGTTCCTCCAGCCAATATGATACCTTTCATGCGAAATCCCTCCCCGTCATATATAAATGTGCGGATCCACACCCCATTTATTTTGAAACAACCGATAATTCCGTTCGATCAACTCCTCGATCCGGCCGGCGGCATGCTCTCTGAAGCTCGCGCTTCCTTCGTGATGTACGAGCGCATCGCCGCAAATCATCAAACTAAAGCCGCACATGCGCGCCCGGAAGCAGTAATCGTCGTCTTCATAATGTCCGGGGCTGAAATGTTCGTCCAACAAGCCGATCGTATCCAACACTTCCCGCCTGAACAAAAAACAAAAACCGACGATGCGTTCCGCCAATTTCCGTTTGGAAGCGTCGGGACGGTTCGCTTCGGCGGCAAGCCGCTGAAATTCGGCCAAGTCCGCATAGGGATATGCCACTTGTTGTTTGCCGCTGACATAATTGGCGATCGGGCCGACGATGCCGATATGATCCGCACTGTACAGTCCGGCCAACAAATTGGACAGCCAATTGGCGCTTACGACGACATCGTTGTTTAGCAACAGCAGCGCATCCCCGCTTGCCATCCGCAATCCTCTGTTGCAAGCGGCCGGAAATCCCGTATTGGACGGCAGCGAAATAAACGGAATTTGCTCCTGCCGGCAATAATCCGCCGTTCCGTCCGTCGATCCGTTGTCAACCACGATTAATTCGTACGGTACGTCCGTATATTGCCGAATCGATGCGAGACATTGCCGCAGCAGGTGAAGTCCGTTAAATGTAGGAATAATAATGCTGGTCCTTTTCACCGGCCTTTCCTCCTTAACGCCGCTCTTCTGCGGAAACGATCGGGGAACAGCAACCTTCCGCCTTGTATATCCATCGCCTGCCGGAACGCTTCCAGATGGTCGCCCACAATCAATTGCGAAACCGGATTTATCGTCCCGATATTGATTTTCCGCTCCCTATTATGATGGAAGACGTTTACGCTGACGCTTGCCTCCACTTTCAGTCCTTGCAGCAGCGCGATCGCATGCGCTTTCGGCGGCACCATTAAATTCGCGCAGCCGATCGTTTCGACCGCTTTGCGCGACAGCGCGTGCGGAACCGCTGTTAACGAATTGGCCCCCAAGTCCGGCCGCCCCAAGCAGCGGTTCAGAAATTCCTTGCATCGCGTAACGGCATCGCGTTCATCGAACATTGGCAGATACGGCGACAAATCGTTTAGTGCGACATCCGTTCCGCGACGCACCGCCTCGATGAATTGGGCAAGCGATTCCGCCGGAACGGGAAAGTCGCCGTCCACGAACAATAAAATATCCGATTGCGCCGCTTTGGCGCCGATCGCTCTGCCCACATCATGTCCGATGGGATGCGGATAGTGCAAGATGACCGCTTGCGGATATGATCGCGCGAGCGGAAAACTTCGGTCTCTGCAGCCGTTCATCACGATAATCAGTTCATCCAGCGCAAGCCGGGTCAATTGACCGAGCACCTTCCCGATCGACTCTTCTTCGTTGCTCACGGATACGATCGCAGCGACGGTCGCTGCGGAGGCCGCGGGGCGCTCAACGCTGCTTCTCCGGACCCCGTTCATCGGTTTCCGTACGCTTCTTCCGCTCTGCTTCATTCGCTCACCTCACGATTTCCCGTGTCCTCGACAAATCTCCGAAGCCGCCGCGCGGCTCATTCGCCGTTATCCATTCGATCGCCTCCAGATGATCGCCGATAATCAAGCCTTCCAGCGGATCGTGCCTGCGCCCGCGCATGCGGAGCGGATTCAATCGCCCTACGTTCACGCGGTAAACCGCCTTCACTTGCAATCCGCGTCCGATTGCAATGGCGTGCGCAAGCGGCGGAACCGCCAGATTCTCCGCGCCGATCGCCTCCAGCGCCCTCCGGCTGATCGCATGCGGAACGGCCGTCAACGAAGATCCTTGCAGATCCGGGCGGGAAAGCATCGCATTCAACGCATGCTTGGCCAAGACGACGCCATGCACTCTATGTTTTCGAACCGGTCCCGAATAGTTGTTCAAAGCGACGTCCAATCCGCCGGAGACGGCCTTGACGAACGGCCGCAGTTGCTTGACGGGAATGATCATGTCGCCGTCGATAAACAATAAAATATGTCCTTTTGCCGCCTGCGCACCAATGCTTCGGCCGACATCGTGACCCAAAGATTCGGAAAACGACAATACGGTAGCCCCGCATTTTTCGGCAATGCTTCCGCTCCCGTCTTTCGATCCGTTGGCCACGACGATAACTTCGGTATGCGGGTGCACCATTTGGGCCTCCCGGATCACGCGGGCGATCGTTTTTCTTTCGTTCTTGACGGGGATAATGACGGAAACGTACGGTTTCGAGCCATTCCCCGCATCCGTATTGAGGCGAGTGCGAGTCAAAGTTTTACGAATCGTTCGACGATGACGGATTAACAACGTCATCCACCTCCTAATGTTCGGAAAAAATTGTGAGTATCGGCGAGGCCGCATACCGAATTCGCGTGAAACGCGCTTCACGCTCGCGTTTACACACATTCTATGTTGTACACTTTCTATTGCAACGGCTTATGTACTGCCCCCTCCTTCGGCATTGCATGGCAGGCTGCCGGTCGGGACAAAGCAAACACGCGAGTCTATCGACCCGCGTGTTCTAACGTCTGTCCCCGTATCATATTGATTCGCTTCTCGCTCATTTTTGGCCTATCGCGATCCAGGAAATGTATCCGAACGGCTGCGGACTGATGCGGCCCCTCACAATTTCGACGACGGCGAATTTTTCGTTCTTCGCCCGCAATGCCGCGTAGCAGGCCGAATGGTTCGTCATCGCGACGATCACGTAATCCGCATTCGCATAAGGTTCGGCAAATGAAACGGTCACTTCGATTTTTTCGTCTTGATCGCAAAATGCGAAAGGGGTCATTCCGAACTGCTGCAAAGGCGGCGCACTCGATGCAACCGTTTGAACCGGAGTAAACGTCATTTTGTCCGGCGAAACCGATTCGTCCTGCAAGTGCTCGGCGGCAACCGATCCGAAGGCAATCTTCTTGCCGCCCACCGCACGATCGGCCAACTTATCGTTCGTTACGCTTCCGTTGTCAAGCAAGGACGTTACGATCGCATGGGCCTGAATATGCTCGGTGCCGATCGCATCACCCGTTAGCTTCTCCCCGGTAATCGATCCGTCCCGAAGCTGGTCGGCGCCGATCGCTTGATCCCGGATATGCTGCGTTTGCACCGCATGCCGCTGAAGATGGGCTTCCCCGATCGAACCGCTGCGGATATGTCCGCCCGTAACCGCTGCTTCGCCAATGTGCCGTTCTTCAACAATATGGTCGCCAAGATGATCCGGACCGATCGAGCGCGGCGCGATATGCTCCGAGGCGACCGATTCATCCGAAAGATAGAATGTTTCAACGACCTCCGGGGCAAGCTTTGACAAGGTAACGCCACCGTCTTGCAATTGATCCGTGCCGATGGCCCCGTCTTGCAAATGTTCCGGCTGTACGGCCCCCGGCTGCAAATGCTCCGCGCCGACGGAACCGGACTGCAAATGCTTCGCTTCGATCGCCCGGTCGGCAACATGCGATTCGTCGACGGAACCTTCCTTAATATGCTCCGCCCGGATGGACCCTGTTGCAATATGGCCGGTTTGAACAGTTTGCGGCGAAAGGTGGAACGGTTGGATCGACAATGGCGCTATTTTGTAGGCCGTAACCGCAGAATCCTGAATTTTGCCGCTCACCACGCAACCGTCGCGCAGTAGTGCCGCATCGATCGCCTGCGCTTGAATATGCTCGCCGGTTATCGTTTCCGCCGCCAGCTTGCTTCCCGTGACCGCTCCTTCCTGCAGTTGTTCCGAACCGACGGAACCGGATTGCAGGTGAACGGTTCCTACAGCCTCCGGACCGATATGTTCCGGCCGTACGGACTGCGCCGCCAAATGCGATGAATCGACCGCGCCCCCGCGGATTTTATCCGAGGTAATTGCTCCGTCGCCAATTTTCTCGCTGCTGACGCTGCCGTCCTTGAGCGTATCCGTATCGACGGATTGGAGCTGCAAATGCCGGGAGCTTACCGATTCCGCCGCCAATTTGTCGCCGGTTACCGCGCCGTCCCGCAACTGTTCGGTTCCGATCGCGCCAAGCTGCAAATGCTCCGAATGCACCGATCCCGCTTGCAATTGCCGTTCTGTTACGGAATCCTGCTGCAGATGAGCGGCCGAAATTTGCTCGGATGCGATATGCTCTCCGCCGATCGCGGAAGCGCCGATATGCTCCGGACCGACGATACCGGGGCCAAGATGGTCCGGCCGTATCGAGTGCGGGATGATATGCGTCGAACTGACGGCACGGGCGGCGATTTTGTTGGCCGTTACCGCTCCGTCGCTTATTTTGTCGTTCGTCACGCTTCCTTCTTGCAAAATGTCCGCCGTCACGGCTCCGGATTGCAGATGGGAGGCGGAAATGATTTGCGGAGCGAGCTTATCGCCGTTGATGGAACGGTCGGCAATCAGCGTTCCTTCCAACGAATCGAATTTCGTTTCTTGGACTTGGAGAACGTCAGGCTGCAAATGCTCTCTTCCGATCGACATCGGCTGCAAATGGCGTGATGCGATTTCGCCGTCGCCGATATGACGGCCGCGTACCGCCTCATCCGCGATATGGCGCTCCTCCACGGCGCGCTCCGCTATATGCTCGGGCTCGATGGCCCGCTCCGCTATATGCGCGGGCTCGATGGCCCGCTCCGCTATATGCGCGGACTCGATGGCCCGCTCCGCTATATGCGCGGGCTCGATGGCCCGCTCCGCTATATGCGCGGGCTCGATGGCGCGCTCCGCTATATGCGCGGGCTCGATGGCCCGCTCCGCTATATGCGCGGGCTCGATGGCCCGCTCCGCTATATGGGCGGGCTCGATGGCGCGCTCCGCTATATGCCCGGCCTGGACGGCTCCGTCCGTCAAATGGCTGCCGCGAATCGAACCGTCCGCAATTTTTACTGCGTCGATCAAACCGGGCTGCAATTTCTCCGCTCCGATTGAACCGTCCGCAATATGATCCGCCTGCACGGCTCCCGCCTGCAAATGATTCGACGCAACGGCGCCTTCCGCCAAATGTTCGGCAGCGATTTGCCCCGAAGCGACATGCTCGCCGAGAACGGCGGCGGAACCGATATGCTCGGACCGGACCGCCCCTTGGGCTAGATGGCCCGACTCGACGGCTAGCGGCGCAATATGCTCCGGCCGAACCGTTTCGGCGCCCAAATGGCCCGAATCGATCGACCGTCCCGCAATTTTGTCGCCGGTTACCGCTTCGGAAGCCAGCTTCTCGCCCGTGACGCTGCCAACCTGCAGCAATTCGGCAGCAATGGAGCCGTCTTGAATATGATCGCTCGCAATGGTCTTCGAGGCGATTCGATCGCCGGTAACGGATCCCTTCCGCAGCTTTTCTGCCGGAATCGATTCGTCCGGCAAATGTTCCGGCAAGAAGGCGCCAGGCTGAATATGCTGCGGTCCGATCGAACCTTCCTGCAAATGATCGGGGCCGATTTCACCGGGACCGATATGGCGCGCCTCGATCGCCGCCACCCCGATATGGTCGGAGCCGATCGAATACGGAACGATATGCTCTGCCGATACTGCCTCTTCCGCAATCTGCTGCGGCCCTACCGCTCCGGGTGCGATTTTGCTCTCCGTCACGCTGCCGTCCGCCAGTTTGGCGGCAATAACGGCGGAATCCGCAAGCAGCGGCGTTTGAACGGCTCCATCGAGAAGATGCTCCGCTGCGACCGTCTTGGCCGCGATTTTGTCGCCGGTAACGCTGCGCTCCTGCAACTTCTCCGCGCTTACGGCTCCGTCTTGCAAATGTTCCGTCCGCACGCTGCCCGATTGCAAATGGAACGATGCTACCGCTTCATGGCGGAGATGATCGCCGGAAATTTCTCCGGATTCGATATGCTGTCCTCCGATCGCTCCGGCCCGAATATGCTCCGCCCCGACCGATTGCCGGGCAATATGGGCGGCATGGACGGATTGTTCCGCCAAATGGCGCGAATGGACCGCTTGAATGCCGATTTTCGCCGCGCTTACGGCGCTGTCGGCCAATTTATCCGTATCGACCGCCCCGTCCTGAAGAAGAGCCTCGGTAATCGCTTGATCCTGAATATGATCTTCCACAATCGATTTCACGGCAATTTTCGCCGTCGTTACGGAACCGGTTTGCAATTTATCCGCCGTAACCGCCCCGTCCTGCACATGTTTCGTCGCGACGGCTCCTTCCGCCAAATGATCGGCGGCGATTTGCCCTGACGCGACATGTTCTCCGTGAACGGCGGCGGAACCGATATGCTCAGACCGGACCGCTTCCTGGGCCAGATGTCCCGTCTCGACGGCTTGCGGAGCGATATGCTCCGACCGCACTGCCTCGGCGTCCAAATGGCCGGAGCCGATCGAGCGCTGCGCAATATGATCGCCGGCAACCGCCGCAGCGGCCAGCTTGTCGCCGGTGACGCTTCCGGCCTGCAACATGTCGGCCGTAATCGAATCGTCTTGAATATGCTCCCCCGCGATCGTTTTCAGGACGATTTTATGGCCGGTAACGGAACGTTTCTGCAGCTTCTCCGCCGTGATCGAATCGTCCGGCAAATGTTCCGGCATGATTGCGCCCGCTTGAATATGCTGCGAACCGATCGCACCTTCCTGCAAATGTTCCGGACCGATTTCACCGGAACCGATATGGCGCGCCTCAACGGCCGCCACCCCGATATGGTCGGAGCCGATCGCATACGGAACGATATGCTGGGCCGAAACCGCCTCGTCCGCGATCTGCTGCGGCCCCACCGCTCCGCGGGCGATTTTGCTCTCGGTGACGCTGCCGTCGGCCAATTTGGAAGCCGCAACGGCGGAATCCGCGAGCAGCGGCGTTTGGACGGCACCGTCAAGCAGATGTTCCGTCGCAATCGTCTTAATTGCGATTTTTTCCCCGGTAATCGTGCGGTCCTGCAATTTTTCGGTACGAACGGCTCCGTCCCGCAAATGTCCCGTATGCACGCTGTCCGTTTGCAAATGAAACGAAGCTACCGCATCGGGGCCCAAATGATCGCCGGAGATTTCCCCTGATTCGATATGGCGGCCCGAGATCGCTCCCGTTCGAATATGCTCCGCTCCTACCGATTGCTGCCCAATATGGGCGGCATGGACGGATTGTTCCGCCAAATGCTGCGAATGCACCGCTTTCGCGCCGATTTTCGCTGCGCTTACGGCGCTGTCCGCCAATTTATCCGTGCCGACCGCCCCGTCCTGAAGAAGAGCCTCGGTAATCGCTTGATCCTGAATATGGTCTTCTACGATCGATTTTAAGGCGATTTTGGCCGTCGTTACGGAACCGGTTTGCAATTTATCCGCCGTGACCGCCCCGTCTTGCAAATGTACGGTCGACAGCGCCCCGTCTTGAATATGGCGGGAAGTGACGGCCATCACCTGCAAATGCTCGCCGGTCACTTCGCCGGGACCGATATGCCGCCCCTCGATCGAGGAGTCCGTCAAATGTTCCGTTTGCACCGCGTTTTCCGTTAAATGAATCGAACCGATCGATTTGAGGGCGATTTTGTCGCCCGAAACGACCCGATCCGGCAATTTGCTTCTCGTCACGCTTCCGTCCTGCAGCATGCCGGAATGGATGGAATCGTCCTGGATATGGGCTTCGCCGATCGATTGTTCGCGCAAATGATGGGTCAGAATGACGCCTTCCGTAAGATGCTCCGACGTAATAATGCCGGATTTCAAATGCCGGCTGTCGACCGATTCCGCCTGAAGATGGGACGAACCGATAACGGAATCGTTGACATGCTCCGCTTCGATCGCGCCTTGCGCAATATGATCCGCAAGGATGGCGCGTCTTGCGACTTTGCCGGAAGTGACCGATCCTGCGGCCAGTTTGGATTCGATTACGCTGCCGTCCTGCAAAATAACCGCGTTAACCGCGTCCGCGCGCAAATGTTCTTGCGTAACCGCCCCTTTTTGCAAATGCGCCGACTCGATCGCTTCTTCCGCGATATGATCCGAATGGACGCTTGCGGCCTGCAGATGGCTTGAGCCGACCGCGCCGATTTGCAGATGACCGCCGGAGACGCTTCCCGGCTCGATATGAATCGATTTTACGGCGCCCTCTCCGAGCTTGGCGGACGTTACCGCGCCGTCCTTCAGCTTATCCGTCCGAACGGCCTGATCGCGAATATGGCTCGTGTCGATCGCCTTGGACTGGATTTTGTTGCCGTGAATGCTTTCGTCGGGAACCAAATCCACGGATAAAACATCCTGCGCCAAGTGAGCGACCGTTACGCTTCCTTTTTTCAGATGATATCCTTGAATGGAATTGACGCGCAGATGTTTGCCCGAGATGGATTCGAGCGCGATATGTTTGCCGGTTACGGCCGATATGGCGATTTTGTCGTTCGTTACCGCCGCGTCCTGCAACATTTCCGCCGTAATGGATTGCGGCTGCAAATGGCGTTCTCCGACCGCAAGATCTTTTAAATGGTTGGAATCGACGGATTGCCGAGTCAGATGCTCCGATGTAACGGACTCCGGCTGAAGCTTGCCGGCGGAAACGGAACGGTCCGCCAAATGCTCTTCCTCAACGCTTTCCGGCTGAAGCTTGGATCCGCTGACGCTGCGCTCGGCGAGCTTTTCTTCCGTAACGCTGGAATTGCATAAATGAACCGATTGAACGGCATGCGCCTGCAAATGCCTGCCGCCGATCGTTTCGTTCCCGATATGATCGCCCTCGATGGAGCCGGGAACGATCTTGGTGCCCGAAACGCTATGCTCCGCCAATTTTCCGTTCGTAACCGCCCCATCCAACAGCATGCCGGTTTCGATCGATTCCGCCGATATATGCTCGGCGCGGATCGCCTTCGCATTCACATGTTCGGATTGAACGGCTTGTTCAGCCAAGGCGTACCCGGTGACGGCTCCTTCGGACAAATGTTTTCTTTCGATCGCCTCCGAGGCCAGCTTGTCGGCCGTTATGCTTTGATTGGCGATTTTGGACGTCGTAACCGACATATCGCCCAATTTATCCGTCGAGACGCTTTCCGGCGACAGCTTTAACGAAGTGATCACATGATCGGCCAAATGATGGGAATAGATCATTCCGGCCCCGATATGACGATCCTTTATCGCATGCGCGGCGATTTTATCGGAGGTAACGGCTTCGTTCTTGATCATTCCTTGCTCGATCGAGTGATTCTCGATATGAACGCTTTGAACGGCTCCCGGCGAGATATGGTAAGATTGCACGGCTTCTTCTTGCAAATTGAACGAACTGACCGCGCTGTCCGCCAAATGGTACGTTTGAACCGATTGGTCCGCGATTTTATCGGATGTTACCGCCTGCGAGGCGATCTTCTCTTCCGTTATCGCGCCGTCCGCCACTTTTTCGGTAACGACGCTGCCTGCCGCCAATTTCTCATCCGTAACGACCGCAGCATCCAAATGATACGTCGTCACCGCGCCCAGCCCGATATGGTCTTCCTGTACGGCAAGATAAGCCAATTTGTCGGAGGTGACCGCGCCGTTTTGCAAATGCTGTTCCTGTACGGCTTCTTCTTGGATATGTTCGGGACCAACCGATTCCTTCTGCAAATGAATCGTTCCTACGCTGAACGGGGCGATCCGGTCCGAGACGACCGAGCCTTTCGCTATGTGCCGAGTTTGCACGGCTTCGTCCGCTATTTTTTGCGGCAAAATACTTTGTTCGGCGATTTTCGAAGTCGTAATCGCATGATCGACGATTTTGACGGTCGTTACCGATTGGTCGGCAAGCTTCGATGTTGAAACAGTTTGATCGGCAATATGCCAGCTTTGAATTTCGTTCTGGCCGATATGTTCCTGTTTCACGGCTTCTTCTTGCAAATGGTTGAAATTGACGGACGACGGCGCCAAATGGGCGGACGCAATCGCGTGCGGCTGAATATGGTTCGGACCGATCGACCGAGAAGCCAAATGATTCGAATTTACATGTCCGTCCGCAATATGATCTCCTTGTATCGATCTGGGCGCCAAGTGCTGTTTCGTAATCGCTCCGTCGCGAATATGGGCCGCCGTAATGCTTTCGTTTTCAATTTTCGCTTCCGTAATCGCTCCGTCGCGTATTTTGGCGGATGTGACCGCATTATCTTTAATTTTGGAACTGTCGATCGACTCGTTGGCCAAATTTTCCGTTTGGATCGCGCCGCTGCGAATTTTTTCGGCCGTAATCGATTGATTTTGAATCAAGTCGGCAGAGATGATCATGGCGCTCAAGTGTTTCGTTTGAATCGAACCTTCGGCGATTTTGCTCGAGTCGATCGTTTTATCCGCCAATTTCTCCGACGTGATGCTTCCGTCTTTAATTTTTTCGCTCGTAATGGAACGATCCCGGATTTTCTGTCCGGATATCGCATTGCGGATCAAATGCTCGCCTGCGATCGATTCCGGCGCGATTTTCGAGGCATTGATGGCGCCGTCGGCGATTTTTATGCTGAGCACCGCGTAGTCCTGCAACGCTTCGGTCCCGATACTGTCCCTTTTCAACTTCGTCCCGTCAATCGAATAAGGCGCAATTTTTTCGTTCGTGACCGCACCGTCCGCTAAATCGTCCGTATACACGACTTCTTTCTTCGCGCTGCGAACCGGCGCTTGCTGCGCTGCGGATTCGAATAAAGCTTCGCTGCCCCTTTTGGGAGACGGGTTGGGCTCGGCCGCGGAAGAGAATGACGCTTTTTGGCCTTTCGCAGCGGGTCCCTCAGGCGCGGCTTCGCTATTCCGCTCTTCATTCGGCTCTTGCAGCGAGCCGGACTTATCCGGCTTCGCTCCGCTTCTCGCTTCCGGTTTCGCCGCGGCCCTAGGCGCTCTGCGTTCCGTTCGCGGTGCGGTTCTGGCTTCCTTTGCATCCGGCAATTCGTCCTTTATCGCTTCCGATCCGCTCTCCGCCTCCGACTGCAACTCGGCAACATCCGCTTCCTTCCGTTCCGCCTTCGCTTCATGAGCTACGTTTTCCGCCCGCGCTTCCCCCTGAGCGGCCGTCTTGTCGCCAAACAAGACCGCTTTTGCGCGATTAAAGCCTTCATCCTTGTTCGTCAACGGTTCTTCGCGAGCCACTTCATGCATCGCATTCAGCATCCATTGCTCGGACGGCGCCTGTTCGAGAACGGATTCCGCCACAGCGCTAACGGCGAATTCCTTCCGCTGCGAAGTCTCTTTGACGTCTTCGCCGTCTTTTTTCTCTTTTTTCATGCTGTCAAGCCAGCTCAGTTCAAGAGAATTCGGGTTATGCACATAGTAAAGCGGTTTTTTCGTTTTCCCTGACTTCACCGTTTTCCTTTGCTTTTTCATTGGCCTCTCCTTCCTGCATAGATCGTCATTTGCATCATATGCATTCACCCAGATACTCGTCACTCGCCTAGAAAAATCGGACAATGAAATTTCATCGATACGATTCTACAGCCATTTACGTGACTTCGCTCTCGATCATTTTGATCCAACGGTCGGCCGTATGACGCCATGTAAACTGTTCCCGAACCCGTTCCGCGCTCGCTGTTCCCAACCGTTTCCTGAGCGTCTCGTCGCGCAAAAGCTGCGTTAAACGCGCTTTCAATTGGCTTCGCAACATTTGCGGGTCCAGCAAATATCCGGTTTCGCCGTCCGCGACGATTTCCTTCATTCCTCCGGCCCTTGTTGCGATGACCGGAATTCCCGCCGCCATGGCCTCCACATTGACCAAGCCGAACGCCTCGCGCGCGGACGAAGGGACGACGGCGATATCCGCCGCGCCGAACCAACGCGCTACCTGGTCGTACGGCACGTATGGAATGAAACGGATATGCTTGGAATACGGCTTTGCCGCCCGTTCCAGCTTGCGCACATAGGGCGTTTTCCGTTTGGAACCGTAAAAAGCGCTGCCTACGATGACAAAAAGCGCCGACGGATCTTCTTTTACAACGTCCGGAACGACGCGAAGCAAATGATGCACGCCTTTCATCGGAATTAATCGGCCAAGGAAAAGAATGATTTTGCGCCCCTGCATTCTGTGCTTGCGCAGCCACTCCTCCCGCAGCTGCCCTCCTTTTTTGCTCCAACGCGACGTGAAACTGTCCGGATCGACGCCCAGATGATTGACCGAGATTTTCCCCTTTATACCGGGAAACAGCTGTCCGATATGATTTTTGAGAAACGCGCTGTTTACGACGATGCGATCGACGGCGCGCAAACTGCGAGCGAGTTGCTGCGTTCCGATATGACGTTTGGAAAGAAACGTCGTGGAATGCAGGTATAGCCAGACGCGCGATTTGGGCATTTTCTTCTTCAAAAAATAAGCGAAGCGCGGCCGGTTCTCCACTTGAATGAGATCGGGCTTAAACGTTTTTAACCGCAAATAGACGGCCGAGATATACTTCCCGCCTTTCCCTGCCGGAAACCGTTCGCAAGGGACGCCCTTAATGAGGCCGAATCTGCGAAGCCCCTTGCCCGTTCTGCCGAAAATGCGCACATTCGCCCGATGTTTGATTAGCGGACATACTTGCTCGACCACGCGTTCCACCGAGCTGCTTCGTTTAGAAGGAATCGTGAAAGATCCCGGCGTTACGACGGCGACTTTTGGCGCGCTCAAACGATCAACCCCTTTCCTTCGAGAAGTGATGAAGCCTCCGGCAGCTGGAAGTGGGAGAGAACTGCGCCGGAGTATGCTACGTTAGCATATACAACCGGCCTATCCGATGGTGACAATGGCGGAAAAATAGACGAATGCGGGGACACATTCGACCATACGGGCCGACAGGGCGGCGGCATAAACTGTACGACAGAAATCTTCGAGCGCGTATTCTACGATTTGCTTTTGTTGAACTACTTCTGGCAGGAGGGACTTTCGTTCATGGGGAACAATTATGTGGGCATTTTGGTCAACTCAGGAACGTATCGGGGGATCCCAAGCGGGAAACCGAAACAGGAGTCGCTGTCCTGTTACGAAGAAGCCGGCAAGCGTTACGGCATTACGCCTTGTTATGTACGGTTGGCGGATTTGCATCCTGATAAGAAAGAAGCCGTCGCCTATGTGAAAGGCAAGTACGGATATGTGAGAAAAACCGTTCCGATTCCGCGGGTTATTCATAATCGCGCATTATACTTCCGCAAAGAGTCGCATGATCGCATCAAAGAACTCGTCAGGCAAGGGATTCAAATATTTAACGAAACGAACCGGTACGGCAAAATCGTCATCGACCGCATATTGCGCGAGGAACCTGAAGTAATCGGCCATCTCCCCGATACGATGCTGTACACCGCGGATAATCTCAAATTGATGATGCAACGGCACGACTCCTTGATTTTAAAGCCGAACAACGCCAGTTTGGGGCAAGGGGTCATCAAACTGCTTCGTTACTCGTCGGGATGGAAACTGTACTATCCCGCAGGCAAAGCGGGCGTGAAGACGGCGTATGCGAGAGCGAAGGAAATGCCGAAAGCGGTCTCGGCGTTCACCTCGCACAAAAAATATATCATCCAGCAATATATTCCGCTCGCCGCTTACAACGGCCGCCCCTTCGACCTGCGCGTCGTCGTGCAGCGTGACGGAAGCGGCCAGTGGCAAGTTACGGGCATCATCGGCAAAGTGGCGGGAGCAGGCAGATATATTACCAATGTGGCGAACGGCGGATCGGTTAGCCGCATTGAACAATTGCTGCCCGCGGCGCTGCCGCATTTCCCTGTGCAAGAGCTGAAGGAACGGATCGATGCCGTATCGCTTTCCATCGCCAAGCGGATGGAGTCGAAGCTGCCTCATCTTGCCGATCTCGGATTCGATATCGGCATTACCAGCCAAGGGGAAGTCAAGTTTATCGAATCCAACGGATGCGGCCGGAGATACGGTTTTCTGAAGGCGCGCATGTACGACATATGGCGGGCCACTTATAGCAATCCTATCGCTTACGCCGATTTTTTGCTGCGCTCCGGCTCCGGGGAATCGGGCGGCGGCGAGAACGAGACCGGCTGTCAAAGCGATTTGCTCATATAGCGCACATCGTCGATGCCGAAAACCGGGAAGCGGAACGCCGCCGCATAAGCGGCTGTCACAAGCGCGGCGAAACAAACGATAAATACGAGGTCCGCAATCGAATAGGAGGTCGCATAATAGTACGTACGTTTCGCCCGCATCCGAAACCGCTTCGCTTCCATCGCAACCGCGATCCGCTGCGCCCGCCGTATGCTTTGGGCAAGAAGCGGGACCGCATACATAGACAGCCTTTCGTACAAGCCTTTCACCCCTTGGGCATAGCGTACGCCGCGCACTTGCAGCGCATGCTTGCGCGTGACAAACTCTTCCCATACGATCGGCAGCAGACGCATCGACGCCAAAAAGCCGTATGCGAACCGGGGAGGCATGCGAAATTGCTGCATCAGGGCGTAGAACAACAGCGACGGACGGGTCGTAAGCGCAAACAGCAAACCCGCGGCCGCGCAGCAAACCGATTTCAATCCGATATGAATGCCGCGGTAAAAGCTTTCCTCGGAAATTTTCAGCAAACCCCATGTCCACCAAACGGTGTCTCCCCTGCCGAACAAGATCATCGTCGACGACGAAGAGAGGAAGACGAGCAGAAACGGCAGCATAAGCGCCGCCATCTTCCACCGCGAATGGCCGCTGGACAAGAACAGCAGCGCAATGTACACAATCGCTTGAAATAACGCGAAATCGGGCCGATGGGTCAACAAGGCGACGACGAACAGACCGAGAAAAGCGGCAAGCTTCAAGGCGGGGTTCACCCTGTGCAGCCATGTCTCTTTAGCGGGTTCGAGCAAGTTCATATCGCTTCTCCTCCTCCCGTTCCGCCCGGCCGCTTGCGATGAATGGGCACCGTTCGGCCGGATCGCGCCGGACGAGCTTGCCGTCTGCGATTTGCCAAACATGCGTCGCGAAATGACGAACCGCCTGCGGGTCGTGCGTTACGGTTACAATCGCGGTGCCTTGCTGCCGCAATTGTTCCAACGTTTCAAGAATCGCAAACGTATTGCGCGCGTCCTGACCGAAGGTCGGTTCGTCCAGGAGCAGCACCCGCTGTCCGCATACGACCGCAGTCGCGACGCTAAGCCGACGCTTCTGTCCGGTTGAGAGCTGATACGGATGACGCCCCGGACCTACATCAAGATCGAACAGCGCGAGCATTTGCGCAACGGCCGCTTCGATCCGAGCGGCGCTCTTCGCGCCGTCCCGCCTTAGCGAGTATGCGATCTCGTCATAGACGGTATTGGTTACAAATTGGAACTCCGGATTTTGAAAGACGAATCCGACATCGTCCGCCATAGGGCGTTGCCGGTTGCGGGAGCCTTGGCTGCCGCTTGCGGACAGATCGCGCCCGTTCAGCTCATACTTCCCCTCCGTCCGCAGCAGCTGCATAAGCGAGAGGAGCAGCGTGCTTTTGCCCGCTCCGTTGTCTCCGACGACGGCGATCCAATCGCCGGGATAGATTTCCGCCTCTTCTACCGCGATGCGCCCTTCATTCCCGCGGAACCCTTTCCAGTCGCGCAATACGATAACCGGCCTTTGAGCGGCCTCCGGCACACGATGTTGATCGGTCAACCGCCGATAGGACGGCGAAGCGGAATAATTCTCCCACACGCCGGGATGCCAGATGCCGTATTCCTGCAATTGACCCCGGCAGGTGCGGAATACGACGTTCGGCTCGCCGTCGGCGATAATGGCTCCTTCATCGTTCAGCAAGACGACCCGGTCTGCGAGCTCGGCAATCCGGTCGATTTTGTGCTCTACGATCAATATCGTTTTGCCGTCCGCAATCTTGCTTACCGATTCCCAAACTTGCCGCGTTCCTTCCGGATCGAGCAGCGCCGTCGGCTCGTCGAGAAACAATACGTCCGGATCAAGCAACAGCGCGGACGCGAGCGCGAGCCGCTGCTTCATCCCTTGGGACAGGCGCTTTACGGGGGTATGGAGATCGTCCAGCGCGAGGCCGACCTGCGCAAGCGCTTCAGTCATACGTGCCCGCATTTGTTCTCTGGGCACTGACAAGTTTTCCAGCACGAACGCCAATTCTTCGTCGACATACGGCATGCAGAACTGCGTATCCGGATCCTGGAATACGAATCCGCACGAGTCGGGAACGCGAATGGAATCGTATACGAGCGGCACTTCAATCGAATCGGGAATGAGCCCTCCGAGCACCTGCAGCAGCGTCGATTTCCCGCATCCGCTTGGGCCGAGCAGCAATACTTTCTGCCCGGCCGGTACGGTTAAGGACAAATCGCGGAACACAAAGGTTTGTTCTCCCGGAAACTTTAATCGCAATTGACCGACGCCTACCGCTTCCGTTTGTGCAATCGCCGCCATTTTCCCGCCTCGCTTTCGTCAGTTCTCATTCTTCAACGATTCATATTCCGACGCGGCCACCGGACGCACCAAATTGGTAACTCCCGTCGCTTCCAACGCTTTGACGACATAATAGGCGAATATCCCGGTGATTAAGACGGAGCTAACGCAGCGCAAACCGTATTTGACGAAAAACATCCATGCCTCGTAATCGGCGATATACCCGTACGAATAATCGACAAGCGCGGAACCGACCGCCATCGCCACGCCGGCGAGCGATGCCGCCGCGATCCCGTAATTCCGGTAACGGAATGCCGCGAATACAAGCTCCGCGCACAACCCTTGCACAAGTCCGTAAAGAAACATTTGGATCCCCCATTCCGAGCCGAACAGCAATTCCACATGGGCCGCGGCCAGTTCCGCCAACAGCGCGACGCCCGGTTTGCGGACGATCAGAAAGGCGATTGTCGACGCAATAAACCACATGCCGTATACGATTTCATCGGATTGAAAAAAGAACGGCTTGAACAAATCGTAGACGACGCCCCAAAACCGGTACACGACGCCAAGCACCAAAGCCAGAAACACCGTTACTAAAATATCGGAAAACTTCAAGCCTTTCCGGTACGCATTACCAATCGCTTGATTCATTTCTTGTCAAACTCTCCCTTTTTTATGAAATTTTACATAAAAAAACCGTCTGGAAATACACAGACGGTTAGAAAGGGCCCTTTGTCGAATCATGATTCTCTCCGCTGGCATTATCCAGATCAGATTAACGGTCGGTAGCGGTTGACTAGCTACAATCTCAGCCTGAATCCTCAAGCCCCCGTATCGTTATGTAATTGACTATAACATATACCATAATCGCGGAATGAGCAACCCCTTTTTTACGATGCGCCGATTACGCGATACGCCTGCGGAGACAAGATCTCTCTATTCATTTGAGCGTGCGAAAAATATTGATTTGCCCGCCGTTCTATGTCAAGATTAACGGGAAGGACAGGTGAGCATAAAATATGGCAAAACATTGGATGCGGCTGCTAACCGAGCTCTCCTCGCGCAAATGGTTGTCGCGGTTGACCGGAGCGTTTGCAAAATCGGGAGCGAGCAAACCGTTCATTCCGAAATTTGCGAAAATGTACGGCATTCGAGTGGAGGATGCGGAAAAAGCGCTGCACGAATACGATTCGTTAAACGAATTTTTTACGAGACGTCTGAAGCCGGGAGCGCGCCCGATCGATAGCCGTCCGGGAATATTGGTCAGCCCCGTAGACGCGCTCATTACCGGAATGGGTACGATCGAAACGGGGTTGATCGTCAATGTGAAAGGACAGGACTATACGCTGGCGGAACTTCTGAACCGGTCGCCGCGCATGGAGAAATATAAAGACGGCTATTATTTCGTATTGTATTTAAGTCCGACCGATTACCACCGCATCCATACGCCGGTCGCCGGCGAACGGATCGAGACGGAACATATTCCGGGCAAAGTATACCCCGTCAACGATTTCGGCCTTCGCCATATGAAGCGGGTATTAAGCCGAAACGAGCGGCTCGTTACTTATATCCGCCACGATGGCGGCGAAGTTGCCGTCGTCAAGGTCGGAGCGCTCAACGTCAGCAGCATCAAGTATGTGGACGAGCGGGCGCAATTATGGGGACGCGGTCAGGAACTCGCTTATTTCGAGTTCGGTTCGACGGTCGTGCTGCTGACCGAAGACGGCACGTTTGCGCCGCGCGAAGACTTAGCCGTCGGGCATAAGGTGAGAATGGGCGAAGCGTTGGGAACGCTGCAGCCGCAAGAGAACGGCCGAACGTCTTAATGCGCGTTCGAAAAAGAGTCGACAGTCGACTTCTAACTAACGGATTTCCGATGGGCTTTTTCCGGTGTATCGCTTGAATTGGCGGCTGAAGAAGAAGATGTCGCGGTACCCGAGCGCTTCGGCCACTTCCGTGACGTTCATCCCCGCATGATGAAGCAAATGCTCGGCGCGTTCGATTCGGGTGCGAATCATATACGATTGGATCGGCACGCCGATCAATTCTTTGAATTTGATGGACAAGTAGCGAGGCGAGAGCTGCGCCCGCGCCGCCAAATCTTCAACGCGGTGCGCGGCGCCGGGATTTTGTCGCACATAATTGGCGATTTCATGGATCGCTTCCGTGACGCGATGGCTCGCTTTCCGCTCGACCGGCTCCTCCAAATCCTCCCTCAGCAAATGGATCATCATTTGCTTCAATATGAGCTTTGCCTCTTCCTCCGCCGCATACGTTTTCACCAGGAACAAACGAACGTAACGCGACAGCATATATTCGAAATCGACCGTTTCCCGCAGCTTACGGTAAGGCGCCGGTATGGACCGGACCGGTTCGCTTACATCGAAATGAATATAGGTCAGCACGAGCGGACGCTGCGGATCATGCGTCGCGCTCGTATGGTCTCCCGGCCGAAACAGAAAACAGCTTCCCTTCGAAACCCGGTATGCCCGGTCGTTCAACAACACTTCGCCTTCGCCGCTCCAAACATAGAATAAATCGTAATTGGGCATCGGCTTTTCCCGTTTCGCCCATTTCCACCCCGGCTCACATACGATTTTGGCAAACGAGGGCTTCAAAACATATGAGGATGGCGATGCGTCTATCATGCGTAACGAACCTCCCTGATTATAAGCGAATTTCGATCATTGTGAATCAATCTCTATTGAAGTGCGTGTTCAAAAAGTCGACTTTTCAGCACCGAGAAGGTTGCGAGAACCCGAAGAAGGAGGAGCGGAGTGTAGGCAAAACCTACACGAGCACCGGACTTCGAGGGTGAACGCAAAATTCGATGTCGAGCTCGCTCCCAGTTCATCTTCGTGATCAAAAGGGGACTTTTTGAACAACCTCTTGAACCATAGTGTACCATATCTTCTCGCTTCCCTTAAACCGATGCTTCCGCTTCATATTCCCGCCAAGCTTCCGCCATGATCCGAACGCCCCGCTCAAGCTGCTCGTCCACCAAATGGGCAAAGCCGAAACATGCCGCAGGATGACCGCCCTCCAACTGATATCTTCGGCCGTCGCTCCATATGACGCCCTTGGCTTCGGCAAGGCTGCCCCATCGCTCGTAAGCTTCGGCCGAATGACGCCATACGCCGTATATATGCAGTCCGGCGTCGCATGGAACGATATCGAACAAATCGGCGGCCATCTCCTGCAGCGCTTTGTACAATACGGCGTATTTTCTGCCGTAAATCCGCTTCATTCTGCGCAAGTGGCGTTCGTAATGGCCCGATTTCATAAACGCGGCGAGGGCACGCTGCTCCAGCAGCGATGACGGATACGGCTCGTATAAATGCTTCGCGCGGTTCATCGGTTCGACCAGCCCCGGCGGAAGCACCGCGTAACCGATGCGCAAGTCGGGATACATCGTCTTGGAGAACGTGCCGACATATACGACGCAGCCTTGGCTGTCCAACGTTTTCAACGGTTCGATCGGCCGTCCTCCGTAACGGAATTCGCTGTCGTAATCATCCTCGACGATGATCGCCTTCCTGCCGGCCGCCCATGTCAGCAGCTGTCTTCTTCGTTCCAACGGAAGCACCGCCCCTGTCGGGAAATGCCGGCTCGGCGTCACGAACAGTAGATTGGCGTTCCAGTCGTCCGGCACGATTCCGTTCCCGTCCACCCGGCCCTTTACGATATTGCCGCCAAACATGCGAACAGCCCTTGCGGTGCCGGGATAACAAGGATTCTCTATCACAACCGGGTCCCCTTCGTTCACCAATAATTGCGCGAGCAATGCGATCGCCTGCATCGACCCGTTGTATATGCAAATATGCTCGGCAGGCGCCGCGATGCCGCGCATTCTGCGCAAATGATGAGAAATCGCTTGCCGGAGCGGCAAATGCCCGAATGGATGGAGAGAATCCGTCCCGCTTTGGCGCAGCGTTCGCCTTACCTCGGCATAGAGCGCCCGGTTCCATTCGTCCGCCGGAAAATGATCCGTAGAAATATGCCATGCTTGGAGATCAACCTTTCCCTTTCCCGTTCGGTCATGCATTCCCGCAGCAGCGCGGCTTCCGTGATACGACGGCATGACGGCTACCCGTTTGCCCCAATCCGACATGGAGATTTCCGCTTGTTCGACAACAGCGGAGGAGGAAGCGGGCGAGCGGTAGCTGACGAACGTCCCTCTGCCCACTTCGGCCGCGACAAAGCCTTCCGATAGCAGCATCTCGTACACTTGATTGACGCTCCCTCGCGAAACCTCGTATAATTTCGCCATTTCGCGGCTGGAGGGCAGCTTCGTTCCATAGGGAACCGTCCCGCTCACAATCGCCGTGCGCATCGCATGATACAAAGCCAAATATTTATAGCGGTATTCCCGTAAATACGAATCGAAAGGGATATAAAAATCCATTGAATCGCCTCCTGTCAAATAAGCCGGATCATTGGTCCAATAATTCCACTGTAAATTGGATCTTTTTTATTGTCAACAAACCGACTATTCTAGGAGAATATCAAAATCGACAGGAGATGAATCCCATGCGCAGAAAAGAATTTTCCATTGCGGAGCGGCAGGAAATCGATACGTTTTTGGCGGAAATGAGCTGCGGTTTTTTAGGTACGATCGGGGAAGACGGGTGGCCGAGAGTCACCCCGTTGAATTTCGTGCATACGGACGATGCGGTCTATTTTCACGGCAGCAAGATCGGAGAGAAGATGGAACATTTGCGGCTCCATCCGAACGTGACATTCGCTGTAGCCAAAGAATATGCCATTATCCCTTCCTACTTTTCCGATCCGAAGCTCGCCTGCCCGGCAACGTCTTATTTTAAATCCGTGCTGTTCAAAGGAACGGCGCAAGCCGTCGACGATTTGGCGGAGAAGGCGCGAAGCTTAACCGCCTTTATGGAGAAATTGCAGCCCGAAGGCGGATATGAGCCGATCGATCCGGACGATGCCGATTATGCTAAACAACTGCGCGGCGTTGCCGTTGTCAAAATATGCGTGGAGTCGGTCAGCGCCAAGTTTAAATTCGGCCAAAATATGAAGGAACCCCGTTTCGATAAAGTTGTCGCAGGATTGGAGCAGAGACAGGAACCGCTGGACGCCGCCACAATCGAATTGATGAAGCGATACTGTCCGCATCATAAATGACATCATCGTCACTGCGCCGGCCAGCAGTTTGGAGCGCGTTTTTCCCGATCCGCCCATCCTTTATGAATCTATTGCCGTCTAGAATGTAAGTGACACCGCATTTGCAAAAATGATATAATTCGGATACAAGCGATGGGAAACTAAAAACCAAGATTTTGGAAGGGATGGCATGAGATGAATCCACTGGCTCAGCAGTTGAACGACACCATTCAACGCGAAAATGCAAATGTGTATGCGATGTTGTCACAGTTGGGAAAGGACATTTATTTTCCGAAAGAAGGCATTTTAAGCCAATCGGCGGAAGCGGCGAGCAAAGCGAAAAAATACAATGCCACGATCGGGATCGCGACGGAGGGCAACGCTCCGATGCACCTGAAGGTGATCCAAGATACATTATCCGCGTATCAACCGAAAGATTTGTATCCGTATGCTCCTCCTGCGGGAAAACCGGAATTGCGGGCGGCTTGGCGCAAGAAGATGATTCAGGAAAATCCGGCGCTTGAAAATAAATCGTTCGGCAATCCGATCGTTACCAATGCGCTCACGCACGGTTTAAGCGTCGTGGCCGATTTGTTCGCCGAGACGGGCGACGCGGTCATTTTCCCGGATAAAAATTGGGAGAATTACGAGTTGACGTTCGGCATTCGCCGCGGCGCGCAAATCGTTAATTTCCCGCTGTATAACGAGCGCAATCGATTTAACAGCGAGGGGCTGCGTCAAGCGCTGCTGGCGCAGAAGGATAAAGGCAAAGCCATCCTCGTGCTTAACTTCCCGAACAATCCGACGGGCTATACGCCAGGCCCGCAGGAGGGCGATGAAATCGTAGCGGCCATCCTTGACGCGGCCGAAGCGGGAATCAAAGTCGTCGCGGTGACGGACGATGCGTACTTTGGCCTCTTCTTCGAGGATTCGCTGCATCAATCGTTGTTCGGCAAGCTGGCCGGACTCCATCCGAACATCCTGCCGGTGAAAGTCGACGGCGCGACGAAAGAAGAATACGTCTGGGGGTTCCGCGTCGGATTCATTACGTTCGCGGCCGAGTCCGAAGCGATCCTTAGCGCGTTGGAACAAAAAACGATCGGCATCATTCGCGCTACCGTATCCAGTTGCTCGCATCCGTCGCAAACGTTCGTCCTTCAAGCATTGAACGCTCCCGAATTCGAAGAGCAGAAACGCGAGAAATTCGAAATTATGAAAGGCCGCGCCAATCGCGTCAAATCGCTGCTTGACAGCGGCAAGTACAACGAGGCGTGGGACTACTATCCGTTCAATTCCGGATATTTCATGTGCCTGAAGCTGAAAACGATTGACGCCGAAACGCTGCGCACGCATTTGCTCGATCGATACGGCATCGGCACGATCGCCTTGGGCGAAACCGATCTTCGCGTCGCCTTCTCCTGCATCGAGGAGGAGTATTTGGACGAATTGTTCGATACGATCTACCAAGGCGTGCGCGATTTGACGAAATAAAGCTTGCAACGACAAGGAGTTGCCCTTAGCGGGTTCGCTATCAGGCAACTCCTTTGTTATGTTTCAGTTCAAATATCCTAAAATAATGCCGGCCGTTTCTTCGATCGCTTTATCGGTAACGTCGATGACGGGACAATCCAATTGCGCCGCCAGGACGGAGGCGTATTCCAACTCTTCTTGAATGCGTTCCATCGTGGCGTAGGCGGAAACGGAAGGCAGCCCCAGCGTCCTGAGACGTTCCGTACGGATCTTGAGCAATTGTCCCGCATCCATCGTTAGTACGATCACCCGATTTCGCGGCAAATCGAACAGCTCTTTCGGCGGCTTCACCTCCGGCACGATCGGGAGGTTCGCCGTTTTGTAGCCTTTATGGCTTAAGAAAATGCTAAGCGGCGTTTTCGACGTCCTTGATACGCCCAGCAATACGATATCGGCTTGCAGCAGCGACGTCGTATCTTTGGCGTCGTCGCATTTGACCGAAAATTCGATCGCCTCCATCCGGCGAAAATAGTCTTCGTCCATTTGATGGAGCAAGCCCGGCTTGCGCCGCGGCGAATCGTTAAACGTATCGATATACGCTTGCATCATCGGACCCATAATATCGACGGCGCGAACGCCCAAACGAATGGCCTCGGCTTTCATCATTTCCCTAAGTTCCGGTTGAACCAGCGTATAGGCGACAAAACCGCCGTTGCGGCTTACCTCTTCCATAATGGTCCTTATTTCGTCCTCTTGTTTAATATGTCCGATCCGCTGCAGCCGCACGTCGTGGCCGCTAAATTGTCTCATCGTCGCTTTCACGACGATTTCGGCCGTCTCCCCAACGGAGTCCGAACAAATCGTAATCGTTTGCTGTGGCTTCTGCCCCATCCGCATAGTTCCCCTTTCCCTGTTAGGCTCTCTCTATAAATCTGCGCCCATGCGCAATATTAATTTCGTGATCGTCGTTTTCGTCACTCTGCCGACAACTTCCCATTTATCCTGCTTATGTTCGTCCGAACGCGAAACGACGACCGGGAGCGTGTCGATTTGATGTTCCACCATTTTTTTCGCCGCGTCGATAATATGATCTTCGGGAGATATGGTCACGATATTGGGAGTTCGCGTCATCGCGATGCTGACCGGCATGGAAGCGGCATTCGGGTTCCCTAGCGTCACCTTCAGCAAATCTTTGCTGGATATAACGCCGAGCAGGATTCCGTCCGCATCCGCCACGATCAATGTTCCCGTATTGCCGAGAAATAAGGATACAACCGCATCGTTGACCGTTGCCGTCTCCCGAACGATGACCGGCAGCAGTTGTACGTCCTTCACTTTCAAATCCAATTTGAACGGCGCATTGTAAGCCGCCACCGATTTTCCCGGAAAATATCCCACCTTCGGCTTAGCATCCAAATATCCAAGCATGACTAGAATCGACAAATCCGAACGGATTGTCGGTCTGCTGACGCCCAATTGTTCCGCAATTTGCTCTCCGGTGATAGGAGCCTGTTTTTGAACGAGTTGTAATATTTCATATTGGCGTGACGAGAGTTGAATGACCACTCACTCCTAACGATGTTTTCCGGCGATTCCAAGAAATCGCTTAAACTTATTTTACCAGTACCTTGTTCTTTGTTCTAATGATAATGGAAAAAGCGCCGCTAGACAATCTATTTATCCGACTTCCAATCGGCTGTCCCGGTCTTTCGCGCAATCTTCCCGATCGCATTCCAAATAGTAAACGACCACTTTCTCGGTATCCATTTCATCAATGACACGATGGCACCATTTGCATAAAATAACGCCCAGCTTCAAGCCATGCCCGCTTTTTCCCGAATCGCTCATTGAAAGCCCTCCCATGTTTCCTCATTTGTTAAGTTTTGTTCCGCACCGCTTTCTTGCCTGTTGTCGCAATTACCTGCTCAAAAGCTCGTATTTCAACATCGGACAATTATGACGTCATATATAACCAAGCATATGACTTATAAATAGTTTTCCCGATACAAAATATTTACACACTCATCTTTTCCATTATTCCCTCCTTCTTCTCGTCCGGCCTGTACCTCGACAAAAATTATGCCGCCTGTTTTTAAAAATACGGGTTGATTTTCATTGATGTATATTATATTATTTGTTATAACATATTTCAATGTATATATGACATACTATATAATATCGTGGAGGGGAACCACATGGAGAGACAATTATCTTTAGAAATCGTACGTGTTACGGAAGCGGCCGCATTGTCCGCATCGCAATGGATCGGACGGGGACTCAAGAACGAGGCCGACGAAGCCGCTACCGCTTCGATGCGGCAAATGTTCAATTCCGTTGCGATCCAAGGCAGAGTCGTCATCGGCGAAGGCGAGATGGACGAAGCCCCGATGCTGTATGTGGGCGAGAAGCTGGGATGCGGCGACGGCCCGGCCGTCGATATTGCCGTCGATCCCGTCGAAGGCACCGAGCTTGTATCGAAAGGCGGAAACGGCGCGCTTGCCGTCGTGGCGATTGCCGACCAAGGCAATTTGCTGCATGCGCCGGACATGTACATGCAGAAACTTGCCGTAGGTCCCGCATTGAAGAATAAGCTCAGCCTCGACGATCCGCTCGAGCTGACATTGCGCAAAGCCGCGGAACATCTCGGCAAGAAGCTCTCCGAGCTGAACGTTTCCATTCTGGATCGGGACCGCCATGCGAACGAAATGAACGTGCTGCGCGACGCCGGCGTCCGCATTCAACTGCTCAGCGCTGGCGATGTTGCGGGCGCCATGGCTCCCGCCTTCGCCGATACCGGCGTCGATCTGTACGTAGGCTCCGGCGGCGCTCCGGAAGGCGTCCTCGCCGCGGCCGCGCTCTATTGCCTCGGCGGCGAACTGCAAGGGCGGCTCATGCCGGCCAACGACATTGAGTTGCAGCGCTGTCTCGACATGGGGATCGGCAATCCGTTCAAGACGCTGCGAATGGAAGACATGATCGGCACCGACGATGTCATTTTTGCAGCGACCGGCATTACGCCGGGCCATTTCCTCGGCGGCGTGCGCGCTTTGCCGGAAGAGCAGGCGGAGACGCATTCCGTCGTCATGCGCGCCAAGACGCGCACGATCCGCTTTTTGCGCGCGATTCATTATATGCCGGGAAAGCCGGCTTATGCCCAGTCTGAACGCATTCTGACGGAAGAACAATACAGCAACGTCATTTAAACGACTAAGCGCCTGCCAGCGGTTTCCCGCGACAGGCGCTTTCCTTTGAACGGATACGGATATTCCATTATTCGTATCGCAATGATTCGATCGGATGCAGCTTCGAAGCTTTGTTCGCCGGATACAAGCCGAAGAAGATGCCGACCGCCGCGGAGAAGCCGAACGCAAGCAAGATCGCCCATAGCGACACGACGAACGGCCAGCCGGACAGAACCGAGAATAGAAACGCGCAAAACAGCCCTAACAGCGCCCCTGCCGTCCCTCCGATGAACGATAAAATGACCGCCTCGATCATAAATTGCACCATAATCGCACCCGGCGTCGCCCCGATCGCTTTGCGGATTCCGATTTCACGCGTCCTTTCCGTAACCGATACGAGCATAATGTTCATGACTCCGATGCCGCCGACCAGCAGCGAAATGCCGGCGATCGAGCCGATAATCGTTTGCAGGATCGAGAACGTGCTTGAAACCATCTCCTCGGCCTCTTTGCCCGTCTGCGTCATATACGCGTTCTCGGAGACGTTATGCTTGTCGGCCAGCCATTTCTTCACGGCTTTGACGGTTTCGTCGATGTTCTCGGGCGAATTGGCGAGCACTTCCATCGCCTGAAAGCGTTCCGCGCCCCCGTCGCCGGAAGCCGGCATCGCGGCAATCGGCGCAAAACCGGTATACTGCTCGCCGCCTATGCCGCTCAAAATATTTTTTTGCGGCTTATACACGCCAACGATGCGGAACGTCCCGCCGGATAGAACGATTTTGCGGTTTAGCGCCTGCTTCGCCGATCCGAACACTTTCTCGGCGTAATCCGCATCGACTACGATCACTTTCAGCCGGGCGCGCTCCTCCTGGGCGGTAAAAAACCTCCCTGCCGCCAAATCGATATTTTGCATTTTAAAGGAATCGGACATCGTCGCCGTTACCGTAAATTTTAATGTATCCTTTTTAAATTTGGTGGTCATGGAATACGGATTGGAGGAGGAAGAATAACGGACTCCGTCAAGCTTGCGGACTTCCGTAATGTCGCGCATGCGGATATCGGTATCCCCTTGAACCGATTCCATCGGATTCGCATAGATCACAAAATAGCCGTCTTTAAAGTTCGAAACCGCGGATACGATCGACGACTGTCCGGCTTGGCCGATCGACACGACCGTCACAACCGCCGCCACGCCGAACACGATTCCGATCATCGTCAGAAAGGAACGCAGCTTGTTCAGCCGCAAATTGTCCAATGCAACCAGAACGCTTTCCCAAATACTCATGTGACGGCACTTCCTTTGCGCGTATCCTTGATGAGCTTCCCATCGCCAAACCATACGACCCTGCCGGCATGTTCCGCGATATCGGGTTCATGGGTGACTAGCACGATCGTTGTTCCTTCGCCATGGATTTGTTGGAACAAGCCCATAATATCGTGCGACGATTTGGTGTCCAAGTTTCCTGTCGGCTCGTCCGCGAGCAGAATCGGAGCGTTCATCGTTAAGGCGCGAGCAATCGCGACGCGCTGCTTCTGCCCGCCGGACAGCTCGGTCGGCCGGTGCTTCACGCGATCCTTCAGCCCCACCTTCTCCAGCAGCGCGAGCGCCCGCTCCGTTCGTTCCGGCTTGGCGATGCCGGCATACATCATCGGCAATTCCACATTTTGCAGCACCGTTTGCCGTCCCAGCAGATTGAAGCTTTGAAATACGAATCCGATTTTCCGGTTGCGGACGCGCGCCAAACTTTCTTCGCTTAACGTGTGCACCTCTTCCCCGTCGAGCATGTAGCTTCCCGTTGTCGGCACATCCAGACAGCCGATAATATTCATCAGCGTCGATTTCCCCGAACCCGACGAACCCATGATCGCGACAAATTCGCCCTTTTCGATCGTTAAATCGATGGGAGACAATGCTTGTACTTCAAGGGAACCGTTGCGATACACTTTGGAGATCCCGCGCAGTGTAATCATCGTACGCTCACCTTGATCCCGTCGTCCAGCCGTTCCGCGCCCTCGACAACAATTTGTTCGCCGATCCCGACGCCTGAAACGATTTCGATTTGCTCCTCGTTTTCTTTGCCTGTCGTCACTTCGACCTTTACCGCTTTATCGTCGGCCACTTTATAAACGTATGATTTGTCCCCCGCATGTACGACCGCGTCGATCGGCACCAAAATACGAGTTCGATCCGGAATTTCGAATTCGACGGTCACATTATATCCGGACCGAAGCTCCGCGGCGGCATTGTCGAGGGAAACGATCGTTTCGACGGACGGATCCCTCGACGTCTGGTCGGCCAACACGGCGATCGGCGATATGTATGTCACTTTCCCCTTATATACGCCTTCAATCGAGTCCCCGGTAACGACGGCGTCCATTCCCGGCTCGATTTTGCCCGCATCCAATTCGTTTAAGTTCGCTTTTACTTGAAATGAAGTAAGATCGGCAATCGTTGCGACAGGGCTGCCTTGCGCAACCATTTGTCCTTCGCTCACCGCCACTTCCGTCACGACGCCGGCCGTTTTCGCCTTTAACTCGTCGTTATTCAACTTGCGTTCCAGCGATTCGATTTTTACCTTGCTGTTTTTAAGGCGTAAATCGTATTGCGACAAGTCCAATTTCTCGATCTCCTGATTCGGATCTTCCTGCTTCAACTTTTTAAAATTTTCAAAATATTGCTTGCTGGCGCTGTCCCGTTCCGCCACAATCATTTGCAAATTGATGCGTTCCATTGTAAGCTGCTCTTTTACATCTTCCACGTTAAACTTGAACAGCACTTGCCCTTCCGTAACCACGTCGCCCTTTTTTATGCCGACTTGTTTTACCGTACCGCCAATAAGCGCAAAATAATCGGTCACCTCGCGCGGTTCCAGTTTTCCGTTCGTATAGATTTGCTCGACGATCCGTCCTTCCGTCGCTTCCCCTAAGCGGACTTCGACGCTTTTGTTCACATTGTACATGTTGAACGCCGCGAGCCCGAGAATGCACACCCCTAGCAAACCGCCCCATATTATTTTTTTGTTCATGGAAACATCACCCTATTCTATGTATCTGTGCTCAATATAGAAACGAGCTTCCGATCGAGATCAAGAGCCAGCCGACGACGATCCAAGCCGCCACCAGTTTACGCGGGCGTTTGCTCATTACGGTCATGCCGATGATCATCAGAACGAGACCCCAAATGCTGAACGGGTTCAAAATCGATGCCATTTTAAATAATGCGCTTGATTTGTCCGCCACCAGAGCGCCCAAGCTTAAGCTGACCTCGGTAACGGACTGGACGTTCGAGGTCCACATAAGCAAACCGGTTAGAAGCCCGCCGATCGCCGACGGCAGCGACGAATAAGCCGACACGTTGACTAGCTGCATATATTTCGCTTCGCCGCGGATGAACAAATTGACCAGCATCAATAACAGTCCGCCGAGAAACACCATCATCGCAGGCATGATTACGGCAAACACGTAGCTCGTTACTTTACTCGTAGCGATAACCATCTCTTGCATACTTGGATCGATTCCTTGCGCGTCGAAAGTCTTGATCATTTCCTTCTCCAGCGTCGGCATTTGGAAGTAAATCGTAATTAAGGATAAAACGATCACAATGACTAATGGCGCAATCCAGCTTGAGCCCGACTTTTCCCTCACTCTTTCAAAAGTCGATTGAGGCGATACAAAAACGGTGAAACTGTTTTTCATTCGTTCTCCCTCCCATGAATTCAACTACCATATTTTTCATTATCCATCTATTATACGATAGTTTGCCATGCAAGGCTTCATATTCGCCCGAAAAATATTTCTTGCGTTAAAATAAAAAAATAGTGGCTTTTTCGACAGCGTTTGCTATAATCATAATCAATTGATAACAGAATACGTTCCTCCGGGGTGCTGGGAATCGGCCGGCTGAGATTGTGTCCCGTTAGACACTGACCCGTATACCTGATCTGGGTAATGCCAGCGTAGGAAACAAGGATTTCGATTTGTTTTGCCATGCGCACGTCTCCGGATAAGGGGGCGTTTTTTGTTTGTCAAGAAATAGAAAGAGGAGTGGAGAAAATATGCGGATGAAAAGAAAACGATCGTGGTGGCTTGCGCTTTGCGCATTCATGCTCATTACGGCAGGTTGCGGCGGTGCCGGCAAGCCGGCGGAGAATGGACAAGCGAACACGGAGCAGGAGCTCACCAAAGTACAAGTCGTATTGGATTGGGTTCCGAATACGAACCATACGGGTTTATACGTGGCGCGCGATAAAGGCTTTTTCAAGGAGCGCGGATTGGATGTGGAAATTATTCAGCCGGGCGATAGCGGCTCCAATCAGATGGTAGCCTCCGGCCATGCCGAATTCGGCGTCGGCGTACAAGAGTCAATTACGCTCGCCCGCATTCAGAACGTGCCTCTCGTCTCCATTGCGGCGATTATTCAACATAACACATCGGGATTTGCTTCGCCTGTCGACAAAAACATTACAACGCCGAAAGACTTCGAAGGCAAAACATACGGGGGCTGGGGTTCGCCCGTGGAAGAAGCGATGCTGCAATCGTTGATGGAAAAAGACGGAGCCGACGCAAGCAAGGTAAACAACGTAAACATCGGATCGACCGATTTTTTCACAGCGGTGAAACGAGATATCGATTTTGCTTGGATTTTTTACGGCTGGACGGGAATCGAGGCGGAATTGCGGGGCGAACCGCTCAATATCGTCTATTTGACCGATTATAGCGACAAACTGGATTATTATACGCCGGTATTGACGACCAGCGAGAAAATGATCGCGGAAAAACCCGACATCGTAAAAGCGTTTGTCGCCGGCGCGGCGGAAGGGTATCGATTCGCGATCGACCGCCCCGAGGAAGCGGCCGACGTGCTCATTCAAGCGGAGCCGGACTTGAACGCCGATTTGGTCAAGACGAGCCAGAAGTGGCTAAGTCCGCACTACCAATCCGATGCGGCTCGTTGGGGAGAACAGAAGCGCGAAGTCTGGGTGAATTATGCCGACTGGATGCTTGAGCATAATCTTCTGGAGAAAGAGCTCGATGCGGACAAGGCGTTTACGAACGAATTTTTACCGGAATAGAGATAACGATCCGGAACTTAAGAAAATCAATCGATTAAAGGAGATATGAACATGGCCAAAGCGCTCGTAAGCATACAAATTATTCCGAAAACGCCAAACGGCGAAGACGTCATTCCTTACGTGGACCGCGCGATCGAGGTGATCGCCAAAGCAGGCGTACCGTATCGCGTGGCCCCCCTGGAAACGACGATGGAAGGCGATTTGGATCAATTGCTCGATATCGTCAAACAGATGAACGAAGCGATGATTGAGATGGGCAGTCCGTCCGTCATTTCCCAGATCAAAGTGCTGTACAATCCGAAGAGCGGCGCTTCCATGAACAGATTGACGCATAAATACGACTGACGCGGGAGGAAGACCGCTATGAAAGTGAAACATTGGGTTCGACAAGGATGGCCGCCGCTGGCGGTTATTCTTGTCTTATTGATCGGATGGCAAACCGCCGTTACGGTGGGGCATATCGAAGCTTGGCTGCTTCCCGGTCCTTTGCAAATTGTCGAAGTATTCGGCAACGCCGACGTTGCGGCGAGATTATGGTCGCATACGTTCGCTACGGCGCGAATCGCCTTGCTCGGATTCGGGGCGGGCGCCGTCTTCGGCGTCGTGCTGGCCATATCGCTGCACCTGATTCCAGGCATGCGAGCAGCCGTCTATCCGCTGCTTGTCTTGTCTCAGAACATTCCCGTCATTACGACCGGGCCGCTGCTCGTCATGTGGCTCGGCTACGGACTGTTGCCGAAGGTAATCCTTATTATGCTCGTCTGCTTCTTTCCGGTCATCGTCGCGACATTAACCGGTTTGACGCAGCCCGATCCGCATTTGTTGAACTATATGCGAATGATCGGGGCCCGCAAATGGCAGATCATGCGGAAACTGGAGTTTCCGAGCGCGCTGCCCCATCTGTTCTCCGGTTTGCGGATCGCCGCATCCTATAGCGTATTGACCGCCGTCGTCGCCGAATGGATCGGCGCGAAGGAAGGGCTTGGCATCTTTATTAGATTGTCCGCCAACGGTTATATGACGGATCGGGTATTCGCCTCCATTTTCGTTATTGTAGCATTGAGTTTGCTATTGTTCGCACTCGTCGTAACGTTGGAACGCTGCGTTATCCGGTGGCAGCGGGATACGAGAACCGGTTCGAAGGGAGGACGGTAAGGTATGGCTGCGCCAAAATTGGAAGTGGATCGCATCGGCAAATCGTTTCTGCGCGACGGCCGGCAACATCGGGTATTGGACGACATTACGCTCAGCGTAGGCCAAGGCGAATTCGTATCGCTCGTCGGACCGTCCGGCAGCGGGAAAAGCACGCTGCTGCAATTGATCGGCGGACTGCTGCTGCCCGATTCGGGCGGGATTCGCATCGACGGGGAAACCGTTACCGGCCGCAAAGGGCTGATCAGCTATATGCCGCAGCAGCCGGCGCTGTTTCCGTGGTTCACGATCGAGGAGAACGTGACGATGGCGCTGGACATTGCCGGCGGCGCCAAACGCTCCCGCCAGGCGCTGCGCGAGCAGGCGCATGAATGGCTGGCGCGCGCCGGACTCGGCGGATACGAGCGGCAATATCCGCGCGTCTTGAGCGGCGGCATGCAGCAGCGCGCCTCGTTCGTGCGGGCCATGCTGAGCCCGCAGGAGCTCATCTGCTTGGACGAGCCGTTCGGCGCGCTGGATGCGCTAACTCGCCTCCATATGCAGCAATGGCTGCTCGGCCTGTGGGAGCGTCACCGGCGATCGGTGCTGCTCGTGACGCATAGCATCGACGAGGCCATCTATTTATCCGACCGCATCTATGTGCTGTCGTCCTCGCCGGCTCGTGTCGTGCGGCAATTCGCCGTTCCGTTCCCGCGGCCGCGGGACGAGAAAATGCTGCATAGCGAAGCGTTCCTTCAATTGAAACAGGACATTTACGGGTTGCTTAAAAGGAATGAAGATGCGTATGAATAGTTCGACTTCGCCGCGGATCGAAGCGATGGACTCGCATATTCATCTGGATATGTATGCGCCGGAAGACATGCAAAGGCTGCTCGCCAAAGCGAAAGAAAGCGGCGTCCGAAAGCTTGTCGCCGTGTCCCGAAATTTGCAATCCTGCCGTGCAACCCGGGCCATATTCCAAGCTTTCCCCGGGCAGATCGTGCCCGCGTACGGCTTCCATCCCGAGCAGCCGCTGCCGGACGCCGCGGAAGTCGATGCGCTTATCGCCTGGATGCTCGAACGGCGGGACGAATATTTCGCCATCGGCGAAGTCGGGCTGCCGTACTATATGCGGCGCGATGCCGAAAAAATGCGCACGGCCGAAACGTTCCCGAATGCAGCATATTTGGAACTGCTGGAGCGTTTCGTCATGCTGGCGCGAATGTTGGAACGCCCGATCGTACTGCATGCGGTCTATGAGGATGCCGACGCCGCTTGCGACTTGTTGGAAAAGCACGGCGTAACCCGCGCCCACTTCCATTGGTTCAAAGGGGCGCCGACGACGATCGAGCGAATGATCGGGAACGGCTATTATGTTTCGGTCACGCCGGACGTGCTCTACGAGCCGGAGATTCAAGCGATCGTTCGACAGTATCCGCTGGATCGCATCATGACCGAAACGGACGGCCCGTGGCCGTTCGAAGGGCCGTTCGCCGGCAAGCAGACTCATCCGGCGATGGTATTGGATGTCGCGGCGGCTATTGCCGAGCTGAAGGCTCTCCCTTATGAAGAAACCGCTTCCGCCCTCTACGGCAACGCCGTTCGATTCTACTGCGAAGCGAGCGTCCGCTAATAAGCCTGGGACTATACACTAACGAATAACTTCTGACGAAGTACTTCGGCGATCCTGGGCTTATGTTCTTTTCCCCGCCTTTTGTCGGAATCCCGCTCGCTCAGGATAAAGGAATAAAGAGTAGAAAGTTTCAAAAATGAATTAAAAACAGGTAAGATATGCCCTTTTTCAATGCTGTTATAAAAAACATGGGCAATTGCATCAATACAGGGGTACAGTGCACGTATCTGGATTCAAAGAAAACAGACATTCCATGAAAACAATCGCAGTAAGGACACCCCATTAGGATGCGATTTTATAATGACCCATACCGGAATCGGAAGTACGGCCGACAAGCTCAGGATAAGTAATCGTTCGTGAAGTAACGCAGCTGTTGAATAGCGATTTCAGCGAGGAATTGCTATGGTTGAACATATAACAATAATGATTCAAATAAGCTTGCAGATGCTTGCTTCCAATGCCGCCGAACCGGCAAGCAAGCCACGTTTCCACTTCCCCTGCAAGCCGTATTAACGTTAGGTTCCTGTCGCGTCCGATGCGGCGCGTCACAATCGCACCGGCAGCCGCCTTCGGATCCACATAACGATCGATAAAATGCTCCACCGGAAAAGGCTTAAAGCAAGTTTTGATCGGTTCTTTCCGCTGTTTTTCGATTTTTATTTTCACGATAACCCCGTTCCCGTCCTCCGAAGCGCCGATGAGCAGAGGTTGTGCTTGTTTATGCCAATTCGAGCCGGGCGTGATCCTTAAGGCATAGATCGCTTCCGAAATGCGAACCAGTCCGGACAACAGCTCCGCCGATTCCGTCTGGGACATGGCATACCGCAGCTTGTGGCAGATGAGCCAAGCGGTTTTGTAAGTTACCTCGATGATTCGGGATAATTGTATCGCGTTGACGCCCTCCGGCCTTGCATGGAGATAAATCGCCAGAAACCATTTGCGCAGCGAGGTGCGGCTGCCTTCCATGACCGTACCGGCAATGAGCGAAGTTTGCGCTCTGCAGGATTGGCATTCATATAGAGGGAGTTTGCGGGTCGTAATGACGTAAGCGGCATGATGCTGACACCGGGGGCATCGGAACCCGTCCGGCCATCTCATCTCGAACCATGCCTTCACGCATGTTTCTTCCTTCTCATAATAAGCTGAGAACGCTTCAAAGGATAACAAATCGGTCATGACAATCCCTCCTGGCACGATAATCGGAACATTCGTTCCCATTTATTATACCAAACTAATGTTCCTATTTCAACTTTCGATTTTTATTTTTTGGAAAAAAACTGATCACTCTCTTGCTGAATTGGAAACTTCCCTTTAGAAAGCGATCGTCTAGCTTGGCGGCACTGAACAAAGCTAGTTTTGGGAGTCTTCTGAACGAAGGGGATTTCGACAAAAGGGGATGAAAATGGGATAGTCGAGGAAGTTAGGGCTTGGCGATCGAACGGAACAGTTTTCCGAAGCCTTCTGAACGAGGGGGATACCGACAAAAGCGGAAAAAGCAACACAACGAGGGAAGCGCCTTGCAACATAAAGGGAACGGACTCACACCAAAATATCAAAAAGCCTGGGCCCCCCCAGGCTTACTTAATGCGCAAATATTGAACTCTAACTTACACGTCGTCCACATTCACCCATGCGCCCGATTCGATGGACCGCTCCACCGCTTCCAGCACCTGCTGGCATTTGACGCCGTCGGCGAAGTCGGGATGGAATGATCCGCCGGTTACAATGCTTTGGATAAACTCGTATACAATATGAACGAATGAATGCTCGTATCCGATAATATGGCCCGGGGGCCACCAGTTGCCGGCGTACTTATGAACGCCTTCCGTCACCTTAATCGTGCGAAAGCCTTGCAAATGCGGCTCGTCGTCCAGCAAATATACCTCCAACTCGTTCAAGCGTTCGAGATTAAAGCGCAGGCTTCCTCTGCTGCCGTTAATTTCGAACGTGTTGCCATTTTTCCAGCCGGTAGCGAAACGGGTCGCTTCGAACGTACCGAGCGCGCCGTTTTTGAATTGCGCCAAGAACGAAGTCGTATCGTCAACCGTAACGTCTCCCATTTGGGCGGCAGCGGGCGCATCCTGTCCGCCTGTCCCGGAAGGAAGCGGGCGCTTCGTCACAAATGTTTTGCTCTGGCCGACGACTCTGTCGAAGTCGCCGATTAGAAAATGCGCCAAATCGATGGAATGCGCGTTAATATCGCCATGCGCGCCGGAACCCGCCACGCTTTTTTGCATCCGCCAGGCGAGCGGAAACATCGGATCGACCAACCAATCCTGCAAATACGTTGCGCGGTAATGATGAATCTCGCCCAATCTGCCCTCGTCGATTAATTGTTTGGCAAGCTGGACGGCGGGCAAAAATCGGTAATTGAAACAAATCGCGTGTCTGACCCCGGCTTCGCGGACAGCAGCAAGCATCTCGCGCGAATCCTGCAAGGAGAGCGCAAGCGGCTTCTCGCATAAGATATGTTTGCCCGCTTTCGCAGCGGCGATCGCGATATCCTTATGCGCGTCGCTCGGCGCGTTGATGTCGATCAGATCGATATCGTCCCGTTCCGTTAGCGCGCGCCAATCCGTTTCATAACCGGCCCACCCGAATTTGTCGGCAGCCTGCCGGACCGCCTTCTCATCCCGGCCGCAAATCGCTTTCATATTGACGGACGCATCCATATCGAAAAACATACCGACATCGCGATAAGCGTGACTGTGCGCCTTCCCCATAAATTTATAACCTACCATGCCCACATTGACCGTTAGTTTTTCATTCGCCATACACTCACCAGCCTTTGCGCTTTTTAATGGTATCAGTATGTAATCTTTCATTTCCTAACTTTTTCTTCATCTGCATCCAAAAACCTTCTGCAACCGAGAAATTTAAAACAACCATTTGCCGCCCCGTTGCACGAGTACATCGTCGAGATACAGCTCGCCGCCGCGCTGCAAACTTTTCACCATATCCCAATGGATTGCGGAATCGTTGCCTTTGCCCGCGTAATCAACGGCGCGCCCGACGGCGAGATGAACGGATCCGCCGATTTTTTCGTCGAACAAAATGTTTTTCGTCGGCTGCCGAATGCCGAAGTTCATGCCGATTCCCAACTCTCCCAAGTAGCGCGCGCCTTTATCGGTGTTTAAAGCCGAAGCGAGAAATTCCTGTCCTTTTTCCGCGGAATAATCAACGATCTTCCCTTCTTTAAAGGTAAGGCGGATGCCGGCAATTTCCTGCTCGTTAAACAGCGTCGGCCATTCGAAATAGATGTATCCTTCCGTCTTCAAATGATTCGGCGTGAAGTAAAATTCGCCGTCCGGAATATTGTGCTCGCCGGCGCTAATGACAGCGCGACGCTCTTCGATATCTACCGTCAAATCGGTTTCATTCGCCACGATGCGCACCTTGGACGCTTTGTTAAACAACTCCGCCGCATGCTGCATTTCCTTCTCCAAGGCGGCGTAATCCGCATTGGTGGCGCTATATACGAAATCTTCGTATTCTTCAAGCGACATATCCGCTTCTTGCGCCTGCGAATTCGTCGGAAACAGCGTAATGACCCAACGGAGGCCGCCCGACATTAAATATTGCATTTGCGGGGCGGTCGCCTTCCGCCGCCGCGCGATTCTCGCCGGGTCGACATGGCTCAGTACCTTTGTATTGTCCGAGCCAAGAATACGTATGTATCCGTCCGCATATCGGTACAGCCAATCGATATGGTCCACATTGGCAAGTTGATCGTCGCCCGCCTCGTCATAAAATATTTTTTCCAGCTCCGCCAAACCGATCTGCGTTAGCGGGAGCGCTCCGCACTGAAGCACTTTCCGGTACACTTCTTTGACCAAGGGCCCGGTCGCGGCATCCCCGACGATCAAAATTTTGTCCCCCGATTTTACTTTAATGGAATGGTTCACCAAAATATCCGCAAGTTTCGCAATTCTCGGATCCGCCATCGTATCCTCCCGGCAATAAATTTGTTATATTTCAACATTCCTTCGTTAGGCATGTCTTAGACATCGTCTTCCGAAGTAAACCACTTTTGCCGCGACCATACCGAACGGAACGCTGCGGCGAGCAGCAGTCCTCCCGGCAACGGCAGAAGCTTGAGCAACCATTCCAGCCCGCCGAACGCGAGCGGAATATATAAAATAACGGCAAAGACGCAATGAGCCCGAAAAACCAATTGCACGATCGCTCGTTTGCGCCATAGGTCCGGCAGCGGATAAATCGACCGCCAGAACGAATAGGAATGCAGCTGTCGCACCGCCGTCAATTGCATTCCGATGACAAGCGCGAAGAAGCCGTACAATGCAACGGCCCAAGCCGAGTCGCGCACCCAGAAGAGGACAAACAACCCTAGAACCGTCAACCGTATCGCCATGCCGAACACTTCGCCGCGCAAAAACGACTTTGTAAACAAGTAAAAGTATGCGGACTCGCGCCGAAACGGAATACGGCCGGCGGCCCAGTTCATCCAGGAACGCTTATAGACGCGCTGGGGCGTTGCAGGCATGTCGACGAATAAATTCATAAACATCAGAATGCGCCCCTGTTGCTCTTGCTCCAGCCGGATGAGGCGTTCCCACGCCACCGGGTACCGCAAAGGCAAACGAAGCGCCATGATATAGGTAATGGCAGCAATCGCGCTGAAAACGGCCGCTTTCCAAACAGGCTGCCATAACCAGACGGCAATCATGCCGACGGTAAACGCCCAACGTACCATGCGGAACGATTCTCGCGCCAACGGGCGGTTCATATTCCGTTCCCGCCAACTGCCGTGGCTGTTTATCGCCTTTAAGATGAGCCATACCGCCAGTAACAGCACGAAAGGTTTCGGATCGGCGTCGGCCCGAACGTACAGCGGCCACAATATCCCAAACGCGATGAATAACCAAATCGACTGCTGCACCATACTGTATTTCCAACTGCCCCGGAAATATTCCTTCATCCGCGGCTCCATTGGGAGCAAAAATATAATGTCGGCGGGCTGCAAAAATGTGCGGAAAGAACTGAATGTGACAAATGGCGCCAGCACCAGTAGCGCTATGTAGCGAATTGGAAACGATTCCGTTATGTTTTGTAAAAACCAAACGTAATAAGCGGAAAATGCGATAATGACGAAAGCAAGCAGTGTGGCCGATCCGCCCTGTATCACATAGCGAAAATAAGGGAACAGCTCTTTCCAATATTGCTGCCGCCGCCGCTGCCATAATTGATCCAGTCGCATCGATCTACCCCCCGCCTTTGACCAGCGTGTAGAAACATTCTTCCAGCGTCAACCGATCGGATCCCGCCGCAGCTCGTATATCGTCCAGCGTCCCCTGCGCGATGATGCGGCCATAATGAAGAACGATGAATCGATCGCAATAGGTTTCAATGGTTGATAAAATATGCGAGCTCAATAAAATCGACGAGCCGCTGGTCTTCGTCTCCACCATAAAGTCGAGCAGCGAACGGATTCCAAGCGGGTCCAGTCCTAGAAACGGCTCGTCAATGACATAGAGTGGCGGATGGACAAGAAAAGCGCTCATAATCATGACCTTTTGGCGCATTCCCTTGGATAAATGTTTCGAGAAATTTTCGCGCTTATCGCGCATTTGAAATAAATCGAGCAGCATTTGCGCCCGTTCGGCGTAATCGTCGCGTTCGACGCCGTATGCCATGGCGGAAAGCTCCAAATGCTCCTGAACCGTCAATTCTTCGTATAGGATCGGCGATTCAGGCACATAGGCAAGCGAACCGCGGTATAGCTCCGGCGCTTCGTCCAGCGTCTTGCCGTCAAGCCGCACCCGGCCTTGATGAGGCTGCAGCAATCCCAGAATATGCTTCATCGTCGTGCTTTTGCCGGCGCCGTTCAAACCGATCAAACCGACCATCTCGCCTTGCTTGACTTCAAATGTTACGTCATGCAGCACCGGCCTGCCGATGCTGTAACCGCCTGTCAATTGTTCCACTTGCAAGATCGGATTCATATGATACGTCTCACCTCTTATTCCTCATTATAACGAAGCGAAATGGAAGTTGCGAATCTGCATAACGAAATCCCTCCGTACGATCATCGTACGGAGGGATTTTTATAAGCAACGCAAAGGGCGCGTTAAGGCGCGTCAGCCACCGTTTCGGACTGAGCCGAGCCTTCCGATACCTCCTCAGTTTGCTCCGGGTTTTGCTCCTGCTGTTCTTTTTGCTTTTTTTCCTCTTCCTTCGCTTTGATCAGTTCCAATTGTCCCTTCTCTTGAATGGCGCTTAACGCTTCTTCGGTCGTTTTCTTGCCGTCGACGACTTGCTGCGCTTCTTCATTGAAGAGGTTCGTCAACGTTCCGTAGAAATTGGACGGCATCTTCTCCCATGTATTGTTTGTCGTCGATTTCGGTTTCAGCTTGTAGAACGCTTCAATGTTGCGATTGTCCGTATTTTTCATTATGGATGTGCGCGTCAACAGATCGCCGTCAAACGAACGGGATTGAATTTTGGCAAATTGCTCGCCGTTAATATATTTGATAAATTCCCAAGCGGCGCGTTGGTTCGCCGAGTTGGCGTTCACGCTAAAAATATCGCTTAGGCTGAGTTCGCTAGAAGTTTCAGGATCGGCCGGATTAACGGGGATTGTCACAAGATCCCATTGAAATTTCTTAATAGTTTTGGACATTTCCGACGCTTGTTCGAGTTCCCGCATATAGTAGGTTGCGCCCAAAATCATTCCGACCCGGCCCGATATAAACAAATCTCTGCTGTAATATTCCTCCATCGTCATGCCGCCCATCATATCTTGTTGCTTCGGCGTGTAGACGGCCCCGGATTTAATCGCATTCACTCCCATGTCAAACACCCTGCGCCAATTATCCGAGTCGAATGTCAGCTTCTCCCCGTCCCCGCTAAGGAAAGCCAAATCTTCGGTTTGCCCCATCGAATTAATCAAGTCGAAGATGCTGCTTTGGTAACTCCGCAATTGCAAGCCGTAAATTCTTTCTTTCTCGTCGCCGCCGGTCGGAAAACGTTTCGCCAAATCGAACAATTCTTGCCATGACATTTGATCCCGCGGAAGGTCGATTTGATGTTCGTTAAACAGATCCACGTTATAGTACAAAGCATTGCTGTAAAATGTCGGCGCCAATCCGTACAGCTTGCCGCCGCCCTTTTCCCGCAGCAACTCGACAACGGATGGCAGCATGCCGGCAGTGTCAAATTTATCTTGCGCGATAACGGACTCCAAATCATACAGCATTCCTTCCGCTGCCAATTCCTCGTAACTTTCGATGTTCATCATCAAAACATCGGGCTGCTCTTTGTCGACAAATTTGCGGAATGCCTTCTTATAATCAAATACGCCGCTTTCATCCATATCCGAGTACATCGATCTCGTGCTCACGACTTCGATTTCGATATTCGGAAATTGGGTCGCGAACAAGTTTCCATATTTTTGGAAGAAATAGTTTTCATCCCAAAACATGACTCTAAGCGTCCCTTCCGCTTCCGCATCCAATTTCGGCAACGCTTCCTTCGCCCCGGTTCCACAGCCGCCTAGTACCGCCGCAACAAGCAGCACGGCCAGCAATCCTTTGAGCTTCCACCTACTAAACATCTCCTACGTTTCCTCCATTCAACTATGAATTTCCAAATGATAAAATACCATCCCTATTAATAGACGCGTTCACCGGCATAATGTTTATCCATATGGAAAATATTTTCGGCGTACCCGTTTTAATAGTGCGTGTTCAAAAAGTAGACTTTTCAGCACCGAGAAGGTTGCGAGAACCCTTGGCCCATGCTTCCGAAGTGAGTTTTGCTGCGCAAAACTTTCAGGAGAGCGTGCGTTAACGCATGTTCCTTGTTTGACTATAAGAGTAATACACAGTTCTTAACGAACGGCTAATGAAACCCTTAATAAATGCTTAATTAGTTACCCCTGGAAAAGTCAGGCTTTCCCTAGTTAGTATATTTTAACATGGAAATGATAGCAAGTCACAGTACCGTGCAACGGGTGGCTTGATTCGGCCCCTATAAGGGGCATGATACTGGCCTGGCAGCGCCTAAAGGCGCGGTTTCGCAGCAATTTTACCGGCTACCCCCTCAAGGGGTTTATTGAGATGCCTGGTGGGCTAAACTGCTGCCGCCCATGGGTACCGCAATTCTCAGTATAGCAAACGGAGGCTTTGCTCCGTCATGCCTCACGGCACTTCCTGTTCCGTTCTCCCAGGCATAGCCCGGGGCTTAATATTTAAATTAGCGTCGAATCTGGAACAATTCGCGTAGATGCGGCATGATTGCATGCACATAGTCCCTAACTTCGTCAGAAGACTCCATGCGAAGCGCCGCTTCCGCCATTTCCTTCGTTTGCGCCGCCGTTATTGCGCTAAGCGCAATGCGTGCGGGAAGAACGGCGCCGGCATTCATGGAAAACCGGTCCAGTCCGAGGCCGAGCATAATCGGAATCGCGGCAAGATCGCCCGCCATTTCGCCGCAAAGGCTTACCCATTTGCCTTCCTTATGCCCGTTGTCGATCACGAGTCGAATCAAACGCAGCACCGCGGGATGAATCGGATCCGTCAAATGCGATAACTTTTCGTTCGTACGATCGGCCGCCATCGTAAACTGTACGAGATCATTCGTGCCGATACTGAAGAAATCGGCTTCTTTCGCAAGTTGATCCGATATAAGGGCGGCGGCCGGCACCTCGATCATGATTCCGACTTCCATGCGATGACGATAGTTGACGCCTATGGCGTCCAAATCCGCCTTCGCTTCGGCGAGCAGCGCCTTAGCGGCGCGCAATTCCTGCAAAGTGGCGATCATCGGGAACATGATCTTCACGTTGCCGAATGCGCTGGCGCGCAAAATCGCCCGCAACTGCGCCTTGAACCTATCCCGCTCGTCCAGGCTGAGACGGATCGCCCGATAACCGAGAAACGGATTCCTCTCCCGCGGCCGTTTCGCATAATCCAGTTCTTTATCTCCCCCGATATCGAGCGTTCGTATGACGATCGGCGACATGCCGCCGAAAGCTTCGGCCGCCAGTTTATAAGCGTAAAATTGTTCCTCCTCCGTCGGCCAATTCCGGCGTCCCATAAACAATAATTCCGTTCGGAACAGCCCTATGCCTTCCGCCCCGTTGTTGCGCGCATGAACCGCATCCGCCGGATTGCCGATATTGGCTGCCAACTCCACAATTTTGCCGTCCGCCGTAACGGAAGGAGCATACAAATACGCTTTGGATTCCTCCCGCTGCCGTTCGTACGTTTCTTTTGCTTTTCGGTATGCGGACACTTGCTCTGCCGTCGGATTGATAAGCAATTCGCCTTTCACCCCGTCCAGAATAACGAAATCCCCGTTGTTCAACGACGATGTCGCGTTCTTTAAACCGACGACGGCGGGTATTTCCATCGATCTGGCCATAATGGCCGAATGCGACATACTGCCGCCGATATTCGCAGCAAACCCGGCGACGCGTTCGCGCTCGAGTTGGGCAGAGTCCGAAGGGGTCAAATCGTGCGCAATTAGCACAACCGGCCCGTCAAGATCGCATAATGACAGTTGCTCGCTTCCGGTGAGCAATCCGTGCAGACGTTTGCTAATATCGCGAAAATCCGCAGCCCGTTCGTTCATATATACATTGTCCATACTTTCGAAAAATTGGACCAATTCCTGCGTCACATCGGATAGTGCCGCCTCGGCGTTGATCAACTGCCCGACAATGAGTTCTTTCGCGCGTCCGACGAATTCTTCATCTTTCAGCACCATAATATGCGACTCGAAAATTTCGGCGTAATCGAGCCCCATTGTGGCGCGAGTTCGCTCCTGCAGTTCCTTTAGCTGAGAGACGGCCTGCTCCACGGCCGCGGTGAAACGCGCAACCTCCTCGGTCGACTTCTCGGGACGAAGCTGTATTCGTTCCACTTCCTTCGCCTGCTCCAACAAAAACGCATGTCCCCATGCATACCCGGGCGCTGCCGCTATTCCCGTTAATTTCATTGTTTCGCCCTCCCGGCATTTATTCGAATATCGATTGTACGATTTCGCCGATTTGCCGAACCGCTTCCGCTTCGTCCTCTCCTTCGGCAATCACCGCGACCCGATCCCCTTGTTTCAAACCTAATTTTAAAATGCCGATCAAGCTTTTGGCGGATATCCGCGTTCCGTCTTCCGTCTCCAATTCGATTCTGCACGGAAACGTCTCCGCCTTTTTTATAATGGCTCCCGCCGGTCTGGCATGTATGCCTGTAGGGTTGTTGATGATATATCGTTGTTGCATAAGGTCCACTCCTTTTCCGATTCCCCCACGTTTGCCCATATGCTCGCTACAGCTTGAGCATCTCGTCTTTCAACAATTCGGACTCCATGCCGAACACGATCTGTACCGCGCCGTATCCCAATCTCATAATCCCCGCGGCGCCCAATGCCCTTATCTCGACGTCGTTCACTTTCTTATCGTCTATCAATTGAAGACGCAGCCGCGTAATGCACGCATCGATGCTCTCTATATTTGCCTTGCCGCCGATCAGTTCCGTAATTTTCGCCGCTTTATCGCGCAGCGTCGTATTTTTCCCCGATTCGCCCCCCGCGGATTCTTCCAAATCGTCCTCCTCGCGTCCGGGCGTTTTCAAATTAAGTTTCACAATTATAATTCGGAATAGAAAATAGTAGATTACCCCGAATATGAGACCGATCGGAATCAGCAACCACGGCTTCGTGGCGATCGGCAAGTTGAGCAAAAAATCGATCAAACCGGCCGAGAATCCGAATCCTTGATGAATCCCGAGCGAAACGGTAATGAAAGCCGATACGCCCGCCAACAATGCATGAACGATATATAATATCGGCGCCGCGAACATAAAGGCAAACTCGATCGGCTCCGTAATCCCGGTCAAAAAGGAGGCAAACGCCACGCCGATGAATACGGAGGCGATCGCTTTACGCTTTTCCTTTTTGGCGGTGTGAATGATCGCAAGCGCCGCGCCGGGCAAAGCGAACAACATAATCGGGAAAAAGCCGGTCATAAACATGCCCGCGGACGGATCCCCTGCGGCGAACCGGTGCAAGTCGCCGTGGGCGACGTTTCCCGCAGCGTCCGTATAGGTGCCGATTTGAAACCATGCGATCGTATTAATGACATGATGCAGCCCGAACGGAATCAGCAACCGGTTCAAAACCGTGAACACGACGGCTCCGGCCACATCGAAACCGACGACCCAGTTTCCGAATTTATCGAGCACATTCTGAATCGGGCCCCATATCGCGCCGAATGCGATCGCGACAATGACCATCGACATCGACGTAATAATCGGCACGAACCGCTTGCCGCCGAAAAACGCGAGCCAATCCGGAAGCTTGATTCGATGATATTTGTTGTACATATAAGCGGCGATTCCGCCGGCAATGATGCCGCCGAGCACGCCCATATTCAAGATCGCATCGTCGTCGATAAAACGAAACACGCCGGGTACGACGGCCAGCACTTTGCCCAAGACAAGATAGGCGATCACGGCCGCCAATGCCGCAACGGCGTCGCCGGCAAAACCGATCGCTACCCCAATCGCGAAAATGAGCGGCAAGTTGTCGAATATGGCCGTCCCACCGGCGAGCAAGAACGGAGCGATAAACTGGTTGATAAATCCGCCAGCCGATTCGCCGAACTGAAATTGATTCACATAATCGATTTCGCCGAATCTGCGCAATAAGGACGCGGCTGGAAGCGTAGCAACCGGCAGCATGAACGATCTGCCGATCTTTTGCAAAAAACCTAGCATAAAACTCCCCCTTTCATCCCATTCGTTGCATGAGTTTATTTCACTTGTATTTCCAGAAGCACCCCAACGTTTGCGGTTACTTCGCCCCGGTATGACGTTACTTTCTCAACGGCGTCGCCATTGGCCATGACAACCGCCGTAATGACGGGATAGCCTGCTTGTTCAATCCGCTCGATATCGAACTCGATCAGCAGTTGTCCTTGTTTGACCCGCTCCCCCGATTTCACATACGGCCGAAACCCTTCTCCTCTCAGCTGTACCGTATTAATGCCGATATGGATCAATACTTCGACTCCCGATTCATGTTCGATAATGCAAGAATGGTGCGTGTCGAACATATACGATACCTTGCCGTCGCAAGGAGCCACGACTTGGCCGTTTGTCGGCTTGACGGCGATGCCTTCGCCGATGAAGCCTTGGGCGAACGCGGGATCCGGCACTTCTTCCAGCGCAACTGAAATTCCCGATAGCGGCGGTATAAGGGTGACTACTTTTTTCTTTTTGAAAATCATGGGTGCTACCTCCTTCTCTGCGACCCGCGCATAACATGATGACTTATGCAAACAGAAAAAAAAGCATGAGCAAACGGACAGCGAAAAATCGTAAATGACTCTTCTGCCACACTTAGCTCATGCCTAGTTTACCTAGTTGCACGCTAATCGCATGTCTGATATTCTATGAAGTCAATTGGCGGGACAGTCCGTAAGACATATACGGTCCTGTATATTACTTGAGTCTCTCATATTGTTGCAGCAGCCGGTAGAGATGCATGACGATGTAACCGACTTCATCCTCGGGCACGGACAATCCGAGGCGCTCCTCAATATGTATTGCGATTTTTTGGGCGAGACGGTACTCGCTTGTAAGCGTCTTCTTTAATTTGATTGCAAACGGATTCGGAGAAATTTTCCCATCCAGCAAACGCTCGAGCGCAAATCGCAGATGGGTGATTAAACGAATATAATCGATGCTGTCGCGCGGAACTTTAATGCCTGTCTCCGATTCGATCAAGTGGACGGTTTCTTGAATCAAATGCGTCAATTTGACGATATTCCCAAGTGAAATATGGCAAACCGCCGATTGGATATGCATGGCCAGAAAACCGACTTCCGTCTCCGGCACCTCAATTTGAAACGAATTGGAGATCAATTCGGAAGCTTTCTTGGCCAGCGCGAATTCCCTGGAATGGAGGGCTTGGATTTCATAAAGAAAAGGGTTTACAATTTCCATGTGACTGTTGAGACGATGAAGAGCAAACTGAATGTGGCTCGGAAGAGCGATAAACACTTGTTCGTTCAACTCTTCCGTTCCGAATTCTTGGGAGATCAACGCGATGATGTCTTGGGATACGTCAAGCACTTTAGAATCGACTTGTTCCAACAAAACTTGATAATGCTTCTGAGCTTGCGGGTCGTCGAGCGTGAATCTCTTCTCGATCCGCGTATCCGCGGGACTGATCGACATTCCGGTCTTGGCGCCAAAGCCGAGTCCCTTCCCCATCAGGATCAGTTCGGCGCCGGTCTTTTCCCCGGAAACTTGAACCGCATTATTGCTTAACACCCTATGAATCGTATAAGCGGTTGATTCTTCCATGTACCTCCACCCTTTGCTCAAGTTCATATCGTTTGAACCTAATTGTAAGAATGTAGTAAAATAAAGTCAATTAAAAACCTGTTTTTTCCACCAATCGTCATCTATCTTTCCTATCGTTTCGATTTTTGCCGTTTTCCCGCGCCTTGATTTCGGCGAATCCGCTCGCCCGCCGGGTGAACTTTTCCCGAGTACATCACTTTCTCCCGTATATCAATCTGCAGTTGTTTCGCAAATTTTTCGATAATGAATCTTTCACGACCCGTTATAATCGTAACCGCCGTTCCTTTCTTGCCCATTCGGCCGGTACGGCCGGCGCGATGCACGTAATGTTCCGCGTCGAGCGGGGGATCCGCATTGAATACGAACGGCAATCCTTCGATATCCAGTCCGCGGGCGGCTACGTCCGTGGCGATCAGCAGTTGGCACTGGCCTTCGCGAAACCGCCGCAATACTTGGGCGCGTTCCTGCTTGTTCGCGTCTCCGTATAACGGTTCGGCCGTAAGTCCGACATACTGCAGCTTCTCCGTCCATTCGGCGATCGAATCGGTATCGTTCACGAAGACGATCGCCGACTTCGGCTCATATAAACGGACCAAGCGCCGGAGCGTATCGATTTTGTCGCGCTCTTCGCAGACGAAATAAAGATGTTCGATCGTCGGTGCAATCCGCTTGTCCGGTTCGATGCCGATCGTGACCGGCTCCGTCATCCACTCCTGCGCGATCGACCGGATTTGGCCTGTCATCGTCGCGGAGAAGAACGCAAGCTGTCTGTCGCGCAAAGCGCTTTTGAAAATCTCTTCCGTATCTTTCGCCGCGCCTAAACGGAAAATTTGATCGACTTCATCGACCACGATGGTACGCACTTCGTGCATTTTGAGCTTTCGCATCCGAATCAGCTCCAGAACGCGCCCCGGCGTGCCAATCACCAACTGCGGATGAAGCTTCAGCTTCTCCACTTGCCGCTTCAAAGCGGCGCCGCCGATCAGCGCTTGCACCGTTACCCCGGAACGTTCGCCGTAGGTCTCGGCCACCCGCACGATCTGCATCGCCAGTTCTTGCGTCGGCGCAAGCACCAAGACTTGCGGGTTTTTCTTCCCCGTATCGATCCGTTGCAGCACCGGAAGCAAATAGGCAAGCGTTTTGCCCGTCCCCGTCTGCGATTGCGCGATGACGTCTTTTCCCTCCATCATGGCTGGAATCGCCTCGATTTGCACCGGCGAGGGCTCCGTAATGTTCCGTTCGGCAAGCTGCGAAATAAAAGGTTCCGCAATGTGCAGATCCTGAAAAGTAGACATAAGCATAAATCCTTCCTTCCTATTTTCTGTTCAACCATCTATAGGTTAGTTTATCCGCAAGCCGCGGAAACAATTGATACAATTTGATACCGGCCGCCGCAGCCCGGGGCAGGTTCAGTTCCGGCTTGCGCCGTTCGATCAGCTTGACGATCTCCCCGGCTACTTTCTCCGGTTTCAATATAAAAAACGAAACGTTGCGCACATAATTTCCGCTAGGATCCGCCTTCTCGAAGAAAGGCGTATCGATCGGTCCCGGATTGACGGACGAGACGGTAACGTTCGTTCCCGCCAGCTCCTGCCTGAGCGAATTGGTAAAGCCGAGAACCGCGTGTTTCGTGGCCGTGTACGAAGTCGATTTGGCGGTGCCGATTTTGCCGGCCATCGACGCCACGTTGACGATATGTCCGCTCCCAGCCTCCAGCATATGCGGCAAAACGGCCTTCGTACAGCGGACGACGCCCATATAATTGACGTCCATCATGTCGGCGAATTGCTCGATCCGCAAACGGTCGAACGATTCGAAGATACCGTACCCGGCATTGTTGATTAAAATGTCGATTTTCCCGAACTTATCCATGATGCGCTCTACCGTACCGCATATTTGCCCGGTATCCGTCACATCCATCGTCATCGCAACGTACTCGCCGCGGATGCCCAAAGCCGCATCGCGCAGCTTCTCCGCGTTCCGGGCCGTCAGGACCGGAATCGCCCCTTTCGCGGCCAGCATTTGCGCCGTCAGGGCGCCGATGCCGCTGGAAGCCCCCGTAATAAGCGCTACTTTCCCGTGTAACAAGCATGATCACCCCGTTCGCAAAAAAAGAAAAGCTCCGTCCGGAGCTGTTCTGATCGTTTTCCATTATGTATCGTTAAGAGATAAGCACTTGAATGTCCAATTCGCCGATTCCGTCCATAATTAACGGAACGGTAAGCGCTTTGGCGGAATTGACGTCTCCTTCCGTCGATTTTAACACTTTCGGCGGGGTAATATCAACACGAACGCCCTGATTGTACAAAATCGTGCTCGCATTGCCGCTAATCATATTGCCTAACTCCGATATGGCGCTATGGCCCATTTCATCCAGCTCCGTCACCATGAAGCCGCCCATCATGGCAGATACCATCTTGAGAGCGACCGATTCGTTCAGACCAAAAATGACGTTGCCGCTGACTTGGCCCGACATGCCGATATGAATCCATATATAATCCTCGATATATGTCAACTCGCGAATTCCCAACGTTCCCGTTGCAGGGCGAACCTGCACGACTTGCTCGATTACGATTCTTGCCGACTCCAAAAATGGATTGATAAATTCCGCTTTCATCTAATTAATGTCCCTCCCATAATCGACAAAAATAATAAAAAATCGATAAAACCATCCATTCCCATTGAAATTTATACCTATTATACTGCAAAACATGAAAAATTAACACTCTTTTTTAGGATGAAAGACTTAACACAAGGTAGAAAGATGGCGACTTTTGCGACTGTACGATTAAGACCTTTTTCGTATAAAATGAAGCTGTTACAGTTTAAACGCCATCTTTTTATACGATAGAAAGCGGAACAACCTCTCAAAAGGAGTCGGTAGCATATGCCAAACATTTGGACCCATCTTATTTTCGGCCAGGAGGTATTGCAAGCGGAGGGGTATCTTCCATACGGAGATGAGCCGGAATTGAAGCGGGTATTCAATATGGGGTGTCAAGGACCTGATTTTTTATTCTATCATCATTTTTGGCCATGGAAAAAAGATAAGACGATGAACCTGCTCGGGAGCGCGATGCATTCCCTGCACTGCGGCGGCGTCTTGCTCGATATGATCGAAGCGGTATCCGAACGCGCCGAAGACGACCCGGCGAGCATTTACATACTGGGGTTCGCGCTTCATCATGTGTTGGACCGGAATATGCATCCATACGTATTTTATCGTTCCGGATTCAAAAAGTGGAGTCATCAACGCTTCGAAATATGGATGGATACGCTGATCGTGAAACGGAAGCTAGGACTGGAGACATGGAGGACGCCCGTATGGAAGGAAATCGACACCGGGGGCCGTTTCCCGGACGGCATCGTCGATTTGTTCCAAACGGTCGCGGAACGTTATTATCCGGACATCGCCGCGCGCATCAAGCGGGATGCCTGGGACGATGCGAACCGCGACATGATCCGGGCGCAGCGGCTGTTCCACGATCCGAGCGGCTTCAAGCGCATCGCGACGTTCGGCCGGATCGCGCCGCTCGTGTACAAGCGGCGGAACAAGCCGCTTGATATTTTGAACGAGTCGCGCGTCGAATGGCGCGACCCGACCGGGGCAGACGCGTCGTATACGACGAGCGTCTGGGACCAATGGACCGCCGCGCGCGAAGACGCGGCGGAGATCGTGCGCGCCGTGGCCGCCTATTGGGCGGCGGCGCGCGCGGAAGGCGCCGCGAGCAGCGCCGCGGCGCAAGCGAAGGAGCGGGTTGCCCGCGCGGTGGGCAACCGCTCCTACGAGACGGGGATGCCCTGCGACAGCGGGCATCGCATCCAGGTCGCCGAGCCGATCATATAACCGATCGGCCCGGCGACCTGCTCCGTATGAGCGTCGGTTGGCACGGTTTTTTGCAGGCGAGACTGTCTGTCAATAAGTCAAGACATACAATTTTTAACGGAAGTGAAAGACCTTAAATCGGCAAAAAGCACTCTTTTCGAATTCTAACGGAAATCAGCGCTCTTATTTATTGTCTTTCTAGCGAAAAATGCTCGAATGACCGCCAATAAGGTCCCTCACTTCCGTTACATTTTAGAAAGTCTCATTTTTTCACAAATAGAGTCCTCTGCTTCCGTTAGCCATGTGTCGCATGGACTCCATCTTTACTTTACTTCTCTTTTACTTCTCCTTTATTCTTCTCTTTTTATTTCTACTCCCTATGCCTTGCTTTATCTCTCACTATCCCCACTCAATCACACCTCATCTCTCTCCTTTTTTACAGCCGCCTTAACCTTTTTACCCCATTAAAGCTTGTTCCTCTTCCCCCCTGTACCTCTGCAACTTCCCTCTTAGCACTATCCCAAATACTCAGAAACTCTTAGCATTATCCCAACTACTCAGAAACAATTTGCCGATTGCCTGACTCTATTGATTATTACCTTTTCAGACCTAATTCTACAAATGAAATAGGCAGGTTTCGGTGTACGAAACATCTGCCTATTGTAGTCATGCTGTTTCAGCTCTCTTCCTTACTAACAGGTGGTTGCAGTTCACACGTTTTCTCGCCTGAACTAAAGGGATAACGATCATACAGTGTACGGACAATCGGTTTCTAGCTCTGTTACCCTGAGCATACGGAATAAACAACATGGTCCGAACCCCCGATACTCCTAAGCAACCGATACAGCGACAAAGGACTTGTGCCGCTTTCCTGAACAACTGGGATGTAGACAAAAGGGTTCCTCTCGCCCTCCCCCTGAACAAACGGGATATCGACAAAAGGACACCTGACCCCTCCCCTGAGCAACCGGTACAGCGACAGAAGGCTCCTCGCCCCCTCCCCCTGAACAAACGGGATACCGACAAAAGAGGCCGCTAACCCAACCATTGCTCCACAACCCCTGCTTATCCCGATACCTCTTCCGCGTCCCGATGCCCTTTCTCCAAATTGACCCGCGTCAACAACAGAATGCCGATGATGAAAAACGCCAGAATGGATAATATTGCCGTACGCGTCGAACCGGTCAGCAAACCGACGATTCCGAATAAGGCAGGTCCCAACGAAGCGGTTACCTTATCCGATAGGCTGAGGAATCCGAAAAATTCGCTCGCCCGCTCTTTCGGGATTAACCGGCTGTATATCGACCGCGCCACCGCCTGGCTTCCTCCCTGCACCATGCCTACGATAAAAGCGAGCAAGTAAAAATGAAGCGCGCTCGTCATAAAATAACCTAATAACACGACAATCACATAAATGCTTAAAGATATGTATAAGGAGCGTTTCGAGCCGATTCTGACCGCGAGCTTGCCGAACGCGAACGTAAAAGGAATGCCGACGAACTGGGTAATGAGCAGCGCAACGATCAAATGGGTCGTTTCAATACCGATCGTCTTGCCGTATATAGCCGCCATACTGATGATCGTGGAAATACCGTCGTTAAAAAACCAGAAAGCGACCAAGTATTTCAGCAACTCCGGGTATTTCCCGATTTTGCGCAGCGTTCCGAACACGCGGCCGAACCCGTGCTTGGCGTAAAAGCCGACGCTTTGCTTCGTTTCCCGCTTCGGATCCTTCATATTTCGGAAAATCGGAATCGAAAATACGAACCACCAAATGGCCACACTGACGAAAACGGCCTGGGTCGCGGCGATTTTGTCCGGAAACCCGAATAAATCCCATTTCTCCAACATGACGATGTTCAGCGCCAAAAGCGCGCCGCCGCCGATATACCCAAACATATAACCTTGCGCGGATACGTCGTCTCTTACTTCCACCGGAGCGATTTCGGGCAGCAATGAATCATAAAAGGTGTTCCCGCCGGAAAAGCCGATCGTTCCTAGAATAAACAGCGCCGATACGTAGATGTAGTCCCCTTGGCCCGCAAAAAACAACAACGCGCAAGACAATACGCCAAGGTAAGCGAAAACGCGCAAAAACCGCACCTTGCTGCTTGATAAGTCCGCCACCGCTCCCAGAATGGGAGCCATGAGCGCAACGGCGATCATCGCAATCGTTTGCGTAAATCCCCAGTAGCTGGATGCCTGATAATCGGGCAAATGGCCTGCCGCCACGTCCGCGTAGAAAATGGGGAGCACCGCGGCCAGCATCGTCGTGGCAAACGCGGAATTGGCCCAGTCGTACATTTGCCAGCTTCGTACCAATTTTCGATTCATAAACGACCTCCTTCAACAATGTTTGAAACCGCATTTGCTACCAATGGCCCATGTCGATTTTTCAACATTTTGTTCGACATCGGATTCGCGCTTTCCTTCTTCCTTCCCGTATCTTATAAATATTGCTCGCTCCCGAAGAATAACCTATAATTAGAATGAGAAAACATATTTATAATTTCTGATCGGTCGATAAAAAAAGCTTTTATCGAAGCCTTACGTTGCGGGAAGTCAAAAATATATCCTAAGGAGGTTCCCATGAACATTAATCAGCTTGAGACTTTGATCACGATCTCCAGAACGATGAGTTTTCGCAAAGCCGGCGAATTGCTTAATCTCACGCAACCTGCCGTATCGGCGCAAATCAAAAGTCTGGAAGACGAATTCAAGACGGTACTCATCGACCGGAACCAGCCTGTCACGTTAACGGATCAAGGGAAGGTGTTTCTGGATCATGCCGAAAGGATATTAAGCATTGTCAGCGAGTTGAAACAACGTCTTACCGATCTGAGCCACATCCCGCAAGGCCATATCGTGCTCGGTACGACGACTTCCATCGCGATGCAAATTTTGCCGAGGGTGCTGTCCTATTTTCAAAACCAATTCCCGCTCATTAAAACGTCGATTTTGACGATGTCCTCCATGCAAATCATGGCAAGCGTCGAAAGCGGCTCGGTCGACATCGGGATCGGTTACTTGTCGGAAGGAAATCCTAATCTCGAATCGTCCGTCCTGTATTACGACACGTTCGAAATGGTCGTTTCGCCGCAGCATCCGCTCAGCCAAACCAAGCATGCGACCTTGGAATCGCTGCGCGAAATTCCGTTCATTATGTTGTCGCCCGATACGGTTGGCCGCAAATTCGTCGATCAAATTTTCAAACAAAACAATATCCAGCCGCTTGTCGTTATGGAACTGTCCAGCAGCGAGGAAATTAAACGGATGGTAGAACTTAACCTCGGCGCGGCCATCGTCTCCAAAATGTCGATCTCCGGCGAACTAAGACGGGGTACGTTGCAGATCATTAAAGTGAATGAGTTCGAGAAGACGCATCCGGTCGGCGTCGTATACAAATCCGGGAAGTATTTAAATTCAGCCATGCAGCAGTTTTTGAGCGACTTGAAAGGGATGCGCGAATCGCAATTTATGAGCACAGAGTGAAGGAGGAATTTTAAGGATGAAATTCGATTTACACACTCATCACTTCCGTTGCGGACACGCCGACGGCAATATTCGCGATTATATCGAAGCGGGCATTCGCGCCAATCTGCAAGTCATCGGCATTTCGGACCATTCGCCGTACTTTGGCAGCGAAGAAGACCAGGCTCAGCCCCGTATCGCGATGGCCAAAAGCGCATTCGCCGGTTATGTGGAAGAGGTTCTGAAATTAAAAGCGGAATATGCGGGTAAAATCGATGTGCTGCTTGGCGTTGAATCCGATTTTTTCCCGGAGCAAGCCGAAACATATCGATCGATTTATAAACAATACCCGTTCGATTATATTATCGGTTCCGTACATTATACGAGCGGGGTCAGCATCTTCAATAAAAACCGGTGGAAAAACCTTTCGGACGAAGAACATCGGCGCGAGAAGGAATTGTATTACGAAATGATCCGCGACTCGGCCCGCAGCGGCATGTTCCAAATTCTCGGGCATATCGACGCGATGAAAGGAAACTATCCGGCCTTCACCGACATCCCGGCTGCCGAAGCGATTGACGAAACGCTGCAAACGATCCGCGAATGCGGCATCGCCATTGAAATTAACACTTCGGGCAAAACGAAACTAAGCGGCGGATGGTATCCTTCGGACGATATACTGGAACGCGCGTTGTTTTACGGCGTAGACGTAACCTTCGGCTCCGACGCCCATATTCCCGATCGAGTCGGGGACGAATGGGAACTGGTCCGCGCGCGCTTGAAAGAGCTCGGGTTTACCTCATGGGTATATTATAAAGAAATGCGAAAGCAGGTCGTACCGTTATAAACAAAAAAAGAGAACCTGTCTTCCACAGGTTCCAAGGTCTATATATGATTAAAAGGGGGGTCATGAATCTAGTGTAACCCCTCAATGTTATGAAGCCATAACAGAAATATTTCATTTGTGTAACAAAATATAATCTTCATGATGTACCTAGGTTTGGAGACCGCGGTATATGCCCGTTCGCAGTTCGCGAATATAGGCTTCGAGCTTCGGTACCCTCGCTTCTTCCGCTTGGCGGACGGCGCGTTCCACATCGTAAGGGACCCGCACGAATTGAATGGAAAAACCGGCGGGATCAAGCCCACCATACTCCCCTTCCAATATGGCATACGACGCATGCAAGATGTCGAGCGGGTTGCCGACGCTGCCTGCATTGAACAATGTTTTGCCGTACAAATGCTGCATATACGCATTATGAATATCGCCGTACCCGACAATATCCGGTTCCCCGGTTTCCTTCCCTGCACTTTGAACGGCGGGCGTATTCTCGAACAATGCGAGCCGCTTCGCTTCGTCCTCCCAAGGATGCACCCGATGGAAGACGCTCTGCGGAGACGCGTGAAACAGACGGACAAGCTTGCCGCTTAGCAGAAAATCGAACGAAAACGGAAGACCGCTTAAGTAATCGATTCTCTCCTGCCCGAGCCGCTTTGAATGCCAAGTAAATTCTTCGTCATCGGCAGCGCTGCTCATCAATTCGTCCCAATTGCCGCGCACGACGACTTCGCATCGATTCCGAATGACATCGACCGCTTCTGCGGGGCACGGACCTTTCCCGACCAAGTCTCCCAAGCAATAAATTTTGGCGATCCGGCGTTTCTCGATATTGTCCAATACGGCTTCCAAAGCCGGCATATTTCCATGTATATCCGATATAATCGCGATTTGATCCATCGAGGAACACCTCCCATCATTATTTTGTCGACTGGTTCCGATTGCGCTCCATCCACACCGTAGCGAAATCGACCAAATCTTTTTGCGGCACGAGAACGGACGGCGCCTCAACGATATTGCCTCTTCGCACAATATGCGGGCAGTCCTTTTCGAACTGTTGTCCGATGTCCGCAAAGTCTCCTTCGTCAAATTCGATATCCGCAAACTCCACCCATTCGGAAGTTTGTCCGCGCATTATCGGGGCACGATGGACGATCTGCTTTTTCCCCGGATAGTTTGCCCTATATTCCGCCAAATGAAGCGACGTATTCACAGAATAGCCGACTCCGAGCAGGAGCACGTATCCGCCCGCTTCGTAAATTTTTGCCAGAGGAGACGTTTCTCCTAAGCAATTCTCCAACGAATGTTCGCCGCAGATCCGCTCCGCGAGCCGGCCGCGGGCGGCAAAAGATACTTGCGGATGAGAGCTGCGCAGCGTTCCCTTTTGTTTGCGGAAGCATTCGGAGATGGCTCCCATATAATAGGTTGGCGACAAATCCGGATCGTATCCCGGCATCGCATTTCGAATGACATCCCACCACTTGGGATCGACAGGAGGATTGACCCATGTCGAAGGATCGCTCAGTTCTCCGGTATGCGTCGGCATGACGAGCGTACCTTCGACGCCGAGCAGTTGCTCCAACGCCATAATAACGGCAACCGGCCCTCCCAAGATCCACCCTCCTAACGATTTCATGGATGAATGGACGATTACCGTCATGCCGGGCCGCAAGCCGAGCGTCTGTAAATCCGCCTTGATCCGATCCACGGTTATCGGTTCTTTTTTTATCATCATGTCTGTTTCAATGCTCCTTTTACATCATTTTATGAAAACGGCTCGTACATACATAAACGATTTTCTGCGCCTAAAGTTTCCGAAACGGATAATTTGACGACATTTTGTTTACAATACTCTCGAATGCCAGTAAGTAAATATCGCGGGAGGTTGATGTAAATCATGGCAAAAGTCGCGCTGGAAGACAGCCTGAATTCGGTGGCGGACGCATTGCAAAGGGACGGGCATGAAGTCGTATCCATGAACAATGTGGCCGATTGCGATTGCTGCGTCATCTCGGGACAAGATAAAAACGTTATGGGCATGAGCGGAATCGAGACGAAAGCTTCCGTCATTAACGCCCAAGGATTAAGCAGTGATGAAATCGTAAACCAAGTAAACCGGGCTGTCAACAACAAAAGGTAAGCAAAATATTTCGTTAACGTACTGATCGTCGCGCCCTGCTCGCTGAAGCGAAGAAAGGCGCGATTTTGAAGTTATAAAATAGTAAACGGCTAATACTAATAAAAGAAATACAAGTTTACCGTTATGGTAGAAAAAAGGAGGAGAAAGGATGAAAGCGGATTCAAATAAAGGTAGAAGCGTATCGACGGTTATCATTGCTTTGCTGTGCGCCTTTCTATTATTTGGTTGTTCGACGAATAGAACGGCCGATCCCGGCGGTCAAGACGAAGGGGGCTCCAAAACGAAGAAAACGATCACGATAACCTACCGTGACGACGGCACCGGGCAGAATGGAACGCTTTATAAATGGATTATGGATGTCTCCTCTAGATACCCCAATAAAGACGTGGAACTGAAACCTGCACCGATCCAAGCGTCGGAAGGAGATTATTTCGCGAAAGTCGCCTTAGCGTTGAAATCGAAAGATACGGCGCCGGATATTGTTACGGAAGACACGTTTATATTGAATGCGGATGCAAGTGCCGGTTACCTCGAACCGCTGGACGATAAACTGAAAGATTGGGAGGATTGGACCAACGGTTCGTTTATCGAAGCGATGAAGAAAGGGGTAACGGCAAGCGACGGCAAAGTATACGGCGTGCCGTATAATACGGATTCGAGAGGACTTTGGTATAATAAGCAAATTTTCAAGCAAGCAGGGCTTCCGGAAGATTGGCAGCCGAAGACATGGGATGACGTGCTGGAGACAGCCAGAACGGTCAAAGAGAAAGCGGGCGGCGATACTGTGCCTATTTGGATGAACATGGGCAAAGCGACCGGCGAGGCGACGTCGATGCAAACCTATGAAATGCTGCTGTACGGCACCGGCGAAAGATTATACGACGACGCAGGCGGCAAGTGGATTATTAAAAGCCAAGGAATTCTCGACGCGCTTCGTTTTATAGAAACCGTCAATAAGGAGAAACTGGGCCCTCCGCTCTCCAAAGTGTTGAACGGGCAGGCGGGCAACACGTCGACAAGAGAATATTTACCGCAAGGAAAGCTGGCCATCTCGCTCGACGGTTCGTGGATTACCGGCAACTATTTAGATGGAGGGGCGTCCCCTTGGCCGGAATATAAAGATGTGCTCGGATTCGCCCCGATGCCGACAAGTCAAGGGCAGGCGCCCGGATCGATCACCCTTGCGGGAGGCTGGGCACTATCGATTCCGAGCAATTCGAAAAACAAGGATGAAGCATGGGACATTATTAAGTTCGCCCTAAATAAAGAAAATACGCAAAAATTGGTTACCGCTTCGGGAAGCTTGACCGTTCGCGCGGACGTCGCGAAAGATCCCGGTTATGCGGAAATGCCTTTCTATCAAATCGCCACCGACTATTTGCAAAACGCGGAATTCAGGCCGGCACAGGACAAATACCCGGAAGTATCGACGCAAATTCAAACGATGGTCGAGTCGGTTGCGACCGGCACTTCCCCCGAAGATGCGATGAATAAATATGCGGCGGATGTGACGCGAATTGTCGGCAAGGATTTTGTTGTGGAGAAATAACGCTCCGGCTTGCTTAGGCTTCTCCTTGCAAACAAGGGGGTCTAAGCAAGCTTTTCATTCTCATGATCGATGCATGCGGAAGGAGGAATACAATGAGCAGTTTGACCGCAGCTTCTGCCTATAAGAAGAACAGCACGTATACTTGGCTTTTCTATTTGCTTCCGTCGGTTGTTATCATGCTTTTATTTTTTATCTATCCGATTTTATTGACGTTTTTCTATTCGTTCACCAATTTGGCTCTAACGGGAGAATCGGCCAAACAATTGCAATTTATCGGAATCGACAACTATACTCGCATGTTTCAAGACCCCACGGTCACCGTCAGCATATGGAATACGTTGATATTCCTGATCGGTTCGGCCGTCATCGGCCAGCAAGTGTTGGGTTTTCTCATCGCCCTCTTGATGAAGAAAAAAAACAAGATGTTCCGGCGTGTCGTCGGCACGATCGTTCTGGCGGGCTGGGTAACGCCCGAAATCGTATGCGCCCTTTGTTTGTACAGTTTTTTCGGCGACGAAGGGACTTTGAACTCGATCATTACATTTTTCGGAATCCCTGCGGTTACTTGGCTGTTTACCGTTCCGATGCTTACCGTCATTATCGCGAATATTTGGCACGGCACAGCGTTCTCCATGCTCGTCTTTCAGGCGGCGCTTGACGATGTGCCTGCGGAAATCGAAGAAGCGGCAGTGGTCGACGGCGCTTCCAAACTGCAAATTTTATTTCGCATTATTATCCCGTACATCAAAGAATCCATTACAACCAATATGATGCTTGTTACGCTGCAAACGCTTGGCGTGTTCGGCCTCATCTACGCGATGACAGGCGGGGGGCCGGGAACCTCGACGACGACGCTGCCTATTTTTATGTACAATCAAGCATTCGTCAATTACCAGCTCGGTTATGGAACGGCCATTTCCTTATTGTTGTTGTTGATCGGCATCATTCTCAGTTTGTTCTATATCCGCTCTATGAAAACTGTACATTGACAAGGAGAATTGTTATGAATGCGAAACAACGTAACATGGTGTACCGTATCTTGCCGAATGCCATTTTAGCTTTCATCGGAATTTGTTTTTTGCTGCCTCTGCTATGGGTTTTCGTCGCCTCGGTCGATCCGAACGCCATGCAAACGCTGAAAATGCCCAAGCAAATAACGATGAACAATTATATCGATGTCATATCCGACGCCGCCAATCAGCGCGCTTTCCTGATCGGTCTGTTCATGTCGCTGGGCCAAGCCGTGCTTGTCGTCGCCTTGGCGATTCTGGCCGCTTACCCGTTGTCCCGCTACCAATTAAAATATAAGAAGCCGTTTATGCTGACCGTTCTCTTTATGACTTCTTTGCCGATTACGGCCGTCATGGTTCCGGTGTACCAGCTTTTTCTTAGCATTAAACTGTACGACAATATTATAGGCGTCATTCTGTTCTATGTCGCATCGGCTATGCCCTACGGAATATGGATGCTCAAAAACTTTATGGATTCGGTGCCGAACGACCTGGAAGAAGCGGCATGGGTGGACGGTGCGTCGATCTTTACGGGCATTCGCAAAGTGGTTGCGCCGTTAATGATTCCCGGCATTTGCACCGTAGCCATATTCACCTTTTCCGGCAGTTGGGGAAACTTCTTCGTACCGTATATTTTGTTGCAATCGCCGGATAATTTTCCGGCTTCCGTAAAGCTGTACCAGTTTTTCGGACAATACGGCATGGTCGATTACGGCCGGTTAGCGGCTTTCTCCGTATTGTACGCCTGTCCTTCCGTCGTGCTGTACATTTTATCGCAACGCTTCATGTCGAAAGGGTTCGGCTTGCAAGGGGGGACGAAAGGCTAGCGGCGGCATTAAGCCCAAAAAAAAAGCGCTCCCGCTTCATTGCGGGAGGCGCGATTATTTCGATTCCGGTTTTCTCCGCGGGATGCTGAGCGTCTGCCAGTCGCCGCTCTTCAAATGCTTGCCCAAGAAAACCATTTGCCCGACATGGTACGCGTAGTGGGACACCTGTCTCTGGATCGCTTGCAGCGCCGTATGCGCTTCGCCGCGTATGTAGACGGTGCGCAGCAAATCGTCCGCGGTCAATGCGCGGAGGGCGGCAAACACCGTGTTCCAGCCTTGTTCCCAGCGTTCCAACAGTTCGCGGCGGTCGAGCCTTCCGGCTTCAAATTCGCCGTCTCTGTCCCGGTCTGCCTTCTCCCCGTCGGTCGTCAGGAAATCCGTCCAGCGGGACAGCATATTGCCATGCATATGTTGAATAAGAATCTCCATCGAATTGGACTCCGGGTCGAGTGCCACGTAGAACTGCGAATCGTCCAACTGCTCCAATGTTTTGTCGGCCAGCTTTTTCATGCTTTCAAACGTCCTTATCGCATCTTGCAAGTATGCGGCGGCAACATTCATGAGGCCATCCTCCTTTTATGAAAATAATTGCTATCTATCTCACTTTACCGCATTTTGGCGCGCAAATACAATCGATCTATTCACGTGCGTCCGTCCGCACACGGTCATCTTCGCTTTTGCATCGACCGCTTGCTCCAACAGGATACGAGCAATAAGCCAAGCAATGAGCCAGAGATGGGCGCAACGACGATGATCCCAATCGTATTATAGCTAGGCGACAGCCATAATTTGAATGCGGTTGTGAGCAGTCCACAGAGCGCAACACCGGCCCAATACAGCATCTTTCGGGTACGGTTGACCGCATCGGCTCTCGATTCGTGCAGTACGGCGCTGCCGTTCGCCGGCGCGGCGGCCAATAGCCAAACAATAAGTCCGAACTCCGCGATGAGGCCGAGCAAGGACAAGCCGTATTGGAGCAATTTATAAGCAGGAGAACCTAGCAATATCGGTTGCTGCAGCCATGCCCATTGCTGTACGAAGGAACCGCCCTCATGCGTCCATGCGTCAACAAAAATATGCGTGGCAAAACCTATGACTACCGATCCGACAAAGACGATCCATTGCCTCCATGTCCGCAGCTGCCAAGGCGTAATGAGCGCGGCGGCCCTTCGATCAAGCTGCCAAAATGCCGGCAAGTGGCGTACAAGCTTCCGCTTCACGATGAAATGAAACAAAATGGCAAACAGGACGGACAACGGGATCACTTGCAGTATTAGTCCTTTTATCGAATGTCCGATCGTCGCATACGGCTCCAGAGCAAGAAAATATTCAAAATCCGGCCCCATCGCCCCCAGTACGAGCCCGGTCAAACTGAACCAGGCGGGTCTCAACTTGCGCAAGGGGAGGGCGTATATAGGATGTGCGAAGGTGAAGGGCATACCGTTTTCCTTTCTAAAATAATGTTGGGTTATCGGTGAGTTGCCGGCCAATCACGCTGACAACTTCCATGAACTCGAATCCGCAGCCTTTTTCGATGCAACGCTAGTGCCTTGTTCCCTCTTTTTCCGCCCTTTTGTCGAAATCCCCTTCGCTAAGGATAGGGAGGAAGTACATCAAATCCGGCGTTTCTGAACGAAAGGGATATCGACAAAGGGAAGGAATGGTCATCATACCGCTCTATCAATTCCAGAGATGCTCGACCGTTTTAATCAGAAAACAATTCATCTAACACCTTTCCCCTGTTCTCAAGAAAGCGTCTGGTTATAATATAATGCAGCGTATCTTCGTATCGAATCTCCCGAACCGGCTGCGCGTCAAAATTCAAAATTTGCGCGTTAGGGTAACCAAGCAAAATCGGAGAATGCGTTGCAATGATAAACTGAGCTTCATTCTCCAAATTTTTGATGATTCGCATGAATGCCAATTGCCTTGCGGGTGACAGAGCTGCCTCCGGTTCGTCCAGCAAGTAGATCGCCTTTTTGCCGAATCGGTGGCTAAACAGGGAGAGAAAGGCTTCGCCATGCGATTGTTGATGCAAGGATCGACCGCCATAGTACCGTAAACTATCCGGCATTGTTTCTAAATGGGAAGCAAAGTGGTAAAATGTTTCCGCCCGCATAAAAAAACCGTTTGTAATCTTAGGCATCCAGGAAAGCCGGATATGATCGCCTAATCCGGAGTGGGAAGCATCCACTTCGTAGTAATTGTTCCTGCCGCCGCCCGCCGTATTGAACCCGCATTGGAAGGCGATCGCCTCGAGAATCGTCGATTTGCCCGATCCGTTTTCTCCGACGAAGAACGTCACGTTCGTCTTAAACTCAAGGGAAGTCAATTTCCTTATCGCTGGAATGTTAAATGGATAATCAACCGTTCCGGTTTTATTTATAATCTCAAGTCTGCGCAAGAACATGCTATCATCTCCAAGTGCTTCAACGCGTTATACTATCGTTTCTAGTGATCATACGAACCATTAAAATGCCGCTTAAGATGCCGAAAATGATATTCGTATGTAAGCGGAAAAATAAATATCCAACTATGGTGGTCGTCCAACTGTTAATCGGAAAGAGAGGCAGAATGGATAATAACAAGCATACGATTAACGGGATAACAAGCCAATAACGAAATGCAAATTGTTTTTTCAATATTTTCAGGCAGCCGGGCCATTCGAATACAACTCCCAGACAAACGCTGAAAACGATTATTTTCAATTGTTCCATTGAACCAGCAAACTAATGAGTATAAAGACAATTGTTTTTCGCATAAAATTCACCTCACCTAGTAGACGAATGGCGGGCGACATTGTTGACTTTTTTCTTTGGAATGCTCCGGCAAATTAAACAAAACAGCCAACGCGTCATCACGTTTCCCGCGAAGGAAAGAGCGATACCGTTGGCTGCATTGTACCGGCTAAGCCGATGTATTCTGCGCTTCGTTTCCGTTGAGTAAAAATTCTTTCAACTTCTTGATTTGATGTCTTTCCCCCGCTACGACCAATGTCGATTCCGGCGCAAATTTGTAGTCCGGAGCGGGATTAATATGTTTTTTATGGTCTTTCTCGATAATGGCGATGATTGTCGCCCCCGTCGTTTGGCGGACATCCAATTGGGCGATCGTATATCCGATGCATTTCGCGCCTGGTTCTACCTTATACCACTCGATTACCAGATCGTCCAGCGCCACCTCGATCGTCTCGAGCGCTTTCGGGCGGTAAGTCATGCCGCCGATAATTCCCGCGATCAAACGGGCTTCGTCGTCGTCAAAGCTGACCATGGAAACGCTCTCTTCCGCATCGTCATGGTCGAAATGATAGACCTCCCGCCGCCCGTCGTCATGGATAATGATAACGAGTTTGTCGCCGCTGCGCGCTTCAAGCACATATTTATGTCCGATTCCCGGCAAATCCGTTTCTCTAATATTCAAAGAAATAACCTCCAATATGAGTTTGACTTATTTTTTTTTATATTTTCGTCTAAGAACATGCTGTACTGGGCACGAAGCTCGACGTAAACTTAATGGGCATTAGAAAGAGACGTTTCATCTTGATCGGGATGAACGTTCGGTAACTTACGATAGAGTAAACAAAGATACATATAAGCAACAAAAAAGACGGCGGAACGATGGTTCCGATTTTTACAAACCAATGCATGGCAGGGAAAAAAATGTGCCTGACCGAATGATGGCTTTTAATCACCTTTACTTCGTGCATCGCATCCCCGAGCGGCTTCGAACCCGCTTCCATACTAAAGGGAACGAAGGCGGTACAGATCATGAGTACGATCATAATGCTTACGAAAGGCTTGCTATGAAACCTGAGTTGTCGGGCTCCCGTCATACATCCACCTCCGATCGTAATCGCCTGCCTCCGGCATGATGCGGCAATCTTTATGTTAGGTTATCATGTTCGATTTTTTAAATCAAGCTTCAGTTGTTGTAATTTTTCGCCTCTAAATCTATTTTTTTAAACAAAAAAAAGACATACCCGCTGCGAATCCCGTAACGGATATTAGCGCAGGCAGATATGTCTTTAGCTTAACAATCGGGGCGTTGGGTACGATCGTTATACCCCTAACCATTTCTTGAACATATGTTTCGTCGTTTCCTTGTTCATTTCGGCGATCGACGTCGTAAGCGGGATGCCTTTCGGGCAGGAGCGGACGCAGTTTTGCGAGTTGCCGCAACCTTCGATTCCGCCTTCCTCCATCAACGCTTCCAAACGCTCTTCCTTGTTCATTTCGCCCGTCGGATGGGCGTTGAACAAGCGAACTTGCGAAATCGGCGCCGGGCCGATGAAATCCGATTTATCGTTTACGTTCGGGCAGGCTTCCAGGCAAACGCCGCATGTCATACATTTCGACAATTCATACGCCCATTGACGCTTCGATTCCGCCATCCGCGGTCCCGGACCGAGGTCGTAGGTTCCGTCGATCGGAATCCAAGCTTTCACGCGCTTGAGCGAGTCGAACATCCGTCTGCGGTCGATGATCAAATCGCGAACGACCGGAAACGTACGCATCGGCTCAACGCGGATCGGTTGCTCCAGCTTGTCGACGAGCGCCGCGCAGGCTTGGCGCGGTTTGCCGTTGATAACCATGGAGCAGGCGCCGCATACTTCTTCCAAACAGTTCGATTCCCAGCAAACCGGAGACGTCTTCTCGCCCTTCGTATTGACCGGGTTTCGTTGAATCTCCATAAATGCGCTAATCACGTTCATGCCCGGCCGGTACGGCACTTCGAATTCCTCGGTATACGGCTTCGAATCCGGTCCGTCCTGACGCGATACGATAAACTTTACTGCTTTAGGTGTCGCCGTAGTTTCCGCCATCGTTTATTCTCCTTTCTTCTTATCTGTCGAGTAATCGCGCTTGCGCGGCTTGATCAAAGAGACGTCCACATCTTCGTAGCCGATTTCCGGACCGTCCGGCGTCCATTTCGCTTTCGTCGTTTTCAAGTATTGCTCGTCGTCGCGTTCCGGGAATTCCGGCTTGTAATGCGCGCCGCGGCTTTCGTTGCGGAGCAACGCACCCTTCGTCATCGCCTCGGCCAGCTCCAGCATGTTCCACAATTGACGCGTAAACGAAGCGCCTTGGTTATTCCAGCGGGACGTATCCGTAATATTGATGTTGCGGTAACGCTCCTTCAATTCTTTGATTTTGCCGATCGTTTGTTCCAATTTATCGTTATAACGGACGACCGTCATATTGTTCGTCATCCATTCGCCCAATTCCTTATGAAGCGCGTAGGCGTTTTCCGTGCCTTCCATTTTCAGCAAGCTTTCGAACTTGTCGGCTTGTTTCTTCTTCTCTTGTTCGTAGATGGAAGAAGGAAGATCTTCAGCCGATTTGCTCAAACCGCGAATATATTCGACCGCTTTCGGTCCCGACACCATGCCGCCGAAGATAGCCGAAACGAGCGAGTTCGCCCCCAAACGGTTGGCGCCGTGATATTGATACTCGCATTCCCCTGCCGCGAACAGTCCGGGAATATTCGTCATTTGATTGTAGTCGACCCACATGCCGCCCATGGAATAGTGAACGGCCGGGAAAATTTTCATCGGCAGCTTGCGCGGATCGTCGCCCACGAATTTCTCGTAAATTTCGATAATGCCGCCGAGCTTGACATCCAATTCCTTCGGATCTTTATGCGACAAATCGAGATAAACCATATTTTCGCCGTTAATGCCAAGCTTCAAATCGACGCATACGTGGAAAATTTCCCGAGTTGCAATATCGCGCGGAACGAGGTTTCCGTATGCAGGATATTTTTCCTCCAGGAAGTACCACGGCTTGCCGTCTTTGTATGTCCAAATCCGGCCGCCTTCGCCGCGAGCCGATTCCGACATAAGCCGCAGCTTGTCGTCTCCCGGAATCGCCGTCGGGTGAATTTGAATGAATTCCCCGTTCGCGTAATAAACGCCTTGCTGGTACACCGCGCTTGCCGCCGTGCCTGTGTTGATGACCGAGTTCGTCGTTTTGCCGAAAATGATGCCGGGTCCGCCGGTCGCAAGAATGACCGCGTCCGACGCGAACGTAACGACTTCCATCGTACGCAAATCTTGTCCGCAAATGCCGCGGCAAGCCCCCTCGTCGTCAAGCACGACGGACAGGAATTCCCAATGCTCGTATTTCGTTACAAGTCCTGCCGCTTCATGACGGCGCACCTGCTCGTCTAGCGCATACAGAAGCTGCTGTCCTGTCGTCGCTCCGGCGAACGCCGTACGATGATGTTTCGTTCCCCCGAATCGGCGGAAATCAAGCAGACCTTCAGGAGTGCGGTTAAACATTACGCCCATGCGGTCCATCAGATGGATAATGCCCGGAGCGGCTTCGCACATCGCTTTGACCGGAGGCTGGTTCGCCAAAAAGTCGCCGCCGTAAACCGTATCGTCAAAATGCTCCCACGGCGAGTCGCCTTCCCCTTTCGTATTGACCGCGCCGTTAATTCCGCCTTGCGCACACACGGAGTGAGAACGTTTGACGGGTACAAGCGAGAAGAGGTCGACGTGAACGCCCGCTTCCGCGGCTTTAATCGTCGCCATGAGTCCTGCCAATCCGCCGCCTACTACTATGATTTTATTTTTAGCCATTCGCTTTTCCTCCTTTTAACCAAGTACCGCTGTCACGGAATTCAACATAGCCGTGGCCGCTTGGAATTCATCTCCGCGAAATGCGACCAGCGATAAAATAAACAATGTTGCCACGATCACGAACATTCCCATGCAAATATACGAGGATACGCGTTGCGCACGCGGACCGACGGTAATGCCCCAGCTGACGAGGAACGACCAGATCCCGTTGCTGAAATGGAATACGGCGGAAATGACGCCGATCACATAAAAAGCAAAGAAGAGCGGATTCGATACGATTCCGTTCATATGCCCGCCCAATCCTTCATGCGTTACGGTGCCAAGCGCGAGTTGGAAGCGGGTATCGTAAAAATGCCATACGACGAAAATAAACGTAATGACCCCTGTAAGCCTTTGCAGCATGAACATCACGTTGCGGCCGTAACTGTAGCTGCCGACATTGTTTTTCGCTTGATACGCGATGTACAGTCCATATACTCCGTGGAACAGCAGCGGAAGCCATATCCCGAACAGCTCCAGGAAAAAAATAAGCGGCAAGTCGTTCAGAAACTTTACGCTGGCGTTAAACCCCTCTTGACCGCCTTCAAATGCCGAGTAATTCGTCAGCATATGCTCAATAATGAATAAGCCGAGCGGAATGACCCCGAGCAAAGAGTGTAACTTCCGTGAATAAAAAGAAGTTCCTTTCATAAGTAAGCGTTCTCCTTTCAATAGATGCGTTCAATTGTCCATTATTATTCATTCGAAAAAGTGTGATCTATATCACCTTTTCACCATCTATCATCTTACTCCTTTTTAGCTTATAATGGAATTGCTTAATTGGTATTACTTATTATAACTTTTTTGCATATATACATGAAGAAGGAGAAATGACGATGCTAGATATCATGCATGAGTTTACAGTCGTCGTGGAACAATCCAGTTTGAACAAAGCGTCGCAAGTGTTAAATATATCGCAACCGGCCCTCTCCCGCAAAATATCCCGCCTGGAAGAAGACTTGGGCGTGCAGCTGTTCGTGCGCAAAGGCAAGCGGCTCGAACTGACGCGAATCGGGCAGTTGACGTACGAATTCGCGCTGGAGCTTCGCCAATTGCAGCATAACTATTTGCGGACCATCAACGAATACAGGCAAGAAGGCAAAAGCACGATAACGATCGGAGCCAGCTTGACCACGCTGCAATCCACCTTACCTGATATGATGAACATCTTTATGACCAAACATCCGGACGTCGAATTAAAAGCCATTACAGGCAAAACGCACGAGATCGCCTCGCTTGTCAAAGAGAAGAAAGTAGACATCGGGCTCGTCGCCTCGTTCATCGACGACAAAACGTTGCATTGCTTGCCGTTGTTCAAGGATCATTTATGCCTCGTCCTGCCGAAGCATCATCCGCTGCTCCTCGGCCGCCAGCCCGACCATCCGATCGGGATGAACGATTTCAACGGATTGCCGATGATTCTGTTCTCCAAAGGAACGTGGTACCGCATCTTGACGGACGAGCTGTTTCATCGGTACCGCATTATGCCCGACGTGCGCATGGAAATCGACTCCTTCGAGGCGATTCTCCGTTTGCTGGCGACATGCAAACTGGCGACGCTCCTTCCTCAATCGTATTTGCGGCCGCAACTGCTCGCGGACAACGAACTGGTCGTCGTCAACTTTAAAGAATTGGAGCAAACGCAGCGCACGACCGCTCTTATCTATGTCGATCCCGCTACGCTTAGCATGACGGCGCGGCATTTCATCGACGAAGCGAAGGCGTTTTTCAAAAAATAGCCGCACCTTGAAGAAGGTACGGCTCTCAAACGGCAGACGGCCCTATAGCTGCGGGATATCTGCGAAGATTATTTGGATTTCAATTGCCACGTCAAATCGTTAAGCCGGCTCATCGTTTCGGTTACGCCCGGATCCGGCTCGGCAGTCGCCTGGTATTGGAGCAGGAACATTCGCGCGAACATGATATTTTCCAAATCCGGTTTTTGCATGAACGAATCCATCCATGCCGCGACTTGCGACAAAGCGGCTTTTGCCTTCTCGTCAGCTGCCGTCTTTAACCGTTCCTCCGCCCATTGCTTTACTTTAAGCGCTTCGAAGACGCTCAGATCGGATAAACCTTTCTTCTTGGAAAAAGGCTTGGCGGGGTTCAGGCCGGCCTCGATTTCCTCCGCATCGGTCACGCCGTCTCCGTCCGAATCGCGGAAAGCGTCGCTGCGTTGATAGTCGATATTATGCTTGTAAATATGCTGCAAATCAAGGGTCGACACATAAGGGACAAAGTCCCACAATCCTGTGCCGAATGCGGTTGCCCGCTCGTAAGCGTATTCGATCGATTCCTTGTCGCCCGGGTTTGAATAATCGAGCGCCAGCACCGTAAGGCCCGTTCTTCGCTGCCATTCGCCGAGTTTGCTTGCGACATCCGTCGTCCATAATTCATCGCCGCCCGTCCATTGGCGATAGACGGCCCGCGGCGGATTCGTATCCCAATCGACCGTATCCCAATCGACGTTGCCGGAGAAAGATTCAAACATCAGCCCGTCGATATACGGGATCGCTTCGTCCATAATCGTCAAACCGCGATTCATGACGAGAATGAGGTCCGGGTAAGCCTCGCGAATTTCCCGGATCAGATCCGTCATCGCATCCTTCATGCCGGGTTCCACGTCGACCGTATCTACCGTATCGAGAAACAGCCCTTGAACGCCATATCCGGCAATCCGCGGAATCATCTTGTTCAAGACCAGATCATGCCATCCTTGATGGCGCACGTCGATAAATTGGGAATTCCAGTTCGTATTGTCTCCGAGCATCCATTTTTTATCGACAAACGGATAATACCATGTCTCCGGGTCCGCTTCCCCGATACTGATATAGCCGAGAGCGATCGTACCGGATTTTGTCAAATCGCGTATCCTTTCCTCCGTTTGCGAAGCCGTTTCCAAAATCGCAAGGTCGAACCGCTTCATCTCTTCGATTTTGTCCTCGCCGTAGTATACTGTGTAGGTTTGAACCCCCGACAATTTGTTTTTCGGGTAAAACCGGATTCCGTCCTTGACGAGCGGGGCGTCCGTTCGCGGCGTTGCCGCCCCGGCAGGCATCGCGAACCCGCAGGACAATAGAAGCAGCAGCATAACGACCCAACTTTTTTTCATGACAACTCCTCCATTACACTGGTTTCATAAAACGAATGATTATCTTTCGCAATCCGATGTAGACCTGACTTTCATTTCATGCGGGACGATCATTTTGATCGGCAGAGGATAGCGTCCTTCGATCGTATCCACGATCAAGCTCGCGGCTATTAGGCCGATTTCGAATTTAGGCACATGCATAGTGGACAGCGGCGGTATCGTATATTCCGACAAATCGATATTGTCATGTCCCATAAACGCCATATGTTCGGGAATGTTCAGTCCCTTCTCCGACACGGCCCGCATCGCGGGAATGGCCATCATATCGCTCGCCGCGAACATCGCCGTCGGAAGATCGTCGCCCTTATCGTTTTCCAGCAGTTCCTTCATCGCCCGGTAGCTTTCGTCGACATTCCACCCCGCATCCATAATCCATTCGGATCGAAGCGGCAGGCCGGCTTCCTGTAAGGCGGATTGATAGCCGCGAAATCTTTTTTCCCGTTCGATCATTCCGCTTAATCCCGCGCCTCCGATAAAACCGATGCGCCGATGCCCTTGGCCGATGAGATGATTAACCGCTTCCTTGGCGGCAGCCACCCGGTCGTACGAAACGACCGAAACATCCGGATCGGCAATATCGACGCCGACGATCGACGGAATATAATTTTTGATAAATTGGTACGTTTCCGGCTCCATTCCTTCGATAATAATAGCGCCGTCCACCTTCGCGCCATGGACGATCCGCCGCAAATTGTCCCGATCCTTGAACTCCTCCAGCGTATAAACATATGCCAGCGATGCGCCTTCATTCCGAAGCCCCTTCTCAATTCCCGATAAAATCGTGGAGAAATAAGGATGGTTGTATTTATGTTGAGTGACCGACAGGAAACAACCGATTTGCGGCGGCGCATCTTTGCGCTGCATCCAGCTTTCATGCCGATTCTCGAAGGAGGCGCGCCTGTAGCCCAGTTGCGCCGCGGCTTCGAAAATTTTCTTTTTCGTTTCTTCCTTCACCATTTGGCTGTTATCGTCATTCAAGGTGCGCGACACCGTAGAAACGGATACGCCGGCCAGTTTAGCGACATCTTTTAATGTAGGTATCGTTCTCCCTCCTTTCCGGAAAGCGTTTGCAAAAATGGTCATTTATGAATTGAATTCATCATATATTATAGCATTAATTTCGTCAATAATTTTCGTAAAATGAAGCGAATCAACTTTCGATAAAACCTTATATATCAGCAGTTTTATACTGCCCAAACGTTTGTCTAAAATCATGTATAATTAAGACCATTCCCTTTCTAATCATGAAAAAAACTGATCATTTACCCGTAAATAAATGATCAGTTTTGTCAGAAAAGTGTTATAGGCTATCCATTTTTCTCTTGATTTAATGCCGTTTCCTGAAACGCTTCGATTTGTTCGTTCGTACCGATGACGACCATCATATCTTCCTTCTCGACAATATCTTCTGCCGTAGGGGCGATGATGACGCCGTACGGTTTATTGAGCGCCACGATGCTGAATCCGAAGCGGGCGCGGATATTCAATTCCTTGAGCGACATGCCTGACAAACAATCGGGCACGGACAATTCCGCAATCGTAAAATCTTGCGACAGCTCGATATAATCGAGCAAATTGGGCGACACCAGTTGATGCGCCACCCGAACGCCCATATCGCGTTCCGGATAAATGACGCGATCGACGCCGATTCTTTCCAATACGCGGCCATGAAGCACCGAAATCGCTTTGGCCACCACTTTTTTGACGCCTAACTCCTTCATCAGAATAGCCGCCAATATGCTTGTTTGGATATCGTCCCCGATCGCCACGACCGCACAATCGAAATTGCGGATTCCGAGCGAACGGAGCATCTCTTCTTCCGTCGCGTCGGCCACGACGGTATGCGTCAGCACATCGCTCAATTCATGCACGACTTCTTCGTCCTTATCGATTCCTAACACTTCGTTTCCTAACTCGATCAATTCTTTCGCCAAGCTGGAGCCGAAACGCCCCAGTCCGATGACGGCAAATTGCTCCGTATTCATCTCCTGCCAAAGCTCCTTATCCTATAATCATTTTTCCTTCCGGATGCCGGTACAATTCTTTCTCTTTTTTCGGCCCCAATGCGTAAGCAAGCGTCAAAGGCCCTAATCTGCCGGCGAACATCATGAAGCTGATGACGATTTTGCCGAATACGGACAGGTCCGGCGTAATTCCCATCGACAAGCCGACCGTACCGAACGCCGATGTCGTTTCGAACAATATGGCCAAGAACGAATGCGATTCCGTCGTTGAGAGCACCATCGATACGAATACGATCAGCGACAACGCAAGCAGCGCAACCGTCAACGCTTTGAATATCCGCTCTTTCCCCAAACGGAATTGAAACATAATGATATCGTCTCTGCCGCGGACCATCCCGACGACCGCACCGATCAAAATCGCAAACGTCGTCGTTTTGATGCCGCCTCCGGTTGAGCCCGGGGAAGCTCCGATAAACATTAATATAATCATGAAAAATTGCGACGCTTGCCGCAATTCCCCAATGTCGAGCGTATTCGCTCCCGCCGTTCGGGTCGTGACGGATTGGAAGAAAGAAGATAATATTTTGCCGCTCCAATCAAGCGGGCCAAGCGTCTTCGCATTCGTAAATTCAAATATAAGCATGACGATAGCTCCGATTACGATGAGAAACGACGACATGGTCAGTACGACTTTGGAATGCAGCGACAGCCGGCGTTTCTTGCGGTATTCGACCAAATCGGAAAGGACGATAAATCCGATGCCCCCCGAAACGATCAGAAACATGGATACCAAGTTGGTTAGCGGATCGCTCACATACATCGTCAAACTGCGAAAATGGCCGAACAGGTCGAAGCCCGCATTATTGAACAGCGACACCGCATGCCATACGCCGTAATACAGCGCGCGCCCGAACGGCATATCGAACGACCAGCGGATCGTAAACAGTATGGCGGCGCATCCTTCGATCGTCAGCGCATAAATGAGCACCTTCCGAATCAAACGCACTATCCCTTCGATGCTCGATTGATTCATCGCTTCCTGAAGAATGAGACGCTCCCGCAGCGATATTTTCTTCTTGAACACGAGCGCGAATAAAGTCGCCATCGTCATAAATCCCAGCCCGCCGACTTGGATCAGAATCGCGATCACGATCTGGCCGAAAACGGTAAAGTGAGTTCCCGTATCCACAACGACCAGACCTGTCAGACAGGTGGCCGAAGTCGCCGTAAACAGCGCGTCGACGAACGCGAGCGTTCTCCCCTCCGCATTCGAAATCGGCATCATTAACAACAATGTCCCGACCAGGATCATCGCCGCAAAACCGATCGCCAAAATGCGGGGAGGAGATAACCGGGAAGGATGCAATCGCCGCTTCAATTTCATCATCACCTCTAATAAAATGTTCGCTCAAAAAACGGCCCGCCAATGAATGAGAAAAATTATAAAGCAAAGTATACTCCATAGAAACGAATTTGCATATCATAATCTTTATTATGACCTATCTTGCCAAATCACCGACCTGTCTCAACAATTTATTTCATTTTTGCGAACGCTCCGAAAATATGGCATCATTAACCTTAATGAAATTGCAACTGCGATATGACGAGGAGGATTTTCATGAACCGATTGGGGGAACGTTTATCGCTCCGCGCCGACCGTAGATTGCTCGGTATACTGGCGGGGATCGGTCTCATCGTATTTTTGGTGCTGCAAGTGCTGCCGGTCTTTACGAATGAATCTCCGGGCGCGGAGAGCGGGGCGGTCATTTCGAAAGAGAAAGCGATCGACGCGGCGTTATCTTTCACTTTGACACAGTGGAAGGATGCCGATCCGGAACTTGCGTCGGGATATGCGATTTACGATACGGACAAATTGCTGTACGGATATTTAACGGCCAACCGGCTATTAAACGACTACAACCGGAAGTTCGAGCGGGAATTCCCGTACGATACGTATCGTGTGGAGTTGAAGGACCGCAGTGTCAAAGGAAAAGTATATTATGTGTATGTACATATGCAAACAGGCAAAGTCGCGCGCTGGAGCATTTACACGCCGCCCGCCGCGAACAAGGAGGGGGCTGCGGCCGATCCGGATGGAAGATTGGAATCGGCTAAGCAATTTGCCGGGCAAATGGGGTACCGGCCGGAGCAGCTACAGGAAATATCGAAAGGATATGCACAGAACGGATTATACACGGTCGTATTGCAAGACATGTCGCGGACGATCGGACAATCCGGCTTGGAGCTTCGGGTTCAATTCCGCGGCCCGGACATCGTCGGGTTTAAACCGGCGTTTACCGTGCCGGAATCGCATGCGGCCTATGTTGAGAAACAATCGAGGTATGCAAGTTGGATGACGGGCATCGGTTACGGTTTGTTGACGCTGGCGCTCGCCGTTCTGGCTGTCGTATACAGCGCCTTGACCCGCTCTTTCACCTCGTTTAAGCGCGGCATCTTGCTTGCGGCAGTCTATACGGCCGTCAATATTATCGGGACGCTCAACATGTTTCCGGCACTGAAATCGATGCTTGGGGAAACGCCGACCGTCGATGTCGCCATCTATTTCGGCATTATCGTACAAAGCTTGTTTACGCTGGCGCTCGGCGCTTCCATCTATTTCTCTCTCGTGGCCGGCGACGGCTTGTGGCGCAAGCGCGGGCTCAACCCTTGGCCGCGCCCGCGGGAAGCGGGATACGGGGACTATACGTTCCGCAGCATGTGGATCGGTTACTTGACCGCCTTCATCCTGCTCGGGCTTCAGCCGGTTATTTTCATCGGCTTGAGCAGCGGGATCGGAACTTGGTTCACGACGGATGCGTCGCAATCTCCGTACAATATGACTTATCCGTGGCTGTTTCCGCTTCTGGCCTGGGGCGCGGGAATCGGCGAAGAAGCGGTCTATCGTCTTTTCGGCATCGCCATCATGAAGAAGCTGGTGCGCAATACGTTTCTGGCATGCCTCATTCCGACGCTCATATGGGCATTCGGACATACGGGATATCAAGTGTATCCGACTTACTCGCGGGTGATCGAGCTCACGATTCTCGGCCTTATCTTCAGCTTTATCTTTTTGCGGTACGGATTTATCGCGGCCGTCTTTGCGCATGTCGTGTTCGACAGCGTGCTGTTCGCGCTCAATCTTATGTTTATGGGAGGGACCGGCAACATCCTGTGGGGAATCTTCTATCTGATTCTTCCCGCGCTCGTCGCCTGGATCATCCGTGCGCTGTACCGCAGACGCAATACGAAAGAGGAGCCGCAAGTTACGACTCCTCCTCCTGAAGCGCTTGTATAATGGATGCGGCGAGCTTGTCGCCGATCGAAAGAGGCCTGAAGTCTTCGACGGAAGCCTCTTTTATTTTTTTAAGCGAGCCGAAATGTTTCAGCAGCGCCTTGCGCCGTTTCTCGCCGATGCCGGGAATCGAATCGAGCTTCGAAGCGACCATCGACTTGCCGCGCTGCTGGCGATGGAACGAAATGGCAAAGCGATGCACCTCGTCCTGGATCCGCTGCAGCAAATAAAACTCCTGACTGTCGCGCGGCAGCGGCACCACTTCCGGCGGATCGCCGATCATAAGCTGCGCCGTCTTATGCTTCTCGTCCTTCACCAAGCCGCAGACGGGGATATACAATCCTAGCTCGTTCTCCAAAATATCGACCGCGGCGGATATTTGGCCTTTGCCGCCGTCCACGACGATCAGGTCCGGCAGGGACAAATTCTCTTTCAGCACCCGCTCGTACCGGCGCCGGATCACTTCCCGCATCGTTTCGTAATCGTCCGGCCCTTGTACGGTGCGGACCTTATATTTGCGGTATTCGTTCTTAGCGGGCTTGCCGTCGATGAATACGACCATTGCCGAAACGGGATCGGTCCCTTGAATGTTGGAGTTGTCGAACGCCTCGATCCGTCCTACCTTGCCGAGGCCAAGCCATCCGCCCAAGTTTTCGACCGCCTTCGAACTGCGGGCCTCGTCGCGTTCGATAAGCAGAAATTTCTCCTGCAGCGCCATGCGCGCGTTATCGAGCGCCATCGTCACCATCTGTTTCTTCAAACCGCGTTTAGGGACATGCACTTTAATATTCAACCATTGCTGCAGCGCTTCGGCGCCGACAGTTTCTTGCGCCGCGACGCCTGGCTCGGCCTGATGAGCGCCAGAATCGCCCTCCGCCTCCGCTACGCTCTCCGCGACGAGCGCCGGCTGCTCGGGCAGAAGCACTTCCTTCGGCAGCGCCGGATTGTCGCTGTAATATTGCGTCACGAAAGAGATGAAATCTTCATACGCCTCTCCGTAGAACGGGAAGACCGAAGCGTGCCGCTCGATCATTTTCCCTTGGCGCATGTACAAGATTTGCACGCACATCCAGCCTTTGTCGACGGCGTAGCCGAACACGTCGCGATCCATCGCGTCGGATGTCGTAATCTTCTGCTTCTCCATAATCGCATCGATGCTCATAATCTGATCGCGCAATTCTTTCGCGCGCTCGAATTCGAGCGCTTCCGCCGCTTCCTCCATCCTGCTCTGCAACTCGCGCTTAATTTCCTCGTGGCCGCCGCCCAGAAAGCGGCCAATTTCCTGCACCATCTCTTCGTATTGCGACGGCTTCACTTCGTATTCGCATGGCGCGATGCACTGCCCGAGATGATAATAGAGGCAGACGCGGTCCGGCAATGTGCGGCATTTGCGCAGCGGGTACATCCGATCCAGCAGCTTCTTCGTTTGCTGGGCGGCGAAGGCGTTCGGATACGGTCCGAAATATTTCGCCTTGTCCTTCACGACGCGCCGCGTCACCTCGAGCCGCGGATGCTCTTCGTTCGTTATTTTAATATAGGGAAACGACTTGTCGTCTTTTAACAAAACATTATATCGCGGGTAATGCTTCTTAATCAGGTTGCACTCCAAAATGAGCGCCTCCATGTTGCTCGACGTTACGATATATTCAAAATCGCGGATTTCCGAGACGAGCCGCTGCGTCTTTCCGTCGTGGCTTCCCGTGAAATACGAACGCACCCGGTTTTTCAGCACTTTCGCCTTCCCGACGTAAATGATCGTGCCCTCGCCGTTCTTCATCAAATAACAACCGGGCTGATCCGGCAGCAGCGCCAGTTTGTTGCGAATATTGTCCATATATGAGCTTTGCTCCGGTTCCTCATGCTCCGTCATCGGCCATCCCTCCCTCGATTGCGGCAAGTTCCATTCCAATACTTTAGTATAGCAAAAAATCGGAGGGGATTGAAGCTGCGTCGCGGCCTTTTCGTTCGCTTCCGTTATGACCGGGAACGCAATCCCTTCGTCTCCGTTGGAATATATCCAATAGAAATGAAGTTTTTATGGGGAGAAGCAGGGCACGATTGGAAAACATCCAATAGATTCTCCCCCATTTCTCTATTTTCCGAATTTTCGAGCAATCTACTGGATAAATTCCAGTGTAAGGCCGTATAACGGAGCCGGATTAGCGAAAACATTGGACAAAATCCAACGACGCTGCCGGCCATACCACATACGATCCGTTCTTCCAAGAGAAAAAAAAAGCAACCGCCAATAACGGTTGCCCTTAAGTTGTTTATCTCTTACTTGGACTCCAGCATGGCGAGGATCAGCGTCACCGCTTCCGCCCGGGCCGCATTGTCGCCCGGAGCGAATTGATTGTTCCCTCTGCCTTGCATCAGTCCGGCTTCCGCCGCAGCGGCTACATAAGGCACGGCCCATGCGGGCACCCGATCCGTATCGGCGAACGTCAACTCCGCATCCGGATTGACTTTCAATCCGAGCGCCCGTACGATCATGGCTGCGATCTCGGCGCGGGTTACGTTTCGTGCCGAACGGAACGTATTGTCATCGTAACCTTGGATCATTCCCGCCTTGACCGCTCCGGCCACGGACGTTCCGGCCCATGCCGGAATCGCATCCCGGTCGGCAAAGCTGAGGCTTGCGCCGTCTCCCTCCCACTTCATGGCGCGAGCCAGCATGGCCGCGAATTCCGCGCGCGTCACTTCGGCGTTCGGACGGAACGTGCCGTCCTCGTAACCGGTCACGAAGCCGAGCCTCACCGCCTTTTCAATCGCTTCCTTGGCCCAATGCGCGGCAATATCGCTCAACGTTGCTTGCGGAGCGTGCCGTTCCGGCGTTTTCCCTTCTTCGCCCCGGTCCGTTTCGTCGACTCTCGGTCTTTCTTCCACCTTCTGCTTCTCCTCTTGTTTCGCTACATTATGAACGGGCACGCCGTAAACCGGATTTCCTCCGCCGCCGGAATCAGGCGAAGAGGATTGTACCGTAAAATGAATGCGGTACGTGAGCGACGTTATTCCGTCCTCCGCCGTTACGACGATTTCCGTCACGCCCGGAAGCCGCTGCGCCGGCTTAATCCGAACGCTCGCTTTGGAATCCGAAGCGGCTGCCGTCACTTCCGGCGCCCGCTTCGTCCCCGCCGGCAACGTCACATCGTATATGAACCGGTGTTGATCGAAACGGCTTAACGCTTTGCCGCCTACGTATATTTCCTTCAAGGTCGCGTCCGTGCCCTTCGGCTCCTCTTCCTTTACCGTGAAATGAATCTCATACGTATTCGCCGCGGCGCCGTCTTCCGACGTTACCCGGATCGTCGCCGTTCCGGGCAATGCTTCGGCAGGCAGGATGAGCTTATGCGAATTCGGATCGTAAGCAACCGCCGTAACCGTCGGCGCGATCGATGTGCCGGCAGGCAACTCCACCTCGTATTCCATGCGGTATCGCTCAAATTCCGCAAGCGGCCGGCCATCCAGTTCGATCGATGTCAAGGTCGCATCCGTTCCTTCCGGCTCTTCCAGTCCGTCAACCGTAAAATGGATGGCATACGTATTCACAGTCGAACCGTCCTCCGACGTTACCCGTATCGTCGCCGTCCCTGGCAATGCTGCGGCAGGCGTGATGACCGTCTGCGCATTGGGATCGTAAGTTGCCGCAGTGACAGTCGGTACCTGTGTCATGCCTTCCGGCAGCTTCACATCGTATTCCATGCGATACCGCTCAAATTCCGCCAAAGGCCGGCCGTCCACGAAGATGGCTTTCAATGTCGCATCATTGCCCCTATGTTCCGTGAAATGAATTTTGTACGTATTTGCTGAGCCGTCTTCCGCCGTAACCCGAATCTCTGTCGTTCCCGTCGCCGTTTTCGCATGTGCAATCGTCATATGCGCGTACGGATCGTAGGTCATAGCCGTTACGCTTGGCATCCGCTCCGTACCTGCCGGCAATTCGTAATTGTACTCCAGCTTGCCCGGATCGAATCCGGCAATCGTAGCAAAGTTTACCCGCAGATCCTTTAGCGCAGCATCGCTGCTCAGTTCTTCCGCGCCGATTGCCTTGACCGTGACGGCAAACGACTTCTTCACGCTTGACGCCCCATAGCGGAGCGTTGCCGTGAGCGCCACGGTTACATCGGGATCCCCGTTGCGCGGACGGGCTACTTCCCCGCGGTAATTGACAATTCCCGGATGGGAACTCTCCCAGAAAACGACGACGCCGTCCTCTCCCCCAATAGCGGCTGGAAGATTCAAATTCTCTTTCACCGCATCGGCGCTCGGCAAATCAAGGGCCCGAACGGCTGACAGCAGTACCGCTTCATCCGCGGTCAATGCCTTAACGGTAACGGCGAACTCTTTCGTCCGGCTAGCCGCCCCTTTCGTCAACGCCGCCGTAAGCGTAACGCCCTCGTCTCCGCTGCCGGGCGCAGGACGCGCGACCCGCCCCTTCTCGTCAATGACATGCGGCTTCGAACTACCCCAGGAGATGGCGGAGCCCTGCTGTCCAAATTCAGGCAAGAAAATATTGTCTGTGACAGCGCTAAGATCTCCGAGATTCAACGCGGCCGTATCGCTGGCGACATCCCCGTTGTCGCCTAAGGCGACGACGAGGACCTCAAACGTTTTGGTCTCCCGCTCGCTTCCGCTCGTCATCGTAGCCGTCAAGACGACAGACTTGTCATCCTGATTCGGCCGACTGACCTTCCCTGAGGAATCGATCGTGCCTGGTTCCGAACTGTTCCATGCAATGGCCGATCCGAATCCCCCTTTGGCGGGAAGCAATAGGTCCGACGCGACCGCGCTTATGTCTCCCAAATCCAATTGGGCTTGATCCAAGGCGACCGCTTCCGCATCGGTCAGCGCCAACACGACGACGGTGAAAGCCTTCGCAGCGGCTGCTTTGCCCTTTTGAATCGTTGCGGTGAGCGTGAGCTCGCCGTTAGGCAACCCTGGCAAAGGTCTTGCAGCCAGTTTGCCGTCGTGGCCGATCAAGCCCGGATTCGAGCTGGTCCAGGCGATCGTCGTCCCCTGTTCTCCCTCCGCCGGCAAACTCAAATCGCCGGACACGGCCGACAGATCGCCGAGATCGAGCGCGTCCTTCGCCGCCAGCACCGCTTCCATGTTCTCCTCGTCGATATTCGAATCATGCTCGATAACGATCTCGTCGACGAATCCGCGGAAATAACCGGAGGCCGCTGTGCTGGAATCGAACCCGAACAAAATTTTGTCGATCGTTTTGCCGTTTGCAACCGAGCCGATATTCGCGGAAATATAATTCCATTGATCCTCAACGACAAAACCGCCTTTGCCCTGCGCATTCGGGTGAAGAGCGACGCCGTGCTGGTCCAAGGCGTTCAGTTCGTGCAAATAAGTACCGTCGGTAAACAGAAGATCAAGCGCCGCATATTTGCTTGTCGTGCGCGCAATTTCCGGGAGCACCGAAGGCTTTTTCTCCGGATATACCCAATAGGACAGCCTCGTGGAAGGCCGGACAACGATTTCGACTTCAAAAACCGAGTTATAGGCGTGCGAAGAATTTGCATCAAGCGCGTTGCCGGAATATAGCAGCGATCCGGAACCGAGCATGCCGGGCGAACCTTTCTTCGACTCCATCCCTCCGATTCCGCAGCAGATAGCGCCCATATTCTTCGTCAGAGCCAATATCCGGTACGGGCTGTTCGGTTCGGCCGTATCGGTCGAGGGCGGGTCTCCCTCTTCCAAACCGGATTCGAAATCAATGCCCGCTTTATATTCGAAATCGGCTGCGGTAAGCGCCAATATCGTTACGGGAAACGTTTTGGTTTGGCTTGCCGAACCTTTCGATATCGTTGCCGTTAGCATGAGACTCACATCGGGCTGTCCGATGCCGGGGCGTTTCCGGATTTTCCCTTGATTCGTCATGTATTCTTGATTGGAACTCTCCCAACGGATGCTCGTTCCCTTGACAAAACCGACAGGCAGCGCTAGCCCTTTCTTCAGGGCGCTCGTGTCGCCGAGATCCAGCTTGGACATTGCCATCGATACGGAAGCCGCATCGTCAAGCTCTATGGCGAACAATTTCCAATCGGCCAGTTGCGTTAACGGTTCGCCGTTGTTCGCGGTAATATATAGCCGATAATAGGCATACTCCTCCGCTTTATTGCTTGCTATCGTATATTCTTCGGTCGAGAAACGCGCGGCTCCCGCAAATTGGTTCGTCTGTTCGTCAATTATGTCCCATGTCTTTCCGTCGTTCGAGCCTTCCACCCGCCAATTTTTCGGATCTCTTCCCGGCGCGTCGTTGGCGGTTGTCAAACTATACTTTGTAACGGCCTGCGTATCGCCGTTTTTGAACTGAACTTGAATCCACAGATTCGCATTCGAACGGCCCAGCCATTTCGTATTCTGATTTTGATCGATCAATTTCTCGGCCGTCTCGTTGGGCGGGTTATTTTCGTTGGCTGTGATCGTGACCGTCTCGGCCAAGGCTACATTCACCAAATCGCCGGGCGCGGCACTCGCTCCCGCAGCCGGATACACGCCCAATATCAGAGCGAAACAGAACAGCGCGTGCAACATTTTATTCATCTTGGTTTTCATTTCCGTCGAACCTCCTCTCGAACGGATCCATAACCTCGATCATTTTCCACAACTGCGCGTTACCCGGCGCGTTCGTCCCCGTCACGACGACAGGCGCGGCATCCGCCGTCCCTTGGGCGCCAAGGTGCAGCGGGCCGCCGGCATTCGTCAGCGCGGCGTTCGTTATCCGATAAGCGTTCTGGTATGCAAACAGGACATCCCATGTTTGGTACGCTTTGGCGTCATCGGGAACTTCCGTTACCGCACGGGTGGAATTGGCGCTGCTGCCGTTTGCAAGACTAAGCACGTTCCGGCTCGCAGCATTCACGAAGCGGAAACCGCCGTCTCCGGCTTGCCTAACCGTCCAGCGTTGGTTGTCCGCACCGGTATAATAAGCCCCAAGCTGCAATTGTCCCTCTTCGTTCGCTTCCAGCGCTTTGCCGCCGTTGGCGTTCACAATTCGATAGGTCGCCCCCGGCTTCAACGTCTGTACAAACTTCCATTGGTGGGCGTCCGTAAGGTCGTTTGTTTCGTCTGCCGCGACCGCACCCGTATCGTCGGCTTTCAGCCATTTCTTCGTTTCGACGTTCTTAACCATGTAATATCCGTCGCCCGTCGCAAGCGCTTCCCATTTCAGTGCATGATTCGCATCCGCCTGGCGGACAACCGGTTTGGCCAATTCCGTATCCAATCCAAGCGCAAGACCCGCGCTTACATTGGCGATCGTATAGTTCGCGTACGGATTGCCGTTCATAGACCAGACCTGGCGGTTAGTCGCCGCGACCGCGCCGGTTTGCACCGCCGTTCCGTTTTCCGCAGCCTCGTCAGGTATTTCCAACGCCTGCCCGGTCGCTTTATTGACAAGCCGGTACAGGCCGTTATTCACGATTTGCGAGCCTAAATAACTGTCGGATGGGTGCTCGGGATCGACCGGCCCCGTTCCCCAGGTCATGTTGGCCCGATCGCTGACCGCGAATGACAGTACGCCGCCGTCCGTCATATATTCATACGGTAACCATGTGCTTGCGTAGGTTTGCCCGTTCAACGTGACGCCGTCAATGTATTTCATCCGCAGCGCTTCCTCTTCGCTCTGGTTGTTATGTCCGCGAATGGTGAACGTTTTGCGATCTCCAAGACGGATCAACGCCTCCTCGAACAGCGGAGCGTTCAAGGAAAATCCGCCGATACCGTTAATTTCCGGATACAATCCCAGCGAAGCGAGAATAAACCACGCAGACCCCGCGCCCAGGTCGTTGTTGCCGATCATGCCGGCGGGACCGTCGTGAAACAGTTCGAACATCGCCCTGCGCGCAATGTCTTGCGTTTTCCAGGGCTGCCCTGCGAAGTTATAAGCCCAAGGGACGCCGTAACTCGGTTGATTGCCGAGGAACGAATACGGTTTCCGCGAACCGCCGTTCAGTTCTGTAAAGAAAAAATCCAGCCGATCTCTCGCCGCGTCGATGCCTCCCATCTTTTCGAACAACCCGTTGTAATCGAATGCGACAACCCAGGTGTACTGCGCCGAATTGGCTTCCTGGAACCCGTGTTCGCTGGCCGGGTCGAAGTTGCCCTCGAACTCTCCGTTCGCCTTGCGCGGCCGGATATAGCCGTCCTCGAACGAGTTTCTCCAGTTTTGCGCGCGGCTCATATACGTATGGTACCGCTCGCCGTCTCCGATCGCTTTGGCGAATTGCGCAATGGCATAGTCGGCGACGGCGTACTCGACGCTATAGCCGGTTACCCATCCTCCTCTTTCGATCGGAATATAGCCCAAGGCGAGATAATCTTCCAGATTGAAGCGGCCGTTGAGGCTGGATGGCGTCGAGGCGTGATGATCCATAATCTCCATCGCCGCTTGAAGATCGAAATCCCTTGCCCCGAATGCATACATGTTGGCGATCGTGGCCGAAGCCGGGTCTCCGTTCATAATGTTCGTCTCGGAATTGGCGATGCTCCATTTGGGCAGGAACCCGTTTCGGCTTTTCGCGCTGTTAACGAGCGACTGCGCAAAATCGGAACCGACGTCCGGGAACAACATCGCGATGAGCTGCATCTGCGTACGATACACATCCCAGCCGGAGAAGGCGGAGTAATGCGTATATTTGCCGCCGGTGTTGTATATTTTCTGGTCGAACCCCCGGTAATCGCCGTTTGCATCGTTGTAAACGCTCGGATGTACGAAGGCGTGGTACATGAACGAATAGAACATCCGTTTATGTTTCTCGGTGCCGCCCGACACAAGGATGGAACTTAGCGCCTTCTTCCACTTCGCCCGCGCCGCCTTTGACACTTCGTCGAAATTCCATCCGGGAATTTCTGTCTTCAGATTTAACTTCGCATTGTCGATATTCGTGTAAGAAATCGCCGCTTTCACCTGAACAACCTGATCTTCGCTCGTATCGAACTTCACATAAGCGCCGACTTTCCGGTGATCCGGTTTCTCGGAACGCTCTTCTACGTTGTCTTTCGTTATGACTCCGCTCTTGTATGTGCCGACTTCGGCAAACGGATGGCTGAATTCGGCGGCAAAATATACGGTATAATTGTTTGTGTCCTCTTTAAGCGTGCCGCCGCTTCCTTTGCTGCCGCAAAATCCGCCCGCATTGACCCAGCCGGTCACCATCCGGTTTTCCTTGTCGATTTGGACGAACGCGTCGCGAACGCCGGAAGCGTTGATGCCGGTATTGATGATCATCGTCGCTTTGTCCGTAGCCGGATAGGTGAATCGGCCGATGCCGGCCCGTTCGGTCGGGGCAAATTCCGCTTGAATCCGGTAGCGATCGAGCAATACGCTGTAATATCCCGGAATCGCCGTTTCATTCTCCCGCCTGTACGAGGAGCCGTAATCTTCAAAGTTCGTCGCAGGCGACTTCCACAAATCGCCGACGATCGGGAGGAACGGCACATTCTGGGCGATATCGCAACCTGGGCCGTCGATATGCGTCAAACTGAAGCCGGCAATCGATTTCTTGTCGTAATCGTAGCCGGAACCTAAGGGCGCTTTGCCTGAACCGAGATCGTTATAACCGGTGTCCGGGCTCCATTGGATCATGCCAAACGGGACGACAGCGCCTGGGAACGTATTGCCCCGATTGCCGCCAAACCCGATAATGTCCAATTCATTGTTCGCGGTGCCGAGCATCGGATCCGCATAGACGGTTGGATCGAAACCGGCATTCCAAACTTGAATGTCATCGATAAATCCGCGGTATGTGCCTGCATTTCCCGGCTGCTCGTATGAGACAAGTATGCGTTTGATCGTTTTGCCTTTTGCCGCCTCCCCGATATTCGCCGTCACGAAATTCCACTTGTCCGGAAACAATTTGCCACCGTTGCCCTGCGCCTCCGGGTGCATGCCGATTCCATATTGGTCTTTCGCTTCGGTCTCATGCAAATATGTACCATCGTCGAATGCCAGATCAATCGCGACATTCATGCTGTTCTTGCCGTGATATTCGGCTCCTCCTTCGCCGGTTGACCGGCTCTGCGGATAGATTCAATAGGAGACCGTCGTGTCGGCGTTTACCGCAAGATTCGTTTCAAACACTTTGTTGTACGCGTACGACCGGCCCGCGCCCGTGCTTTGTCCTGCGTATAACAAGGCGTTTATGCCCTTATGGCTCATCTCGTCCGTTACCTTCGTTTCGGGCCGCGATACGTTGCCGCTTAACTCGGATTCATCGATCCATGTCGGCTGTATCGCGTCCTGGTTTTCCAGTCCCGTATGGAAACTCGGCGCGACGGACGCTTCCGCTGTCGGGACCAATGTCGGCGGCACATACAGCGTCCCTGTCAATAATGTAAAAACGAATAATGCACTCAGCCATTTTCGCATTCCATTTCTCGCCATGCTTTTGAAAACCTCCTCAATAGGAAGATTAGGATACATAGTGAAGCGTATGATTTATGAAGGGTGCTATGAATGAGATGTTGATAGGAAAGATGTAAGATGTGGAGGAAAGGCCCCTTAGCGAACGCGCCGCTAAAAGGGGCCAATATAAATGATAAAGCTTATCGATTCAGCACGTTGTATATGGCTTGCGCCGCTTCGGCCCGGGTTGTCATGCCTTGCGGATCGAATATGCCTGCGCCTCGTCCTTGGACCAGTTGCAGCGCCGCCGCCGCATTGATATACGGCAACGCCCATGCCGATATGCTTGCCTCGTCGGTGAACGCCGCGTTCCCATTCGCCTCTGTCTTGCCGCGAGCCGCTTCGTACGCCTGAATCATCATTGCGGTCATTTCCTCGCGGGTGATCGGCGCGTTCGGATCGAACTGCGCAGCGCTTCTGCCGCGCACGAAGCCCGCTTTCACCGCGATGGCGACCGCCTCCGCGTACCAGTCGCCGGCATGTACGTCTTCGAAGGAGAGCTCCGCTTCCTCCTTGAACCCGAACGCCTTGACGAGCAACGCCGCAAACTCGGCGCGCGTCACGCTGCGTCCCGGCTCAAAATGTGTCGCGCTCACGCCGTTGACGATGCCCTTCGCCGCCAATTCCTCGATGACGCTCGCCGCCCAATGGGTCGCCGGCACGTCGATGAACGCCTTCTTCATCTCCAGCGCCGCATATGCGCCGGATTGGCTAATCTGGGCAGCTATTTCGCCGCTAGCGTATTCTCCGCCGATGTAGGCAAGCGGTCCGCTGTTAGCGCCGCCATAAATGCCGACAAGCTTCGGATTCGCCGTCGCGTTAACTTGCAAGCCGATTGTGACCGGCTTATTGAATGTATCCAACCTTACGGATGTCCCGTCCGCTGCTGTTGCAACGAGCTCAAGTATGTAGGCGCCGCCCGCCGCCTTCACGTGCTGCCCGCCGATCCGCGCCTTGACTTCGCCTTCGGTAAGCCGGGTCATTCTCAGCGTGATCGTACCGTTGGTCTGTTGCTCCTGCGATAGCAGCGCTGCCGCCTGGCTGATGACTTCAGACGGAATTTGCAGCATCAGCCCACCCGCCTTCACTTCCAGCACGTTATTGCCGAGCTTGCTTACCGCGTCAAGCGGAATTTGAACTGCCTTGGATTCGGCCGGCACTTCAAGGACGACCTTGCCGCCTGCCGCCGGCTTGAAATCTTCCGGCTTCACCTTGTATATGCCCGGTTCCGGTTCCGGATTCGGCTTCGGCGCCGGTTTCGGACTCGGCTGCGGACTTGGACTCGTGCTCGGCCCCGGATTAGGTTCCGGATTCGGCACTCTGACGGAGAACTGTATCGTATAAGTCCGCTTCGTTATGCCGTCCTCCGCCGTCACGACGATAACCGCCTTGCCTCTAGCGCTGCCCGCCTGTGTGATCTCGACGTTCGCTTTCCCATCCGTGGCACGCGCGGCAACGGTTGGCGACTTACTCGTGCCGGCAGGAAGTTCCACAAAATATTCCATCCGGTCTCGCGCAAATCCCGCCAGCGGCCGGCCGTCCAGTTCGATCGCGGCGAGCGTCGCGTCCGTGCCCTTCGGTTCCTCTTCCTTCACCGTGAAATGAATCTCATACGTGTTCACCGCGGCCCTGTCTTCCGACGTTACCCGGATCGTCGCCGTCCCCGGCAGCGCTTCGGCGGGCAGGATGAGCATATGCGCGTTCGGATCGTAAACAGTCGCCGTAACCGTCGGCGCTTTCGACGTGCCGGCAGGCAATTCCACCTCGTATTTCATGCGGTAACGCTCGAAGTCCGCAAGCGGCCGGCCGTCCAACTCGATCGATGTCAAGGTCGCATCGTTCCCTTTCGGCACTTCCCGATCCGCAAGCTTAAAATAAATGCTGTATGTCGTAGTCGTTTCTCCGTCTTCCGCTGTTACATCGATATAGGTCGTGCCCGGCAATACGGTCGCGTCGACAATGCGCACCGCAGCGTTCGGATCGTACGTCACCGCCGTGACGCTCGGAACGACCGTCGTTCCTTCCGGCAATTCCACCTCGTATTGATGCGTGCCGGGTTCGAATCCGGGGAGCGGCTCGCCGTCGATGCGAAGCTCTTGCAGTCTGGCGTCGTCGCCGAGCGGAGGAATATCCTCCAGATGATAGATTTGAATATCGTCTACATAACCTCTAAATTTACCGGTATGCCCCGTCGCGTTATAGGAGATGACAATTTTATCTACAGTTTTCCCAGCAGCCACATCCCCGATTTTCGACGTGACCGTATTCCAGACGTCCAGTTGCAGCGCCTTGCCTTGATCTAACGGATTCAGCCCGATTCCTTTCTGGTCGACAGCGCCTAGATCATGCAGGTAAGTGCCGTCCGTAAACAAGAGATCCATCGCCACATATTGGCTTGTTTCTCTTTTATTTTCGGGTTGCGTAGCCGCATTCGGACCTTCCGGATGAACTCTGTAGGTAAGGAAGGTCGATGGCTTAATCTCAAGCGCTTCTTCAAATACTTGGTTATAAGAGTAGTTCAACGCCGCATCCGCCGCATTCCCCGAATACAGCAGAGCGCTGTTGGTTTCTCCCTGGGCTTGATCGTAATCCACACTGCCGACTTTCGATTCCATGCCGCCTATTCCGCAGCAATATTCCACAACATTCTTCGAATCGATCCGGGAATTATTCCATTTCGGCTGTTTTTGCCCGCTCTCAAAGCTTGTGGCAAAATCGACGACATGCGGCGGATCTTCCCGGCTCCACGCTTTCACGACAACATCGAATGTTTTGTTCTGGCTTACCGTTCCTTTGCTTACGGTTGCCGTTAAAGTAATGATTGCATCCGGCCGGCCTACGTCGGGACGCGATATCACTTTGCCTTTGGCGCTCAACACCAAGTCGTCGGAGCTGATCCACGATATCGTCGTGCCATGCGCGCCGAATTTCGGAAGCGCAATCCCTGTCGTTACATGGCTTACGTCTCCCAGATCCAGCGCCGCAACAGCGGCGGCTACCGCATCTTGATCCTTAATATCTTGGCCTAGAAGCTCCATCTCCGCCAAGGACGTAGTAGTGCCCCCGTTGTTAGCGGCGATCTCCAGCCTGTAATAAGCGTACTCAGCGTCGCCGTCAATGGCGAAAGCGCGGGTATATTTACGCCATTGGAATGTTTCGTCGGTTCTCGTATCCAACGTCGTCCATTCCAGTCCGTCATTGGAGCCTTTCAATATCCAACTCTTCGGATCGGCTGCTGCGCTTCCCCCGCCGGAGGTCAACGTATACATATTTATTTTTTCTTTGCCTGACATAAATTGAAATTGAATCCAAGGCGCCGAGCCGTTGATCGTCGCCGCGCTGCCCGAAGTGTTGTCGAACAATTTGTTCAACTCCGCAGCGGCCGTTCCTTCGCTGTCGACCGCTCTGCCCAAGCCTTGCGCGATAAGCCGGTCCGTCTTGTCTATCAGCGGTCTTGGAATGTCCGTCCCTTGCGTAATCGATATCGGCACATCCGCTTCCCCGCTTCCCCAATCCCGGTTCGGACTAGGCCCCATATCGAAATCCAGCACGGCTCCGTCAGCCAGATCGGCATGCATAATATAGTTTTTCGTATACTCCGTTCCGTTCAATTTCAAGCTTTGAACGTATTTGTTTTCCTTGCTGTTGTTCGGAGCGTTAATGACGATGTCCTTGCCATTCTCCAGATGAATGGTCGCTTTGGTAAACAATGGCGCGCCGATGGCATATTCCGGACTGCCCATTTTCAAAGGATAGAAGCCCATCGCGCTGAAAATATACCAAGCGGACATTTCGCCGTTATCCTCGTCGCCCGCGTAACCTTGCCCGATCTCGCTGCCGATATACAGCCGGTCGAGCACTTCGCGCACAAGCTCTTGCGTTTTCCAAGGCTGCCCGACGTAATTGTACATGTAAATGATATGATGGGCGGGCTGATTGCTGTGCGCGTACATGCCCATTCGCACATCTCTAGCTTCTCTCATTTCATGGATGCGGCTTGTATATCCCGATTCCGGCGTATCGAAAAATTCATCCAGCTTGGCCGCAAGCCCCTCTTTGCCGCCATATAGATTTGCCAGGCCTACCCCGTCCTGCGGGGCATGAAAGGCCATATTCCAGGCATTCGTTTCCGTATAATCGCTTTCCCATGCGGCCGGATCAAACGTATCCGGCGACGAGCGCCATTCGCCGGCCGCATTGCGGCCGTTGAAAAATCCGATATGCGGATTGAACATATGGACGTAGTTCCGGGCGCGATTCATGTAATAGAGGGCGTCGTCTTCGTAATAAGGCTGGTAAGGATCGTCCGGATCCGCTTCTTCGGCCAGCTTCGCAGCCAAATTGGCGATGCCGTAATCGTTGATGTAGCCGTCCATCGCCCAGGACATGCCTTCGCCCGTTCTCGTATCGGTATAGCCGTTGAATACCGAGCTGTCCATTCCTTTCCGGCCGACATTGCCGTTCGGCGGGACGACGGCGGCATTCTTCACGGCGGATTGATAAAACTCGCGGACATCGAAATTCGTTACGCCTTTCAAATACGCATCGGCGAAAGCGACGTCCGAGCTTGTGCCGACCATCAAGTTGGCGTATCCCGGGGACGACCATCTGGATACCCAACCGCCGTCGCGATACTGCTGAAGGAAACCGTCAATCAGTTCTCCCGCCATCGAAGGAGTTAAGAGCGCATATGCCGGCCATGCCGTCCGGTACGTATCCCAGAAGCCGTTGTTCACATATACTTTGCCTTCTTTAATCGCAGCGCAAGTTCGGGTCGCCGTACTGTCTGTGCACGGATTAATCGGCGTCTGGTCGGCATGCTGATACTTCGGTTCGTCGACGTTGCCTACATTTTCGAACGCCGAGTTCGGGTACATGAATAAACGGTACATATTCGAATACAAAGTGACGAGCTGGTCTTCCGTCGCGCCTTCCACTTCGATGATGCCCAGTTTCCGATCCCACTGCTCTTGCGCCCTCTCTTTCACCGATTCGAACGTATCCGTGTCCGCAATTTCCATCTCCAAATTTTTCTTTGCTTGCTCCACGCTAATGAGCGAGGTGGAGATTTTCATCGTTACCGTTCGATCCGCGGAAGCATCGAATTGATAGTAAGCCTGGACGTTCGTTCCTCCGCCGCCGCTGCCGGACAGCTTGCCGCCCCTCAGTACCGGCTTGTCGAATTCCGCATAGAAGAACATCCGCGTCGCGCCGGTGGAAAGTCCGCTTCGCTTATCGGTGTACCCTGTTATCGTTCTATTTTCGGCATCCAGCGTAATGCCGCCGTTATTCTCTTGATTATCGAAAATCAGGTTGGAAGAAGCCCCCGGAAACGTAAATCGGAACATGGCGGCATGATCTGTCGGCGTCAATTCGGCCTGTACCCCGTTTTCGAACGTAACGCCGTAATAATAAGGCTTCGCGATTTCATTATCATGCGTAAACGCCAGCGCGCGGCTTTTACGGTCAATCGGCGGAGTTTCCGTGGAGGCGCTAGGCATCACATGGAACGTTTGACGGTCTCCCATCCATGGACTCGGCTCGTGGCTAAGCGCAAACGCTTCGATAGCGGGAAGGTTGGCGGCGTTATTGCGTTCCTGATACTGGTAAATCCAGTCCGAACCGGCATTGGTTTTCGGCGTCCAGAAGTTGAATCCATGCGGTACGGCAACAGCCGGGAAGTTGTTGCCTCTTGAGAATGACCCGTTAGCATTCGTTCCTCTGCGAGTGTCGACATAACTGGACAGATGGGAATACGTTTTGGGAACGGGGTTGCTTTCAAGCTTGATATCATCGACGGTTACTCTAAACGTTCTTCCTTGCTTGGCGTCGGGGTGACGGTAAGAGACAAGAATCCGTTCGATGGTCTTGCCTTGCGCCGCCGCACCGATTTTCGCTTTTTTGAAATTCCATTGATTGTTGTACAATGTTTTGGACTCGCCCTGCGCCTGTGCGTCGAGCTTCACTCCGTGCTGGTCGTATACTTCGTAATCGTGCAGATAGGTGCCGTCGTCAAATGCCAAATCGACCGCAGCATAGGTGCTGGTATACTCCGTTTGCTGCCGGTCGGTGAACTCGGGCGCAATGTAGTACGAAAGTTCCATATTCGGCGTAACGGGGATGTCCGTTTCGTAAATTTTATTATAGGCGTACGCTTCGCCGCTCTGGGTAATTGTCCCCGACAAAGTTAAAGCTTTTAACCCGGTCCATCCGACTCCGGATTTGCCCGTATAAAGACCGGCCGGGCCGGCGGTGATCCGGGATTTCATATCGAACACCCGATCAACTCCGTCGGAAATAAGCCAATCCGCAAGCTGCACGATATTGGAGCTGCCGTTATTTCTCGTAATATCCAGCTTATAAAACGAATATTTCGTTTCATTCGCCATTTCGTATGTCTTGGTCAAGTAACGGTCGGGGAAAGATTGACCTGTTTGCGCATCCAACAACTTCCAATTCGTCCCGTCCGTCGAGCCGTATACCGTCCAGTCGACAGGATCCCGATCCGGCGAATCGTTGGCCGACGTCATCGTATAGGCCACAACGGCCGCCGGTTCGGCAAGCTCGTATTGAACCCACCCTTTATTCGCAAACGTAAGCCATTTGGTGCCCGAATTGCCGTCCGTCAAGTTGACGTCTTGCTCACTCGACGGGCTGTCCTTGCTATTGGATGTCACCTTCACGACCGTATCTGTAATATTGCCGATGAGCGAACTGGCGTTGCCGTCGATATTCTTGGCCAGTTTCTCTCCGTCCTTCGTTTCGGCCGTATTCACCCAGTTCAGGGGCGGGCCGTCCGCTTCGAACGAACTGAAAAAATCCGCTGCCCCGGCTTCCGCCGCCGCGGCCGTCTCTTGCCATGCCGACGGCATATTTACTGTGCCTGCTAGCACGGTGAAACAAATGATAGCATGAAACCATTTCCGAAACTGTTTCTTCACCCTATAACCTCCCATTCATACTCCAATCGCAGGGAATCGGGATAACATTGAAACCCTTAATCGTCCTTCAATATTTGACAAAAAAGGACATTAGGATTAAAGTCATAGGAAAGACCTCACTTATTTCCGATCATTTGGGCCGCAAACCACAATTTCGCGAAAATAGGGCGGGGTCTTCTCTTATTCTTCGCTGCGTTACCCTTTGATCGATCCCGCAAGCAATCCTCGAATAAAATAACGCCCCAGGAAAATATAGACGAGCAGCGTCGGCAGCGCTGCCAGCAGAGCTCCCGCCATTTGGATGTTCCACTGCACGATTTGGCTGCCCGACAAGTTCTGCAGCGCAACCATAATCGGCTGCTGCTTCTGCGTCGTCATCGTCACCGCGAACAAAAACTCGTTCCAAATATTCGTAAATTGCCAAATGCCTACAACGACAAAGCCGGTTACCGATAACGGAACCATAATATTTTTGTAAATGCCGAAAAATCCGTTGCCGTCGATCTTCGCCGCTTCCAGCACTTCATTCGGAACCGCAACGTAAAAATTGCGGAACATCAGCGTGCAAATCGGCAAACCGTAGACGACGTGAATCAGAATCAGTCCCGGAATCGAATTGTACAGTCCGATGCCCTGCATAAACTGGATGAGCGGAATCAAAATGCTCTGGTACGGAATGAACATGCCGAACAACATGAGCGCAAACAGCGCATCCGACCCTTTAAACCGCCACTTCGAGAGCACGTAGCCGTTTAGCGATCCAAGCAAAGCGGATAGCAGCGTTGCCGGAATCGCAAGCATAAAGCTGTTGCCCAAATGCGGGAACAGTTTGCCGAACGCTTCGCGGTAGCCCGAGAAATCGAGGCTCGACGGAAGCGCCCACATCCGGTCCAGCGTAATCTCGTCCACCCCTTTGAAGCTGGTGACGAGCAGCACGTAAATCGGCACGAGAAAGAGCGCGGCCAACAGAATCAATACGACATACAAAATAAGACGATTTGCCCGTTTCACACCCATTTACGCATCCTCCTTCTTCATGCTGCTCATAATATACGGCACGATGAGCAGAGAGACGAGAATGAGCATGATCATCGCAATCGACGCGCCCTGCGCGTAATGGTTGCCGCGGAACGTCGTTTCGAACATGTAGACGCCCGGAACGTCCGTCACGAACATCGCCCCCGGTCCCGTCATCGCATAGATGAGATCGAATATTTTCAGCGAAACATGCGTCAGCATAATGACCAAACTGATCGTAATCGGTTTTAGCTGCGGCAGCACGATGCGGCGGAATACGGTCCATTCCGCGGCTCCGTCCACTCTGGCCGCCTCCTTCAATTCGTCGGATATGCCGCGCAGTCCCGCCAAATACATCGCCATGGCGAAGCCCGACATTTGCCAGACAGTCGCGATCACGACGGCGATCAAGGCGATCGGAATGCCCAGTTCGATCTGCCCCGGTTTGAAGCCGGGAATTATCTCGGTGCTGACATACCATTTCGGCAAATTCTCCATACCGATCGCCTTCAAAATTAAGTTCACGCCGGTCGAAGGGTTCAAAATCCACTGCCATACGACCCCCGTAACGATAAACGACAATGCCATCGGAAAAATAAAGATGTTGCGAAACAGCGATTCCGCACGAATTTTCCGATCGACGATCGTCGCCAGGAAGAGGCCGAATACCATCGTCGCTGCGATAAACAGAACGGTAAAAACAAAAGTGTTCCGCAAGTCGGATTGAAAACGGAAATCTTGGAATAGAAAAGCGTAGTTGTTCAACCCGGCAAAATCCATATTTTTAACAAGCGTGTTCCAGTTCGTTAACGAGACGTATCCGGTCCAACCGATGAAACCGTATACAAAAATGGCGATTGCAATGAGCGACGGCGTAATCATCAAGACCGGAACGATCTTTTCCCGTTTCATCCGGCTCATTCTCGGACGGGGCGCTGTTTCGCGTATGGTTTGCGCTTGCTGCCTCGAGCTAGCTGCATTCATTCTTTCCTCACACTCCTAACCTTGGGGCCGAATAAGCAGTTTCATTCGGCCCCGTTCGCTTAATCTGGTTGCTTATTGCGCCATGCCGCTCGACACTTGCGCGTCGCGCAGCGATTTGGCCGCTTGCTCCACGTCGCCGTTCGTGACGAAGATCGTCATGACTTGGTTCGCCTGCGTCAGGAATCCTTCCGAAGCCGCGGAACCGTGAGCCAAGCTTGCCGCCAGGCTGCTTTTCTTGAAGTCTTCGATTGTCGATTGGCCGTATACGTCGTATTTGCTCGCATCCGCATCCACGCGTGCGGGGATCGATCCTTTGAGCGGATTGAATACATCCTGTCCTTCCACCGAGCCGAGGACTTTCAGCCATTCTTTGACCGTGTCCGGATCTTTCACGCCCTTCGGAAGTCCGAACGTATCCGTAATGACCATAAAGCTGTTCGCCGTATTCGGCGTGGCGATCCAACCGAAATCTACGTTCGGCTGCAATTTCAAATCGGTCGTAAAATACCCTTTCGCCCAATCGCCCATAATGTTCATCGCCGCCTGGCCGTTCGCAACGAGTTGGGAAGCGTCCTGCCAGTTGCGTGCCGCATGGTCGTCATTAATATAGCTGAACATTTTTTTCGTTTTCTCCAAAGAGTCTTTCACTTTGGCATCGTCGAACGCAATCTCGCCGGTAAACAGTTTTTTGTAATCTTCCGGTCCGAGCACGCCAAGCAATACGTTTTCGAATACCATCGTCGCCGTCCAAGGCTCTTTATCGCCCAGCGCGAGCGGCGTAATGCCTTTCGCTTTCAACGCGTCGGCCACGGTAACGAACTCTTCGAACGATGTCGGCGGCGTCAATCCGTTGTCGTCGAATATCTTTTTGTTGTAAAAAATGACGTTCCCCCGGTGAATATTGACGGGTACGGAATAAATGGTGCCGCCGTCGCTAACCATGTCGATCAAATCTTTCGGAAATTTATCCATCCAGCCTTCGCTCTCGAACAGGTCGTTCAAGCCTTCCATTTTGCCCGCGGCGACCCATCCCGTATTTAATTCGGCGCCGCCGTGCACTTGGAACGTTCCCGGAGGATCGCCGCCTTGCATCCGGCTTGCCAGCACCGCCTTCGCGTTCGTGCCCGCGCCGCCGGCAACGGCCGCATTGATCACTTCAATGTCAGGATGCTTCTGGTTGAACAGATCGATGAGGCCGAGCAAGCCCGCTTCTTCGCCGGCCCCCGTCCACCAGCTGAAAATTTCAACCGATTTTTTCCCTTCCGGCGCTTTCGTCTCCTCCTTTTTCTCCGGCTCTTGCGCCGTCGGCGCCGGATCACCCGTTGTTGCCGGCTTCTCCGAGCCGGAATTTCCGCAAGCCGCCATAAACATGCTTAAGACGATCATGACGGAAATGAGAAGCAACATTTTTTGTCTCATGTAAATCCCCCTCCATCGTATTGATAAGCGAATTTCGGCTGCTTCCTGTCGCGAAATCGCTTACAAAAAAAGCATAACATAGACCTCGCGCCTTCCGGCGGCGAAACATCTGCACTCGTTTGGCATGTAGCTGGACGGATTTAACATGATCGGCGCATAGTCCGAAATTTTCCCGAACTAGCATTTTAATACGATCGGAAATCGCATATAAATCCATGAAAAAACCTGCCGGCAAAATCGGAACGTTCCGATTTTGCCGGCAGGCCGCGTATTGAGCGCATTTATTTGACATGGTAATTGCGATACTCCGTCGGAGCGACACCCGTCACTTTTTTGAAGACTCTACTGAAGTAATTCGGATCTTTATACCCGACCTCAAAACAAATTTCCTTCAACGACAACCTGCTCTGCTCAATCAATGTGCGGGCGTGCGCGATGCGAAGCTGCGTAATATAATCCGTGAACGTCTCCCCGAAATGCTGCTTAAACAATTTGCTGAAATAAAACGGGCTGAGATGAACTTGTTCCGCCACCTCTTCCATCGATATGTTGTCTTGAAAATGCTCATGGACGAAAGCTTTCGCCTGTTCCATGACGGAACCCGCTTCCTGCTCCCGCCGGCTCCGCACTTGCCGCATAACGGCCTGGACCGCGCTTTGATCCGCCAAACCGTTGCGAATGGAAGCAAGCCGCTCCATTCGTTCCGGTTCCGAGCCGACCGACGGGGCGGGAATATCTTCGTAATGGACAACGTCCGTCATACCGCATTTCGCGGCCCATACCGCTTCCAAGTAGGAGGCGCGCAAAGCGCGGATGCCGTGCTTCAACGACCCGAAACCGATTCGAACCGGCAAATGTTCCGTACCGTAGAGCAATTGATGAAGACGGTCTCCCCATGACATCGTCTCACCTTTGGAATACATCGCGCCCGCCTCCATTCTGACGAAGATCGCCATATGATCGTGCACGATCGGACTGACGATGCATGGCAGCTGTAAAGCAATAAAGCTTTTCACCGTCTGATAGACCCGTTCCTTTTGCAAGCGGCTCCCTTGTTCCCCATCATGGGAACGATCCGGCAAAGCGATCACGATCGCATAACCGCGCTGGGGAGAAAACTCGGCAAATTCGGCCATTTGCTCCACATTCCAATCCAGCACCTGATCGTTCATCAGCATCATCGCCAACTCGTTCTCGACCAGGGGCAGCAGTTGCGATACTTTATCGCGCAGACTTAGCTCCATGTAACGTTTGCTTCTCTCCTGGTCCAATTCTTGCACCAGCTTCGTTATCAGGCCAATAATTTGCTCTTGCTTGGCCGGTTTGACGATATAATCTTTGGCGCCGAGCGTTAAAGCTTGCTTCGCATAAGCGAAATAGTCGTATGCCGTTACAAGCGCCATCTTCACTTGACTGTTCATCGCCCTAATCTCTTGCAACGCCTCCAAACCTTGAATGCCCGGCATTTTGATGTCCATAAGCACGATATCCGGCCGGTATTGTTCCGCAAGCTGAATCGCTTTGCGGCCGTTGTCCGCATGGACGATTTCGAACGTGCCCGGCATGGCCCGGGTAATAATCAATTCCAATCCTTCGCGTTCCAACGCTTCGTCATCAGCGATTAACAATCGATACATTGGCGTCTGCCCCCTCTTTCATCGGTAATCGGAGCCTGACCGTCGTTCCCTTGCCCGGTTCGCTCTCCAACTCGACGATATCGTTGCGCCCATAGAAAAGTTGAAGCCGCTTGAATACGTTCCGCGAACCGAGTCCGGTCGATTTCCGTTCCATATAAGGGCGGAACGGTTCGGGCGAACCGAGGTCCAGCAGCGACTTGCGCACCTCTTCGCTCATGCCTGCGCCGTTATCCGCGATCGTCACGAGCACCTCATCCTCCGATCGCGTAATGGACAGGCTGACCGCCGCTCCTTCTTCCATTCCTTCCACCCCGTGTATAAACGCATTTTCCAAAATCGGCTGCAGCGATAAACAAGGAATTTGTTGATCCATCGCCGTTTCCTCGATATGCATCTCGAAGCGAATGCGATCCCGGAAACGGGCTTGTTGGATAGCGAAGTATTCTTTCGTATTGTCGACTTCCTCCCGCAGCGTCACCGGCTTATCCAATTTGCGCAAATTGTAGCGCAGCAAATTGGATACCGATATGGTCAAATTGCTCGTTCGTTCCGCGCCTTCGATCAAGGCCAGCTTCGAGAGCGCATTGAGCGTATTAAACAGGAAATGGGGATTAATCTGGCTTTGGAGCGCTTTCAATTCCAACTCCTTCACGAGCCGGTCCCGCTCCAAATGTTCCCTTTCCTTCGCAATCAGCTTGCGAATGTTCGTTAACATTTGATGGAACGCTTCCGATAAAATGCGAAACTCGTCGTCCCGACGAAATACGGGAGGCGTAATTTGCAAATTGCCTTTGGAAATTTGCTTCGCCGTTCGGACGAGCAGATGAATCGGACGGGTGATGCTTCGGGACAACCAAATGACAAAAACGATGCTGAGCAGCATATTGACGACAAACAAGGCGAGACCGATATTGTTCATCTGCTGCGTATTCCACAAAATTTGCTTGTAATACGGCTGATAATTGCTTAATTCGAGATCGACCAGCGACTGGCCGTGGTCTTGGATGAAACCGGCGATTTTCTCGGTTTCTTCATACAACGCGACATAGGATTGCAAGCCGCGCACATCGGTCGCTTCCAGTACCTGCTCTTCTTTTTCCAGGAAAGACTCGATCATATTTTCATAGTTTTTGATGGACATCACATTCATTTCCGTACGCGCTTGTTTGCCCAAATGGAGTTTCAACGATTGAAGTTCGTTATTTTGCTCCAATAACGCTTGATAAGTTTCCTCTTTCTGGTCGATTAAATAGCTGCTTAACGTACGCAGATTTTGCTGCGTTTGCTGGGCGATTTGCTTGTACAGCAAAATCCGTTCCATCATCAAATTATAGCTCTCCTGCATCGTCTTGCTGCTATAGTAAATAAAATAAGTCACCGCGCTGACGAGAATAACGAGGACGGGGATGAAGACGAACAATTTCGTACGGATATTCATCGCCCGTCACTCCATCCGTTGCCGTCTTTGGCCAATACCCCGATATCCATCAGATGAACCGGCGGCGGTTGAATGCCCTCCAAAGCGTCGTGAATCAGCGTGACGGCGTCGTATCCCATCCGGTAAGGATTTTGCACGATCGTCGCTTCGATTTCCCCGCGGGCGATCGCCTGTTTCGTTTCTTCGAGATCGTCAAAGCCGAAGATGCGGATATTGTCGCGATCGGAGTTTTTGACGGCCTGCAAAATGCCGACCGCATCCAACGCGCTCATCCCGACGATCATGTCGATCTCGGGATGCATATAGAGCATTTCGGACGCCTTCTGCGCCGCTTCGATCCGCGAAATGTTGGACACGCGCACGTCGACGATCCGTAAATTGCGGTGCTGGCTGACAACGGACCGGAACCCTTCCAGACGCAGCATTTGATTTTCCGCCAGGTTGCTGCCGATCATAATGCCGATATTCGTATTGCCGGAACGGGGCGACTTCTTATCCGCTTCGACGACAAGCTCGCCCAGTTTGCGTCCCGATTCGATATTGTCCGTGCCGACATAGCTGTAACGCTTGCTGTCGGCCGAATCGGCGTCGACGGTAATGACCGCGATTCCTTGATCGACCGCTTTATCGATCAGGCGTTTATATATAATATTATGAACGCCTTGAACGATAATGGCATCGACTTTGGCCGCGATCGCCTTCTCCAGCAGCGTCGTTTGCTCGTCCGTATTAATGCGGAGCGGCCCGACGTATTCCAGCGCCATGCCAAGTTGATTCGCCGCATCCTTGGCCCCTTGCTCGATCAATCTCCAATACGGATTGTCGAGCTCCTGCGAAATGAGCATCACATGCGGCTTGGAGCCCAGGTCCGTCTCATGTTCGCTTAAATGCTGAATTAACGCCTGATTCTCGTAGGTCGAGATCATAAATTGAATAAGCAAATACATGAACGCGATGACAAGTGTTGCGAGGAGCAGCGTCCATTTTTTATCCGACATATACCGACCATCCCCCAATATTGGTTGCGCTTACATAATTGCCGAGGCGAACGCATCTTTCCGCGATCCCCGACGTCGTTATCTCTCCCGATCCGCGTTTCTCTTTCTAAAGTCTAATCATAAAACAATTGTACACAATATTTCAATATGGTACCAATAAGTGGCTTGTCTCTTTGGATCGTTGTAAGGAAAGGAATGCTACGGAATGCAGCGATTGCGGGAAGAAGGACGATGTATGCGAAAAATCGTACACTATGTGCGGCGTGCGGATCGAACCAGTCGATTTTATTCGAACTTTCATACACCGATTGGGGATTTGGGCTCTAATCGCCTTATTTTGTCCACAAACGCCGTTTTGGCGAGTTAGTGGATTTGACGGCTCTATTTTGCCGCCACTTCACAAAACCGGGGATTCTCAGGCCGATCGCGGCATATGCTGTGCTCCACGTTTCTCGACGCGCAAAGGGAGGAGAATAGTCTCCTCCCACAGCTGTTACCTTGTGCTTCTATAATGAGTTTGGCGGCGGTACCCCGACTCGCAAGCTCCTGTTCCGCTCTTTACTTGGATTCCAGCATTCGAAGCACAAGCACCGTAGCTTCCGCTCTCGTCGCGCTCGCGCCCGGAACGAACATATTGTTGCCGCGGCCTTGAATGACGCCTTTCTCTACCGCGGCTTCCACGTAGCCTTTCGCCCATGCCGGAATTTTGCCGGTATCCGCGAAAGTTAATCCCGAGCCGTCTCCTTCTTCCAGGTTCAAGCCGCGCGCAACCATCACGGCAATTTCCGATCTCGTAATATTGCGATCCGACCGGAACGTGTTGTCCTCATATCCTTGTATAATGCCCGCTTTCACCGCTTTGGCGATTTCCGATTTCGCCCATGCCGGGATTTTATCCAAGTCGGCAAACGCCATATTCTCTTCTTCTTGCAGCTTCAACGCTCTGGCCAATATCGCGGAAAACTGCGCCCGTGTAATCGAATCGTTAGGGCGGAACGTTCCGTCAGGGAATCCTTCGATCATTCCTTTGCCGACCGCTTCCATAATCTTCTCTTCCGCCCAGTGCCCTTTAATGTCTGTGAAGGAGAGCTGAGGCGGCTCCGCCGTGCCGGAAGCGCTTACGGATACGGATTGGTTCACCTCGTATGTTTCGGATTTCAAGTTATGGTCGACGACCTTCATCGCAGTCCATTTGACTTCGGACGATCCGGCTCCCTTCGCTTTAAAGGTAAGCGTACCGATCTGGACGTCTCCCTTCTCGCCCTCGACACTGCCTATTTTCGTATGCGCTACCGTAATCTCCCGATCTTTCTTAATCGGAAAAACCGAGAATCCTTTCATTTTCGACTCCGATTCTTGCAATTCCAATTTGGCGGGATCATAGTCAAACTTCGCTTCATAGGCGTACAAATCTTTCAAGTTTTTGCCGCTCAACGTCATCGTAACGGTTTCTCCCGCTTTCAAACTCTGCTTATCCGCGGTAATGAGAAATTCCGGAGCATCCGCCGCCAATGAGGAGGATAACATCATATACGGGGAAACGAGACTGACCAACAGCATGAGTACGATTTTTCGTTTCATTCGATCGCATCCTTTCCAATATGGAAATAAGATAAACTTCTCTTCGCTCATGCCCGGGTTGCCGGTAACACGTGTCTGGTGGGAAGTTGCCTTACTATTTTATAAGCAGTGCGGATCGTTACACTTTGCAATCGTTTAGACAAGGTGTGGAATACAACTAAAGTATAAAAAAACGAAAACAATATCAACACTTTCGACAAACGTTCTTATGATCATCTATGAAGCTACAAGCATGTCGAATATTCTTGCTTTTTGCGCCGGTATCCAGGTTATCGGTAACCCAAAAAGACCCTGTCAGGAAATTAGTCTCCTAATAGGGTCTTCGTAAATTCGTCTTATTCTAGCATTTTTCTAATCGTACAGCAGCGGCTTAATTTCATCGGAATCGATATTGTCTTTCGTATACCAGTGGAAACCGGTATCGATCGTTTTCTCCAGCTGCTCTCCGTTCACCGCTTGCACGGCCGCTTTCACCGCCCAATAGCCGATGCCGATCGGATCTTGCGTGACCGCTCCGGCCATGAGCCCGCTGCGGACGGCATCCGTTTGCTGTTTGCCGGAATCGTATCCGATCACGACTAGCTGGCCTTCTTTTTTCATTTCCTTCACCGCGTTGACGACGCCGATAGCCGAACCTTCATTGGATCCGAAGATACCTTTCAAGTTCGGGTACGCTTGCATGATCGCTTTGGCAAGGTCCGTCGATTTCAATTGGTCGCCGCCGCCGTATTGGATGTCGACGATTTTGATGTTGGGATAGTTTTGTTCGATGCGGTTTTTAAAACCGTCGCGGCGATCGACGCCCGTTCGGCTCGTTTGGTCGTGAACGACCATGGCGATCTCGCCCTCATTGCCGATCAGTTCCGCCATCTTGTCGGCGGCCAGCGCGGAAGCGGCAATGTTGTCCGTCGCGGCGGTCGTGACCGGAATATCCCCCTCTACGCCGGAGTCGAAACCGACGACCGGAATGTTGGCCGCTTTCGCTTTCTCAAGCAACGATAATGCCGCTTGGCTGTCCAAAGCCGCAAAGGCGATCGCATCCGGTTTTTTGTCCAACGCGGCTTGCAGCATCTCGATTTGTTTGTCTACTTGGGACTCGCTTTCGGGACCTTCGAAAGTAATCTCGACGTTTAATTCCTGCGCCGCTTTCTCGGCGCCCTGCTTCACCGCTTGCCAGAACTGATGCTGGAATCCTTTGGAAATGACCGGAATGTACAATTTCTTGTCGCTCGTTTGCTGCCCGCCTTCGCTTTGCTGACCTGAAGCCGGTTGCCCTTCCGTTCCGGAAGAGGAGCCGCATGCGCTCGCTGCCATCGTCAGCAGCAAAATGACGGAAAGCAACAACATCTTTGATTTTTTCATGTTCCACCGTTCCCCTTTGCAATCGATTTTGTTTTGTATGAAGCTCCCGCATAACGGGAGTTTATACCGAATTTTTGCGCCGCCGCAAAATATCCGCGTATACCGCGAGCAATACGACCAATCCGATAATGACGGTTTGCCACTCCTGAGGCACGGATAAAATGCGCAAGCCGTTCGTCAGCACGCTCATGATCAGCGCTCCGATCACGGTGCCGAGAATCGAGCCTTGGCCTCCGCTCAGCGACGTTCCGCCGATGACGACGGCTGCGATCGCCTCCAATTCATATCCTTGTCCCAGCGCCGGTTGCGCGGAATTGAGACGGGAAGCCATCATAATGCCGGCAATTCCGCAAAATATGCCCGTAATCGTATAGATAACCACTTTCCAATATTTCGTGTTGACGCCGGAAAGCCGCGTCGCTTCTTCGTTGCTGCCGAGCGCGAAATTATACCTTCCGATAATCGTTTTGGACAAGATGACGCTGGCGACAATCGCCAAGGCAAAGAAAATGATGACGGCGTTCGGAATTTCGAGTCCCGGGATCACGTATTTGGCGATGACGGATCCGGTCGATATTTCCTTGAATGCCGGCGTGTCGTTGAAATAAATCGGCTTCGCTCCGGATATGACGAGCGAGAGGCCTTTCGTGATCATCATCATGGCGAGCGTCGCGATGAACGGCGGTATTTTCATTTTGGCTACCGCAAGCCCGCTCACTAATCCGCATAAGGCGCCTGTCGCAATGCCGCCGATAATGCCGAACGGCATCGGCACATTCCAGAAATTAATGATAACGCCGGCCATCACCGACGAGAAAGTCATGACCGTTCCTACCGACAAGTCGATACCGCCGGTAATAATGACGAAGGTGGACCCTAGCGCGAGCACTCCGATGACAGCGGTCGACAGCAAAATGCCCATAATATTGTCAAAACGCAAAAAGTTGCCGGAGGATACGGAGAAGATGACGACGAGGACGATCAAGCTGGCAAAAGCCAATATTTTCTGTGTCGCGCCTGTTTTGAGGGACGGTTGCTGTTTTGGAATTATTTCGGTTTTCATCGTAAGAACACCTCGATTTCATATCTTTATAACACCATGCTCATTCATCTCGGGTTCACGCATCGTCGCATATTTCATAATCATTTCTTGGGTAGCCTCTTTGTTATCCAATTCTCCCGTAATTCTTCCCTCGCACATCACGATAATGCGATGGCTGAGGCGGAGAACTTCCGGCAATTCCGACGAAATGACGATAAGCGATTTTCCCTGCCCGACCAAATCGATCAACAGCTTATAAATTTCGCTTTTGGCGCCGACGTCGATCCCGCGCGTAGGCTCGTCAAAAATTAAAATATCGCAATCGCGCGTCAACCATTTTCCGATTACGACTTTCTGCTGGTTGCCCCCGGACAGAAATTTCACCTTCTGCATGACGCTCGGCGTTTTCACTTTCAACGCTTCGGCAAAATGGGCGGCGGTTTTGCGCATCTTCGTTTTGTTCACCCAGCCCCAAATCGTAAATTTCTTCATGGCCGCCATCGAATTGTTTATTTTCACGTTCATATCCACAATCAGGCCGTACCGTTTCCGATCTTCGGATAAATAACCGATTCCTTGCCGGACCGCATCGTGAGGATTTCTGATCTTCACTTTGTTTCCATGAACATAAATTTCTCCGGAATCGATCGGATCTGCGCCGAAGATAGCCCGCGCCACTTCCGTGCGTCCTGCGCCCATGAGCCCCGCAAAGCCCAGAATTTCCCCTTTGCGCAATTTGAAATTAATATCTTTGAGCGTAGAGCCTGCATGCAAATGTTTCACTTCCAGAACCGTTTCCCGCGCCTGATCTTCGATCTCCGGCTTCGAATCCGTATAAATTTGCCGTCCTACCATCATCGAGATAATCTTGTCGATAGAAGTTTCCTTCGTCGGTACGGTATCGATATAGCAGCCGTCGCGCATCACCGTAATCCGGTCCGTAATGCGCTTCAACTCTTCCATTCGATGCGAAATATAGACAATCCCTACGCCATTCTCGCGCAATTGCCGAATGATGCGAAACAATTCTTCGATCTCCGCATCGGTTAACGCCGCCGTAGGCTCATCCATAATGAGGACTTCCGAATCGAATGACAGCGCTTTCGCAATTTCGACCATTTGCTGCTTGGCAACCGTTAACTCGGACACTTTGATCCGGGGATCGAGCTGCACATTCATTTTCTTCAACAATGTCTCAACCCGTGCGTTCAATTCCTTTTCGTCCAGAAACAGCTTGAACGCTTTGCGCGGTTCGCGGCCGATATACATATTTTGCGCCACCGTTAAATGCGGCATTAAATTCAGTTCTTGATGAATGATGCCGATGCCTAAATGCTGCGCCGCCTTCGTGTTCGGAATGTCAACTTCCTTCCCTTTGTAAACGATGCGGCCGGCGTCTTTCCGATAAACGCCCGTCAATATTTTCATTAGCGTCGATTTGCCCGCTCCGTTCTCCCCGACCAGCGCATGGATTTCGCCTGCCTTCAATTCAAACCGGCATTGGTCGAGAGCATGAACCCCGGGAAAGCGTTTCTCGATCCCTTCCATCAGGACGAGCGGCCCCGCCGCGTTAGACGGCTGATTCTCTTCGTTCATTTGCTGCACCCCCCGTATTGTGCGTGACTTCATTTTATAGGCGCATGGAAACAAAAGGAATTGAATATTTTCCTGTAAAAAGTTGATTATATTATGATTTTTGGTATCGACCGTTGGAAGTTCGGAACAAGCGGACGGAACATCGCAGGTTGGAATTGTAATGGATTTTTAACATTTTCCCTTCGCACGGTATGCATGATACGTCCGGCAAAATGATAGAATAGAGTCATCCATTCCATATATCGATAGGGGTTATTACAAGTGCGGGCACATCCAATCTATATGTTGCGTATAGCAGGTATTTTTGACGGTATTTCATTACTAGTATTGCTTGGCATCGCTATGCCCTTGAAGTATATTTGGGGGATAGACAAAGCGGTAACGGTTGTCGGAAGCCTGCACGGCGGGATCTTCATGCTGTATGCGCTGGCCATCATTTATGCGGGGCTGCGAGTAAAGTGGAATATTCTTTGGTCTGTTGCAGCGCTTGTCGCGGCCTTCGTCCCGTTCGCCAATTTTGTGTTGGACGGAAAGCTGAAGAAGGCGCAAGCCAAATACGATGTACGGCCGTTTAACTATTCCTTGCTCGTATACGGTATCGTATTTTTCTCTTTCTTCGATCTGTTCTCGCAGTTGCCGGTCATGAGTACATTCGCGACTTCCGTCGGCGCCACCCCGTTTATCGCCGGCTTTGTCATCGGGTTGTATTCGCTGGCTAATACGCTGGGCAATGTTCTATCCGGCATTAAAACCGACAAGGTCGGGCCTTTCAAAATGTTAATGGCGGGATTGATTCTATCGAGCGTTGCCCTGCTGCTGTATCAGTTCGTCGACCGGCCCGCCGCGTTGATCGCCGTTCGCATCATTCACGGTTTTGTCGCGGGATTGATTGTTCCGGCCGCCTTCACCTTCTCTGCCAATACGACGGTGAAAGACCAGCAAGGGAAAAAAGTCGCCTTCACCGGCACCTTTGTGGGGCTGGCTGCCATTATCGGCCCCGCTTTCAGCGGCATTACGGCAAGCAAAACTTCCGTACCGTTCGTCTTTACGTGCGTTGCGGCGATCGGGCTTCTACTCGCCCTCCTGTCCGCCGTTTTTCTGCGCAAGTACAACATGGCGAAAAAAGAAAAGGACGTTGCCGCCGCGCAAGCATCGGGTTCGTTCTTCAACGCAGGGGTGGCAAAAGCTTATGGCGGCGCTTTTTTCTTAATGTTCTCGCAAGGCGCAATCGCCTATCTGCTGCCTTTGCATGTTCAAACGCTGGGACATGATTCGAAATTAAGCGGCACCTTGATGAGCGCATTCGGAATCATTGCGGTCCTTATATTTGTACTTCCTACGAACCGTATTTTCGACCGTGTCGCCCCATCGGGAACAATGGCGGCAGGCATCGGTTTGATGGGATTGAGCCAACTGCTCATAAGCCAATCAACGACGGTATGGGCGCTTTACATCGTGTTAGGTCTGTATGGGGTAGGCTTTGCCTTCCTGTTCCCGTCTATTAATACGATGCTTATAAGAGCGACGCCCGCCAAGCTGCGCGGGAAAGCATACGGTTATTTCTACGCCTTCTTCTCGTTAGGCGTCGTCGCCGGATCTTCCGTATTGGGCTGGCTGCCCTTCCCTATTGCCGGAGGGTTTCTGTTCACAGGATCGATCCTCCTGCTCTATGCTGCAATCGTCGCCTTCGACAAGCAAAGCGATTACGCGTTGAACCATTAGCGGACCTCGCTTCAGGCAACAAATAAGCAAGCCCTCCAACCGGAGGGCTTGCTTATTCATCGTCAATTATTGATGTTTGCTCAACATATTTTTCAACGCGTCTTTGGAATTCAAGCCGACCACTTTATCGACCGGTTGACCGTCCTTAAACACGATTAATGTCGGAATGCTCATCACGCCAAACCGGGATGCCGATTCCGGATTGTCATCCACGTTCAATTTCGCAATTTTCACTTGATCACCAACTTCGGAGTCAAGCTCTTCTAAGATCGGAGCGAGCATTTTGCACGGTCCGCACCATGGCGCCCAAAAATCGACCAATACCGTACCTTGGCTTTCCACTTCCGTTTTAAAAGATTGATCCGACACATTGACAATTGCCATGACAATTCCTCCTAAAAGTTTTGCAAGCGACACATTCGATAGCCGGCTGCCGGCTTCGATGACATACGCTTACGAATTATTCTTATGTTCTTAATTATCATGTAAAGTATACCACAATGTTTTTCTTTTTGCGAAGATGACTCATATTTGTCACTTTCGGTTACTTTACAAATGAACGAGTAGTTCTGTATACTTGAAGTAAACATTTGGATTCCAATTTTGTGATGAGATTCATTGCACAAATCGGTGTCGAACGTTCAGGAGGTCAGTAATGAAAGCTAATGCGAATGTAAACATGGCGGATCCGCGGGAGCATGTGAACGAGAACCCGACCGACGATTTCGGCGATTTGATGAAAGGCTTCACTTACATGTTCGGGTTTATGTTTGTCATATTCTTTGCGATGGTTGCGATTAAGTATATGATCAGCTAATCCGAACGGCTTCATGGGCAAAACGGGAAAAAGTCTGACTCGACGTCTAACGGCGCGAATCAGACTTTTTTATTTGGACAAACTATTCACGTCAACTACATACCGAAGCAAAGGAGCGGTCGTTGTGAAAGAAGAGGAAAAGGATATGATGAACGAACAAAACTACGCCAACATGAAGAAGAATCCGATACTGAAAAACCCGGCGATTATTCCTTATTTCGTTCTCATCGCGATTGTCATTGTCGCGGTCGTCTATTATTCGATCAAATATTAAGCTTGCACCGGAGGTCCCCATGGAGAAACAAACATATTACGTATCCGTCCAATCGAGCTCGATCTTGACCGAGCAAGGCGCCACGCCTTACGAATTCGAAATACAGGCTACTCAAGAGGAAGTCGACAAATTGCAATCGCTGTTCGATTTCAAATCGGAAGCCGACCAGAAGACGTTCTATCGCGCGCATATTCCCGCTTATCCGTACCACGTCGATCCGGATAACGACATGTACGATTCGTATTTGAACCGGATATACGAACTGATCTACAAGCTTGGCACCGACGAAACGAAACAGGCGATACGGCAATCCCGTCTCATGCAACGTTTGGAAGGCCTTGGGGAACCGTAGAACGTTAGGAAGTTCCGCGCTTGTTCTCCCCGTTCACGACGACGACATCGACGAACGGGCGGACGCGGTCCATCAGCCGTTGTCCCTTGTACGCCTCTTCCCCGTCTTTGCTCGTAAAGCTGAAATGCTTCTCAAGCGCATCCAATTCATAATTGGAAGTATAGAAGGTAGGCTTGCGGTTCATCCGGTAATTCAATATTGCGCCCATCACATGATCGCGCACCCACGGATTCAAGTTCTCCGCGCCGATATCGTCAAAAATGAGCAGGTCGGTTTCCTTCATCAGTTCGACCGTTTCTTTCAGCTTCGCCCCGTCCGTCATCATGGACTTCAAATCTTCGACAAACTCCGGCATATAGACGATCACGCCCGAGTATCCCGCTTTGGCCAATTCATACAGCAAATAGCACATTAAAAACGTTTTGCCCGTGCCGAATTTGCCTACCAGATACAGTCCCTTTTTCTGCAGCCCTTGTTCCTTTGTTTGCAAAATATAGGTCAGCACTTCGCCGGCCGCCGGCGCGCGCTCCAAATCCCGAACTAATATTTCGTCGGCGGAATAACCTTGGTTCAACGCCGTTTCATCGACATAGAAGCTGCGCACGCGATTGCGTATTTGTTCCTGGGATCTGCGCGCGTTAAATTTTTTGCATGATACTTTCCGGTCGTATAACTGCACCGAATCGTTCACCGTTTCGGCCGACAGCAGCGTATAATGCCCTTGAAAATCGTTCGGACATGCGTCCAGACCGGGACAATTCGAACAATGGTAATATTCCGATACGTATTGATACAACCGGTTCATATTCGCTTTCAGCGCCGATTCGTCCAGTTCGGGATACTTCGCGCGCAGCTTGACGATAAGCGGGTCGTTCAGCAGCTTCGCCGCTTTCTCCTCCGCTCTTTCCCACATTTCGCGGCTTGGTATTTGTTTCAGAAGTTGCCCTAACGATTCCATTTGACATGCACCTTTCTCGTTCGGATTCCTAGTTTGCGGCTATTCGTTTTTTTGATCCAGCTTGCGGGCGACTTTACGCATTTCCTCCAGCTGTTCCGGCGTTACGGCCCGGCCTTGCGGGACGTTCTGGATAATCGGAATATTCGGCTTTTGCTTGCCAGTTTTATCGTATCCGGTTCGTCCGCGCCGCGTCGTTCCGCCGCTTTTCTTCGCGGATTCCGCGTTCTGCCCTATTTTCTCCTGGTCGCGAATATGCCGCACCGCTTTCTCGTACGTATCGATTTGCTTCATCAGCATGTTCGATGCGATCGCATCGACGAAATTGCGGTTGATGCGTTGATTGGTCCCGCCAATCAGCAAAGACATCAAATAATGAATCAATACGTTGATCACTTCTTCGGGCAATTTATAATTTAAATCGATTTTCTCGAACATGTCCAGCAAGTTATCGGGAACCGAGCCGGGGAAAAATTTTTTGAGCATTTCCGTGTACGGTTCGTTGCGCATCATCATGTTATATTGATGAATGTCGCATTTGCCTTGAAATTGCACCGGCACGTCCAAGTAATACTCCATTTCCACCGCATGCTCGACGGATAAGCGCTCGGCCGCGGCGGCCGCTTCTTCCTCCCGGCGCATGCCCGCAACTTTATGTACGAGCCTTTCGGTTTCCTCAGCCCGCCTCTTCCCTTGGCGGTATTGCAAATTCGCCCGCCGCTGCAGTTCGTCGAGCCGAACCTCGCCTTGCTCGTCGAACATGCCGTCCTCGTCCAGTAGACTGCAAATATCTTGCAGCGTCAGCTTATATTTTTTCACCACATAATTGATGATTCCGAGCTGTTCCGGTTCGTAGCGCAATCGTTCGACATAGACGCGATTGGCGGATATGCGCGGAAAACGGGAAATAATATCCGCATAATTGAGCCCGGAATCGGCCAAACCCGAACCCATTCGAAAGGCGGCCTGCCGCGGCGGGGATACTTCCGTGAGCGCTTGCTCCAACTCATAATCGATCACATGCGTGTTGAGCGTAAACAATTCGTAGAACGGAATCGATAAATCTTCCTTATGCAAGGCGATATGCGTCAATTCCTCGGGCTCTTCCGCGCAAAATTGCTCCCGCAGCGCGAGTACGGAAAACTTGCCGACTTTGTCGCGCAGGAGAAGCGTCAAATGCTGTGTCTTGAAAAATTCGTTCGGCGAAAGCGGGGCATGCAGCTCATACTCGTAGATCGCATCGTCCGTTTCGGGAACGTAAATGCGGGACGTCTGCAGCAAGCCGACCGCTTCCAGCTTCGACGCTTGCTCGATCAAATATTTCCGTCCCTTCTCGCTCGGGTCGACCCCCAGCGTCAGAAACAAACGGCGCTGCTGCTCCATGCGGGAATATCCGACGCGTTCGCCGGGCACATGCTGATAGAGCAGTTGATAGAAGCCGATCGCAAAGGCTCCTACAAGCGGTTGATATATGAAGTTGAGCATTTTGTAATCGAGCGCGCTCAACGAAAAATCCCGGTATGTACAGTATCTGTGATTCTCAGTAAAATGCAGCAAATTCGTAATGCGCATCGTCCGTGTCACCTCATTGTCGTTCACGAATCCGTATCTATCCTATTCTATCATAAAAGGGATGTCGAACATACTAGAATGAAGGGGGTTAGCAAAGGAAATTGGCGGAATTGGATTTATTTACATTTTACATTTTTATGTAAAAGTGATATCATATGAATATCAAATGAGTATCAATATAATATATATCATAATGAACAGTAAAGGAGCATGTACGATGAAAGAGAAAAAAGCTTTTCGGGTGAATGGATTTTTGGCGGCTTTGTTTACGCTTGCTTGCGTAGTATTGGGAGCGTATCTTCTCTTGATGACGCAACTGGAGTTAGTCGGAATCGTCATTGCATTGATCGGAGCCGCCTCTTTCACGGCGCCGGTCGTCGTCCAGCCGAATCAGGCCGCGGTCGTCACGTTCTTCGGCCGGTATATGGGGACGATTCGCGAGAGCGGATTCTGGATTACCGTTCCTTTCTCCACCTACCGCAAGGTATCGCTGCGCGTCCGCAACTTTAACAGCGCGAAACTGAAGGTGAACGATATCGAAGGCAATCCGATCGAAATCGCCGCGGTGATCGTATTCAAGGTCGTCGATACGGCCAAAGCCACCTTCGATGTCGACAATTACGAACAATTCGTCGAAATCCAAAGCGAGACGGGCTTGCGCCATGTAGCCAGCAAATACCCGTACGATACATTCGAAGACGGCGGTTACTCCTTGCGCGGCAACGCCGAGGAAGTAGCGCTTGAATTAAGCCAGGAACTGCAAGCGCGGCTTGCCGTCGCCGGCGTGGAAGTGATCGAGGCGCGGTTGACGCATCTGGCCTATTCGACGGAAATCGCCGGCGCGATGCTGCAGCGCCAACAGGCGATGGCCATCGTGTCCGCCCGGCAAAAAATCGTCGAAGGCGCCGTCAGCATGGTTGCGCTCGCGATCGCCCAACTGCAGGCCGAAGGCGGGGTTGAACTGGACGAGGAACGCAAAGCGGCAATGATTAACAATTTGATGGTGGCCATTGTGTCGGATCGCGGCGCTTCGCCTGTAATCAATACGGGCAGCCTTTACTAACAAAGGCCAAGGGTAACCGCAATGCCAGCCAAAAAAAATTTCCCGCTGCGAATCGATCCGAAACTGTACGAGGCGCTGGAGCGCTGGGCCGCGGACGAATTCCGCAGCGTAAACGGCCATATCGAATTTCTGCTGCGCGAGGCCGCTTCGCGGGCGGGAAGAATCGGCGGAAGCGCAGGCAAGCGGGATAATGCGCCGCCGCAGCCGGATACGTCCGATCGTAAATGAATAATGATGAAAGTCACTTGAAACCGTAATATAAGGCAAGCGATCATTTCATGTAAAAAGGAGCGAACAGGATCATGCTAATTACGACAACGGAAAACATTAAAAATTACGAAATCACGGAAGTGTACGGAACGGCGTTCGGCGTCGTTGTGCGGGCGCGGGGGCTCGGCGGAGATATTATGGCGTCGCTGAAAGGGCTCGTTGGCGGCGAAGTGACGCAATATACGCAAATGATCGAAGACGCCCGCCGGCAAGCGATCGACCGGATGATTCAAAACGCGCATGCGATGGGAGCCAACGCAGTTGTTATGATGCGCTTCGACAGCGGCGATATCGGCAGCAACATGAGCGAGATCGTCGCCTACGGAACGGCTGTGCAAGCGAGGCCGCTGACGTGATTTGGGGAATCGCGTGGATCGTTCTGCAAGTCGCGGGCTTCCTGCTTATCCTATGGATCAGTTGGCGCTATTTCGATAAAAGGTACCGGAGCAATGGCCGCGATCCGAAGCAATCGTTGTACGGCGGCGATTTCGTCAAAACCAAGGAAATATTTTTCGATCCGAAAGACGGACAAAAATATCAAGTATACTACCATCCAAAGACCGGCGAGCGCGAATACGTTCGGGTCGAGGAATAACATAATCCCCGGAGCTTATACATCCGTATCGCCCCGGGGATTCGTTATTGGCGCCAGCGCCGTTTTTTATATATGATAGAAGTATCCAAAACATAGACGTAAAAACGAGGAAAGGTGTGCATCGCATATGAAATACCGCAAACTCGGCAAGACGGATCTGAACGTATCCGTAATCGGCATCGGAACGTGGCAGTTCGGCGGAGAATGGGGCCGCGACTATACGCAGCGGGAAGCGGACGAAATATTGGGCAGAGCGAAGGAATTGGGCATCAACTTGATCGACACTGCGGAATGCTACGGCGATCATTTGTCGGAATCGTTAATCGGCGAATTCGTGCGCAAAGACCGGCGCGAAGATTGGATTATCGCCACCAAATTCGGGCACAAGTTCCATTCCCACCTGAACCGTACCCCGCAATACGGGGCGCAGGAAGTGCTTCGCCAATTGGACGATTCGCTGCGGGCGCTGCAGACGGATTATATCGACTTGTACCAATTCCACTCCGGCGACGACAAAGCGTTTGATAACGACGATCTATGGACGGCCTTGGACAAGCAGGTGCAAGCGGGGAAAGTGCGCCATCTAGGACTGTCGCTGAATAAGAGCAACAGCATGCATCAGACCGAATCGGCGGCCCGCGTTGGCGCCGGCGCCATACAGTTGGTGTACAACCGGCTGGAACGGGAACCGGAAGAGCGGGTATTCCCCTCGTGCCGGGAGCAAAATCTCGGCGTGTTGGCCCGGGTGCCGCTGGCCAGCGGATATTTGAGCGGCAAGTACAAGCCGGGGGCGACATTCGCCGCCAACGACGTGCGGCAAAATCACGATCCCGCGGAAGTGAAGCGGAAGCTCGAGCAAGCGGAGGAAATCCGGCGGAACGAGGTTCCGCCGGGCGTCCCGATGGCGGAGTGGGCGCTTGCATGGTGTCTGCGCAACGATGCCGTCACTTGCGTCATACCGGGCTGCAAAAATGTAGAACAGGTCGAGAGCAACGCGCGCGCGGCCGAACTGGTGTAAACAAGCGCATAGATAAGAGAAAACACGCAGAGCGGCAACGGAACACCGTCTTGCGTGTTTTCTCTTATTGGGGCCAGCCGTCAAGATTGCGGCTGGTCTTCGAAGTAAACGCCCCGTTCTCTCAATTCCACAGCAATATCCGCTGCGGCTTTGCTTGCTCCGGCGTCCATCCCGTTGTAAGAAACGTTAACCGTGTTTAAATGTTTCAATTGCTTTAATACGGATATGTCTTTAATCCGGTTTTGGACCGCATACAATTCGGCTAAATTCGGCAGAGCGGCCAATGGCGACAAATCGCTTATCCGGTTGCCCGAAATGTCCAGCGACATTAATCCCGGCAAGGAGGACGCAAACGACAGATCATTGATTCCCGAGTAACTGACGCGCAGAACGTTCAAACGTTTCTGCTTGGCGATATGAGCGGAAACGTCTTTCATTTTGGCCGACTCCAGACGCAATTCCTGCAATTGAAAGCGGTCGAGCGCCGAGATATCGGTTAAATTCTCGCCGTTGACCGTAAGCCGTTTCAACTGCCGATGCAGCGGAAGGAGCGGCTGCAAGCTGTCGATATCTCCGCTCTCCAATGTAAGCGTGCGGACATTGGGAATATGGGAGATAAGCTTGTCGATCGAGCCGATTCGAACCGGAGTGTAGATTTGGAAATTGTCCATGTAGGGTAACGGCGTCGTTTCGACGGCGTCTATCAATCCGGATTTTTCGCTCGTCCACGATTGATACTCCACCCTTTGCAAATATTTCGTTTGTTTTAGAAAGCTGTAGTCCGACAAATCATCGAACAGGAACAACGTTCGCAAATGGGTCAGTTTCGCCAGCAGAGCGGCATCTTTCCCCGGATCGTCCATCAGCTCCAGGAAGCGGATTCTGGCCATTTCGGCTTCCGTTACGTCGTCTTCCGGCTTATTCAGCATGAGCCTTATTGCGGCTTCAAACTCTTTGTTCGCGAAACGCACTTTGCGGTCGGATCCGGCAGGCTTTCCGGAGCGAGACTTCCAATCCGCGATATACTCTTTGGTCATTCCGTCCGGCGGAAGATCGAAGAAACGGACTTCGTAGGAAATCGTCTTCTCGCTTCCTCCATTGTCCCGAATGCCGGAAATATGTACCTTGTACACATCGTAATCGTTAAGAAACATCAACTGGTCCGGACGAAATGTGATGCTGCCGGAGGCGGAATCGACGGCAAAAAATTTGGAAGCCCGGTCCCCCTGCTTTCCTTGATCCGCGGCGCTGAAGGACCATGTCTTGTTGTCGTTGATCCGCTGCAACGTTACTTTCACTTGGCTTGCGGATAAATTCCCATACTTATTCGGATTCAGGCGCACGGTCCAACCGTCGTATTCCGACATTTCGCTCAGCGGAAACGCTCCGGCTCCCGGCCAGGCGATATAATCGTAATCGGCCGCGCCCGAATCGGCAGGGGTGTTGAACGCGATGCTCCGGTAGTGAAGCGAAGGCGTAAATGCAAAGCCAAAGCCGAACCGCGTTCTCTCAGGCGCCAGAAACGTATTCCGTTTGCCGGAGAGCCGCTCAAGGGAAGAGGTATCTCTTATCGTTCCGCTCACCGCTTCTTGCAAAGACGGCAATCCCAACATCGGATTGGTGACATTAAATGTCAAATATCCGATATTGCCCGATCCGGCTTGTTGACCGAGCGCTGCGGGCAAATCGGGCATCGATTGCCCGGCGGATTTCAGATCGGCGACGGCGTTTCGAATGACGGATTGCATGGCTTGATCGTTCAGCGCTTCGTCCAACATCGCGTTTTCCGGCATCCCCGCCAAGAAACGCATAAAGTTGATGGTATGAATCCCGTCCTGCAAATAATCAGAGTCCAGCTTGCCCGTTCGATACGGGGGATACAAGCCGGGCTGTTCCGCATAAGGATTGCCGGCGTAGGCAGGGCGGTATTGCCACCATTTCTCGACGACTTGTTCAATGGAATGGCCTGTCCGGCTCTCTTCGGACGAGGCATGGACACCGGCGGGATGCATGGCATAACCCGCGAGCAAAGCCAGCATCGAGGCAGCAACGATCCAATAGGCGCGCGGATGGAATCTAACGATAGATGCAAATCTTGGCACGATTGATAACTTCCTTTCCGTCAAATACTAGAATGATAGAATAGAACCATTTTATTATAGCTTAATTTTGGAAATTCAAATAGTGCCGGATTCGCCAAGCAAGGCTTCCCAATCGTCCGCGAATTGCCTGCTTCCTTTTTCCGTTAACGGATGTACCGCCAAATCCCGGAACACCTCGTACGACATCGTCATCGCGTCCACCCCGAGCTTGGCGGCGTCGACGACATGCTGCGTGCCGCGAATGCTGGCGGCGATAATTTTCGTCTCAAATCCGAGCGTCCGGTACATTTCCCGAACTTCTCGAACAAAGGCGAGGCCCGATGCGCCGACATCGTCGATCCGGCCCAGATACGGACTGATATAAACCGCCCCCGCCTTCGCCGCCAGAACGGCCTGCCCCGGTGTGTAGACAAGCGTCATATTCGTTTCGATTCCGTCCTTGGAAATGGCATGCAGCGCCTGCAAGCTGTCCATGCTCATCGGAAATTTGATGACCGGACGTTTGCATAGGCTCGCCGCTTCCCGCGCCTCCCGAATCATATCCGCCGCCGTCCGTCCCGTCACCTGGTACCATACTTTCCCGGGAACGATTCGGTCGATTTCCTTCAGCAATTCCATCGGCGCCTTTTTTTCTTTCGCCAAAATGCTCGGATTCGTCGTAATTCCATCCAAAAAGCCCAACTCCATGCCCGATCGTATATGCTCCAAATTTCCCGTATCGAGATAAAGTTCCATATTACCCCTCCGTTTTTCCGTTTACTTGTTTCAAAGATTGATAGATAGGCAGCAATTGGCGATAACTTTGTTCGAATATGTCGAACATCTCGTCATAGATTTGCCGATATTCCCGCGCCGGTTGATGCGTCGATACTTCCTTGATCCATCGTTTCGCCGCGGAGAAGGACGGAATCAAGCCGGCTCCGACCGCGCCGGCCATCGCCGCTCCCATCGAAGTAGCTTCTTCCAGATCGGCGGGAACCGATATTTCCGTATCGTAAATGTCTGCGAGAATTTGGCGCCATAACGGGCTTTTCGCACCGCCACCCAATACCCGCATCCGATCGATCGATACGCCTTGTCCGCGGAACGTATCGAGCACGATTTTCAGGTTATAGCCTACTCCTTCCATCACCGCCCTCGCCAAATCGCCCCGGTCATGCTTCATATGCAGGCCGATAAAGGCTCCCCGCGCATCGGGATTCCAGCGCGGAGCCCTCTCCCCCAGCAAATAGGGGAGATACAGCAGCCGATTCGCGCCGGCGGGAGAAGCGGCCGCTTCCGCATTCAACAGGTCATAAACGTTTGAAGCGCTTGCAGACTCCGCCGCGTAAAAGCGGTTTTTCAGCCATTGCAGCGAAGCGCCTCCGCATTGCATCGTTCCGGTAGGCACATATTGGGCCGGGTCCAAATGAACGAACGTAAAGGTTCTCATGGCAGGATCGAAAAGAGGTTCGTTCGTCGCAATCGAAATCCACGAAGACGTGCCGATGCAATTGAAAGACTCTCCTTCGTTCATGACACCCGCGCCGGCGGCGGCGCAGCATCCGTCTCCGCCCCCGATGACGACGCTCGTTCCTTGTTTCAAGCCGGTTGCGGCGGCGGCTTCCGCCGTCACTTCGCCAATGACGGTCGCTGACGGATAAGGGGCGGGCAATAGATTCATATCGAAACCGCATGCTTCGATGATGCGCTCCGACCAGCGCTTCGCGGACAAATCGAATAGATTGGTCGCGGAAGCGTCGGAATAATCGGTCGCGAATGCCCCCGTCATTTTGTATGCCAAATAATCTTTCGCTTGAAGCATTTTCGCCGCTTGCCCGTAAATGTCCGGACGACGCCGCTTGATCCATAGCAGTTTCGGCCCGGGGTAGGAAGAACTGATGCGATGCCCTGTCATCCGATACGCATATTCCATCCCAAGCCGGTTCAGCATCCAGTCCGCTTCCGCCTCGGCCCGCATATCCGCCCAAATGATCGAGCGTTCAAGCGGCACGCCCCGCTTATCCACCAACAAACAGCCCATCATTTGCCCGCTGAACGAGACGCAGCCGATATGGTCTTGTCCCGTTTGCGTCGTTTGCAGCAGCTTGCGGGTGGAGACGCATACCGCCTCCCACCAATCGTCGGGATTTTGCTCGGCCCAGCCGACTTGCGGATAATGCGTTTCATATCCGTAGAAGGCGCTCCCGATCTTTTCCCCGCCGCTTGTGTACAATGTCGCTTTGTTGCCTGTCGTGCCGATGTCATGAGCCAATATATATTTGGTCGACATCCCGCATCCATCCTCCTCCGATTTCATTGTTAAGGCCGCCGGTAAGGAACGGTAACCGTGAAATTGCTGACATCTCCCCGATATCGTCCGATCGTATATTCGAACGGCATATCCGAATCCAAATAGCCGACGGTGCTGATTTTCTGAATCGCGTCCCGGTGTTTGATCCGAAGCATCGCAGCCAGTTCCGGGGTTGCATGCTCGGATTCGATCGTTCGGCGAGCATAACCGATTCGGTAATGATATCTGTCCTCCATAAGCCGATATAACGATACTTGCTCGAAATCTTCGCCCTCAATGCCCGGCGCGAGCGCCAGCGGAACGTAAGTCGTTGCGACAACGTACGGCTCGTTCTTCACAACGCGCAGCCGCTCCAGCAATAGGTACGATTCGTATCGATTCGCGAAAATTTCTTGCGGCGCTTGATCGGCAGGCACGATCTTCTGTTGTACGACGACGGTTGCGAACGGCAGCCCTTGCAGTTCCATTTCATGTTGAAAGCTCCCCAACGTTTCTAGAAACCGTCCCGTAATTTTCGGACTGGCCACGAACGTCCCTCTGCCGTGCTCTTTGCGCAGCAGCCCTTCGTTTACAAGCTCCGCGACCGCCTGTCTTACGGTCGGACGGCTAATATCGTAGCGTTCCATCAGTTCCCGCTCCGACGGAATCAGATCGCCTGGCCGCCATTCCTGCCGTTCGATCGCCCGTTTCAAAATCTCCTTTAATTGATAGTACAAAGGAACCGGGGCTTGCTTCGATATTTCGTTGCCGTTCTTGCCGATTGAGTTCAACGCTGTTTGCCACCTCGTTTCGCATATTTTCATCGATCGATCCTTCTCAACTCATCAGGTCGTCATTACCAGTTACAGTCTATTACATCATACGATGCCGTATTCGTCAATCGCGAATCTTACCGATGATTGGATTGCTATCGATGATGCGGCTTTATGCGCGACCGAATAAAAACGGACCGGGAGTTGCGGATATTACGAATCCGCTTCCCGGTCCATCTACAGGGTCACACTTGTCTAATCAGCCTTTGTTGCAAAACATGAATATCATGGTCGTGTTTATTCGATTTATCCATTAGATAAGTGATCGTATCGTGAAAAGAGGCGTTTTGCTTCTCTATGCGATCCAGCCGCTGATTCACGACGCTCATCTCCTCTTTTAACGCGCTCACGTCGCTCTTCAACGTGGCAACATCGCTCTTTAGCGTTCCAACGTCGCTCTTCAACGTGGCAACATCGCCTTTTAGCGTTCCAACATCGCTCTTCAACGTTGCGATATCGCTCTTCATCGATTGCTGTTCATTTAATACATTGCCTACCATACCGATCAGTTGCGTCATCATCCCTTCCAGACGATTAAAACGTTCTTCTGACATTTACGCTCATCCTCCTTAACATGTAATCGAAATCGAATCTCGTCGATATCCCGCTTCGGAAACATACACTTCGTTTCGTGAGACGATAGATGCAGGAAAACGCCTTGTCCGACTATTGCGATGACCACGATATAAAGCCGGTATGGAAGCCTACGATGATACGAGATAAAACTATTGTACCCAATGGATCTATGGGATTCAATATCGGATTTCGTTCCGTATTGCTCTCACATAATCGGCGCCGGTTGTATAATGCCCGCGCTCCATAATAAATTTCTTGCCGAGAATGAGACAAGCTCTCTCCGCCTTTTCTCTGGCTGTCGAATCGGCGATAGAGACGATATCCTTGACATGCGCGATGCCGAGCGTTCTGCGGCATAGCTCCAAACCGGCGGCGGCTGCCGTGTCACGCAAAATCGCACCCAAATAATATTCCCGGAAGCCTTTGTAGCCCGCTGTCCGTTCGGTTGCATGCTCTTGCCAGGCTTGCGCGAATTTCTCCTGGAACGTATCCACGATGTCTTCAATCGTCGCAAGCAGCCATTCCATATGAACGTCGCGCCGCTCGCCTTCTTCCAACGTCGCATCCGCGTACAGATAGGCGAAGACGAGATTGGCAATTACATTGCCGACATCGTAGCCGGCCGGACCGTAGAAAGCAAACTCGGGATCGATCATTTTCGTCGAGTCGGGCTTAATGAAGATCGAGCCTGTATGAAGATCGCCGTGCAGCAGCGATTGGGCATTGCTCATAAATTCGAATTTCAGCTTCGCCGTTTCCAATTGCAGCGCCTCGTCCTCCCATAAATGCCGCTTCGCGAACGCGCGCGTAGCCGGGAAAATATCGTTGCGCGGACAATCGTAGAACGGCTCGGTATATACCAGATCTTCGGTGATTTCGCATAAATCCGGATTGACGAAACGTTTAACGAGTTCTTTCTTTTCTTTATGATGCAGCACGACATCGCTGGTCAAAAGCAGCGTATTGACCAGAAATGTCGTAATATGGTCGGCAAACAGCGGAAATTGCTTATATTCCATCAGCGCTTTTCGCATAATTTCGTGATCGGACAAATCCTCCATCGCGCAGCAGTTCATTACGACATCGTACTTATACACTTGCGGCACCAAGCCGGGAGCCAGTTTATATTGCATTTGCAAAATTTCGCTCTCGATCCGGTTGCGATCCGTCGATACTTTGAATTCGTCGGAAATTCTCGCGACAGGTCCGGCCTGTTTAATAATAACGGATTTCCCCGTGTTTTCGTCGACAATTCGGAACACATAGTTCAAATTGCCGTCGCCGATTTCCTCGCATGTCAGCTTGGCGCCTTCCGCGAAAAAATCCAATTTTGTCCGCGCATACTCGATCGCATCCGGTTCTTTCATCGTAAAGTAAGCTTGAAAGTCGCTCATGCCCCATTTTTCCCCTCTCGTTTCCACTAATTTCTCCTATAATAGGTGATCGCCAAAGCAAAAGCAAGAACGGCGCCCTTCACAATATCCATCGCATAGTAAGGGACGGACAACATGACGAGCCCATTCTGCAGAATACCGATCAACACGGCGCCGACGAACGTTCCGATCGCATTCGGCTTCCCCGCCCCGAGAACGGAAAATCCGATAAATGCGGCCGCCACGGCGTCCATCAAGTAAGGCGCTCCGGCATTCACTTCCGCGGTCATGACGCGCGCGCCGAGTATAATGCCGCCGATCGCGGCGAATAGAGCCGACAGCAAATAAGCGAGCACGCGGTAGCGATTGACGGGAATTCCCGACAGCTTCGCCGCCTCCATATTGCCGCCGATAACATACATGAAGCGTCCGTGTTTCGTATAGGTCAGGAACAGATGCACGAGAACGACGATTGTCAGCATAATGACAATAATCCACGGCACCTGGCCGATTTTGCCGAATAAAGCCGGAATTTGCCCTGTTGCGAAATTGCCGTCAGGCATAATCATATTTTGCGATATCGTCGCCCCGCGGGTATACGTCAAAGCGATCCCTTGAAAGACGAACATCATGGCGAGCGTAATCAGCATATCTTGAATTTTGAATTTGACGATGAAAAAGGAGTTAACAACGCCCACGGCAAGGCAGACGAGCAGCGTCAAGACGATGCCGGCCGGGACGTTCAGCCCATGCCACACGAACATCGAGATGACGAACGCGTTGGCGATCGAGGCCGTCGATCCGACGGAAAGATCGAATCCGCCGACGGTTAACGATATCGTAATTCCGGTTGCAATAATCGTTACGATCGAAATAGAGCGCAATATGTTAATAATGTTGGTCGGTTGCAAAAAGCTGCTGGACATTGCGCCGAACACGGCAATGAGCAGCAAGATAGTGAGGATCGTTCCGTATTTGTATAGAAACCCGATAAGATGAAATGAAGCGTTCATCGATCCGGATTTCGTTCGGACGGGCTTTGGCGAATTCATGCCGGCATGCCTCCTGTCGAATAGAACAGCAATTCTTCTTCGTTCGTATTTTTCGTTTCCAGCTCTTTTACAATTTTGCCGTCGTACAGCACATAGGTTCGATCGGTGATGCCCATCAGCTCGGACAGCTCGCATGTCGCATAAATAACGCACTTCCCGCGTTTGGCGAGCTCGGCGATAAGCGTAAATATATCTTTTTTCGCCCCCACGTCGACGCCTTTCGTCGGTTCGTCAAAAATGTAGACTTCGGCATCCGCAATCAACCATTTGCCGATAGCCACTTTTTGCTGATTGCCGCCCGACAAGTTGCGCACGACGGTCTGCCCATGCGGCGTTTTAATTCCCAAGTCGCCGATCATTTGGGCCGCCGCCGTCCTTTCCCGCTTGCCGCTGACGATCTGTCCCCATGTGCAAAACTGCGCAAGGCTCGCCGCCGTCAAGTTCGCAACGACCGATTCGCCGACGAGAACCCCTTCTTTTCTCCGCTCCTCCGGAACGAGGGCGATCCCTTGCCTCACCGCATCGTACGGCGTTCTCACGCGAATGTCGGCGCCGTGCAGAAGGCGCTCCCCGGAAGCGGATTCGGACGCTCCGAACAACGCTTTGCATAGCTCCGTCTTGCCGGCTCCGACGAGCCCGGCCAAGCCGACGATTTCCCCTTTGCGAACATACAAATCGATATGATCGATTTTGCCGGGAACGGTAAATCGGCGCGCTTCAAAACCGATCTCCCCGATGACGCGCTCTTCCCTCGGAAACTGCTGTTCCAGCTTGCGTCCGAGCATATGCTCGACGACCTCATGCTGCGCGATATCGGCCATATTCGCTTTGGCGACGAATTTCCCGTCGCGCATGACGGTAATTTCGTCGCATATTTCGTATAATTCCGGAAGCCGGTGGGAGATGAAAATAACGCCGACATTGTCCCGCTTCAGTTCGCGGACGATGCGGAACAATTGATCGGTTTCCGAACGGCTGAGCGGCGCCGTTGGCTCGTCCAAAATAAGAAACCTGCAAGATTTGGAGATCGCCCGGGCGATTAGCACCATTTGCTTTTCGGCCAACGACAGCTCGCTAACCGTTGTTTTCGAAGAAACCCGCACATTAATTTTGTTCAATATATCCTGCGCGCTGCGATGCAGCCCGCGCCAACGGATCAACTGCTTCTTCCCCATGCCCGCAACCATGTCGTCCAGCATAATGTTCTCGCCGACCGTCAAGTACGGGATCAACGCCGTATCGACTTCCTGATAGACGATTTGAATACCCAAATCTTTCGCATCTTTAGGCGAGCGGATATTCACTTCCCGTCCGCCGATTCGTATTTCGCCCGTATAATGGCCGTACGCGCCGGAGAGCACTTTCATCAACGTCGATTTGCCCGCGCCGTTCGCGCCGATCAGCGCATGGGAACTTCCGGTCGCCGTCCGGAAGTCGACGCCAGCCAGCGCCTGAACGCCGGGAAAAGCAATGGATATATGATTCATCTCCAGTTCGATTTGCTCCGATTGTTTCATCCACTTCTCACCTCCAACGGGAAATAACCATTAGCAAGCGCTCTTACATGCATAAGAGCGCTTGGCGATAACATATTTTCTGTTACTTTTTGTTCGCTTCCTTCAAAGCTTTCATCCAATCCGTCTCGAAAGCGTCCGTAGTGCCCCAACCCGGGATAATGTCGGCCAAGTTAACCATGTTTACAGCTTCGCTTGCCTGTTTCAATTTATCCTGTGTAATAAGAGCGGCTTCCAGGTCATATTTTTGCGGCGTTTCTTCGCCGGCAATTTTGCCGGCGAGAATTCTTACATTCACCGCTCCGATCATTTTCGGATCGACCGCGGCTGTCGCCGCCCACGGGCTGCCTTCTTCCTGCATCGCTTGCAGATCCGCATTGGACACGTCGATGCCGTAAATTTTGATTTCATCTCGGCCCGCTTCCTTGATCGCGCGGGTAGCGCCGATCGCAAATGCGTCCCAAGCCGCGAAGATCGCGTCGATCTCGCCTTTCGGATGCTTGGTCAGCATGGCCGCTACCGCATTTTGCGTTTGCACCGAAGTGTCGGCCGAGGCGATGCCGAATCTTTCAACTTCCTTGATGCCGGGGTTTTGCTGCAGCGTCTCTTGATAGACGTGATTGCGTCTGACCATCGGCGGGAAGCCGTCGACCCATAAATAGACGATCTTCGCATCATTTCCTTGTTCTTGAATCAATTGATCCAAAGCGAATTTCGCCAGAGCCTCGTCGTCCTGGGACGTGAGAGTCACGCCTTCGATCTGCTCCAAATCCGGCGTCGAGTCGAATGTAACGACCGGAATGCCTTTTCCGGTTATTTTCTTGACATCTTCCACCGTAGCCGCATCGTCGCCATGCGAAATGATGAAGCCGTCATAGTCTTTCTCCAGCGCTTGCGCGATGGCGTCATGGAATTTGGCCGTGTCGCCGTTAGCCGAGAACGAATCTACGGTGAAGCCGAGCGATTCGCCCTCTTGCTTTGCCCCGGCCAAAAATTGCGCCGTATGGTCGTCCCCGCCGATTTTGCGGACCACCATAATTTTCACCTTATCTTTTTGCGCTATTTTGTCCGGCAAGTTCTCTACCTTTTCATTAACCGCCGGAGTTTCTCCTTCGGAAGCAGTCGGCGCAGCTTCCCCGCCTCCGCCGTTCGAGCATGCTGTAGCGATCAACATAACCGCCAGCACCAAGATGATCCATTTGTTCTGTTTCCATTTGTGCATCCACTATACGCCCCTTCAGTCATCACTTGTAACACAAAAATATAATTACTAGTAATCCTATCGGATATAAATTTAATAGTCAATAGTTTTTTCATTTTTATCCAAGGTTGTATGGACAAGAGCTGGCGTGTATAATGGATAAGCAAACATATGTTTGTCATGTGTTCGCGATCTACCGACATCATCAGTCATAGGAGGAAGCATGAAAGGAACAACACATCTCGCAATCGGCGCAACCATCGGCTTGGCGGCCGCCGCCTACTACCCGTTCAGCTTCAATCATGCCGTCTTGTACATATCGATCGCGGCCTTCTCGGCTTTGAGCGCGGATCTGGACGGACCGAGCATGCTTAGCAGCAAGCTCGGCAAATTATCGAAGATGCTTCATGAACTTATCCTTTGGTCCGGCGTCCTCTCTTTCGCGGGCGTCATTTATATGTATTTCGTACATCAATCGATAGACAGGGCATTCGCAACCGTCACGGTCGTCCTGTTCCTGCTCGGCTGCGTCGCGAAAGCCGGCGTCATTCGCAATGCGCTGATCAGCCTGATCGGCGCCGGATTGATAGCGGCGGGATGGATCGCCTCTGCAAGCTGGCTGATCGGTTTAGGCTTGTTTATCGCTTGCGCGCCATGGCTGAAGCATAGAGGCATGACCCATACCGTATGGGCTGTTATCCTATGGACGGCGATCGGATCAGGCATGGAGCGCGACTTGCAAATCGAAGGGATCGCAACCGTTGCGGCAGCCGGCTATTTGTCCCATCTGCTGGCCGATACGCTGACGCCGAGCGGCGTCAAATGGCTATACCCCTTATACAAGAAAGCGATCAAAGTTCCTTTGAAGCGATAGTCCTGTCAGGAACAGCTTTAGACCATGGCGGCCAAACGGCGAAATCCCGTTCTCCTATGCGAAGAACGGGATTTCGTTCATGAAGCCTATTATTGTGCCGAATAACCGCCATCGACCGGCAGTTCAATGCCTGTGATGAACGAGGAGGCGTCGGATGCCAGGAACAGCACGCCTTCCGCCACATCGATCGCTTTGCCGAGACGCGGCAACGGTGTTTGGGACAGGAACCATTGCATCATCCGCTCATCCGCGAACAATCCGGTCGTCATTGGCGTTTCGATATATCCCGGATGAACCGAATTGACGCGAATGTTGTCTTTCGCATAGTCGACCGCCGCCGCTTTAGTTAACAGACGCACCGCTCCTTTGGATGCCGTATAGGGTCCCGCTCCGCTGCCGCCCGTCAAACCGGCGATCGAAGAAATGTTCACGATGGACCCGCCCTTATTTGCCAGCATGTGAGGAATGACGTATTTCATGCCGAGGAACGTGCCCGTCAAATTGATGTCCATAATTTTATTCCACGTTTCCAGCGTAATTTCATGCATCCGCGTCGCATCGCCGGAAACGCCGGCGTTGTTAACGAGAATATCCACCTTGCCGTATTTTGCGATCGTCTCTTTCACAATCTGAGCCCATTGATCTTCCGAAGCGACGTTATGGGAGAAGCCGGCCGCTTCGCCGCCGTTTTCTTGAATGAGGGCGACAACTTCGCGAACAGTCTCCTCCCGGATGTCGGTGGCTACGACTTTGGCACCTTCCCTCGCGAACAGCAGCGCTTCTTCTCTTCCCATCCCGCTGCCTGCGCCTGTTACGATCGCTACTTTATTTTCTAAACGAGCCATCTCTGTTGACCCCCTATTTATATGAAGAAATTTGTGGTCTTTTCATTGTTGCCCTATTTTGTTTCTTTCACCCATTTCGCCAAGTCCTCGATGACTGTCTCGGGCACATTGGCGGGAATGCCATATTCTTCGCCGGTCGACGGTTTGTCGTACGGCGTGAAGAAATGGTTCAATTTCTGATAAAGCTTATACGTCACGTTCTTTCGTTCCGCCAGAGCCGATTTCCAGCCGTCCAAGTGGGTTTTGTCGACCTGCACGTCATTGTCGCCTTGGGCGATGAATAACGGTACGCTTTGAGATTTGGCGATTTCGCCGCCTTTGTAATTGCGGAAATCGAACCACCAGTATGCGTTCGGCATCGGGAACGACGGTGGAAGATTTGCCGCGGAATAAGCCGGATTATTCAATAGCGCCAGCACTCCGTCCCATTGCTTCGCTTGCGCTTCCAGTTGAGCAATCGTCTCTTGGGGCGCCCCGGCTTGTTTCGCCCGGTCGACCATGCCTTTAAATTGCACCGCCATCACATCTTCGATCGAACCGGCCGGGCCGGCCATAATCATCGCGCCCGCAATGGCCTTGTCTTGGTCCTGCTCGATCATTCTCGGCACCAGCATGCCGCCTTGGCTATGTCCCAACACAAAAAGCCGCTTCGGATCGATTTGCTTTTTCGTTTTCAACACTTGAATCGCCGCAATTGCATCGTCGATCGTTTCGTCCCGCACCGAAAATTTCGGATGCTGCGATTTGAACGGATGCTCGCGCGTGCGTTTCTCGTAACGCAGCACGGCGATTCCGTGATTCGCCAAGCCGCCCGCCAAGTCGCGGAACATTTTGCTGCCGCCCATCGATTCGTCCCGGTCATTAGGCCCCGATCCTTGCACGAGCACGACGGCCGGGAACGGCCCCTCGCCGACCGGGATCGTCAGCGTTCCCGGCAACGCCAATTTGCCTGTGCCGACAACGACTTCCTGCTCCGTAAATTTGGCCGGATTGTAATACGATGGCGATTTATATGTATCTGCCGCCATGGAATACGGGATATACATATCGTTCAGCTTGTTGTCCGCGTCGAACCGCAGTTCCAGGCTAACATGCATGCCTTGGCCGTTCTGGTACAACAGCCGTACGTTCTGGTGAACGGCCGTGATTTCCTCCGAGCGTTCCTTCAGCGCGGTCAATGTGCCGAACATCGCTCCAAGCTGCTGCCACGTCGCTTTCAGCATGCTTTCCGGCAGCGCTTTTTTCAGATCGTCGCTCATCATGCTGCGCGCTTGCGCCGTTTGCCCCGATTCAAGCAATTTCACGAAACGGCTCGCTTTCGTCTTCACATCCGTCGGGCGGATGATCGGTTCGCCCTTGGCGCTCCAATCGATCTTCACGTCGAGCGCTCTATTGAAATCGTCGACCGGAACGAGCAGCACCGCCTTATCGTCGTAGCTTGCGGCAGCGCTCAATTCGAACGGATCCCCGTCGATTTCCGACTGCGCTTCGCCCGGACGAACGGCCCATTGATGCCTGTCGTACTCAACGGTAACCCGCTTCTGCTGATTGTCCCACTTCACCTTGGCCCCGATCGATTCGGCAGCTTGACGAAGCGGCAGCATCGCCGCATGCGCGGAGGCGTCATGCATTTCCACCGCATACGATGCGGGCGCGGCCGAGAACATGGATATTGCGGCGAATAAAGCGATAACCAGTTTTTTGTTCATCTGAATTCTCCCTTCTTGTTTGTCGCGAAGATAACATTCTTATTTGCTGCTGTCAGAACATTTTGAATCCGGCTCGGCGCAGCTTGCGAATGGCGGCGCCGCTGGCCCAAGCGCCCACAAGTCCGCCAACGGCCGTCAAATAGTCGACGACGGAATAGGCGGCTAAATTGTCAAGCAGCGAGCCTTCTTTCCAAAACGAGAAAAACACGATCGGCAAAATGACGATAACAAACAAATAAGACGGGAACCAAGTCGTTTTCATCAACATATTTAAAATGAAACCGATACCGAACATCATGACGAAAAATAGTACAAACAAGACGAATACGGGAATAAAACCCATTTTGACGACACTCTCCTTCTGCTGTCAGACCATATCATGCATATACAATGATTTCCTAAGATGTAGTGTACTAAAAAAAAATTGGCGAAGCAACGAACATTCCGTGACTTTTCGTCACACTTCTGCCATATTTGCCCTTGTTTCGCGAATTGGCTACAATGAAGGCAGCGTCTATAATGAAATCGTTCATAGACAAATGCAAACAAGCATATGGAGGAGTGAATGGAATGAGCGAAGCGTTGCTAACTTTGGAAGGCTGGTATGCGTTGCACGATTTTCGCGCGGTCGATTGGCATGCCTGGAAAAAAAGCAGTGCGGAGGAGCGGCGCCAGGCGCTTGCGGAGCTGAAAGCGTTCATGCGGGACTGGGCGGGCGTCGAAGCGGATAACCGCGGCAGCACCGCCATCTATTCGATTGTGGGGCAAAAGGCCGATTTCGTCTTTATGCATTTGCGGGAAACGTTGGAAGAATTGAACGAGCTCGAGAACGAGTTCAACAAAACTTCGTTCGCGCAATACACGATCCCCGTCTATTCTTACGTCAGCGTCGTCGAATTAAGCAATTATATGGCCAAGCCCGGTTCCGATCCGATGGAAAATCCGGAGGTCGTCAAACGTCTGAAGCCGATTTTGCCGAAGAGCAAACATATTTGCTTCTATCCGATGAACAAAAAACGCGATCTGTCCGACAACTGGTACATGCTGTCGATGGACGAGCGCCGCGAAATGATGCGCAGCCACGGATTGATCGGCCGCTCCTACGCCGGGAAAGTGAAGCAGATCATTACCGGATCGGTCGGTCTCGACGATTGGGAATGGGGCGTGACGCTGTTCTCCGACGACGCCCTTCAATTCAAGAAACTCGTCTATGAAATGCGGTTCGACGAAGTAAGCGCGCGTTTTGGCGAGTTCGGATCCTTCTACGTCGGGAATTTGTTAAAGGAAGAGAAGTTCGATCAAATGCTGCATGTGAAATAGATCCAAGGCAAGCCGCCGAATCTTGATTCGGCGGTTTTGTTTGCGGATTGACGCCGCCGCCAAATCGGCATATGCTTACTATAACGCGGACAACCGCAGCAACAGAACGTACAGGCATAGAAGCGCCGCTGCACCCCGTATAAATAAATAAAGAACATCTTTCATGTAAACGGTGTCATCATGGCGGCTTGTTCGCCAAGCGCAAGTTTCTCTTGAAAGGAGACCGATACGGTATGACGAAACAGCAGGTGAAAATGGGTTATGGCGAGAATGAGCGGTTATTGCTCATAAACGCCGACGATTTCGGCATGTGTCACGCATTTAACAAAGCGGCGAAGCGGCTTCTGCTCGAGCGGGCGATCTCGTCCGCTACTTTGATGGTTCCCTGTCCTTGGGCGAAGGAAGCGGCCTCCTTCAGCCGCGATCATCCCGAATTGGATGTCGGCGTCCATCTGACGTTTACAAGCGAATGGCCGCTGTACAAGTGGGAACCGGCAACCCGCAGCAGCGGCGTAGAATCGCTCCGTACGGAAGAAGGGTGGATGTATCCGGATTGCGAAACGTTCGAAAAAAACGCATCCGCTGAAGATGTAGCGGCAGAAATATCGAGCCAAATCGAGCGCGCAATCGCTTGGGGAGTCGATCCGACCCATTTGGACATTCACATGGGAAGTTTGTACGGTCTGGCGACAGGGCGCGATTTCTTGGACAGCGTGTTCGACGCATGTCTCCGTTTCGGCCTTCCGCTCCGGCTTCCGCGCGCATACGCCGAGCATCCCGATCTGCCGCCGCCGCTGCTTGATGTGGCCAAACAGCGCATTCAAGACGCCGAGCGGAAAGGGATTATGATCATCGACGATTTGCTCGGCCTGACCTTCCAATACGATGGTACGGAAACGTACGACACCGAGAAAGCCAAAATGGTCCAAATACTGCGCGGCTTGAAGCCCGGCATTTCGGAAATAATTATACATCCGGGATTCGATACGGAGGAGCTCCGCTCCATTATGCCGCATGCCCCGAAACGGGACATCGAAGCGAGATTGTTTCTTGACGAGGATATCCGGGCGCTGATCGCCGCGGAAGGCATCCGCATGATCACATGGCGGGAACTGCGCGACTTTCAACGGGGAGCCGGCGGGCAAGTTTCGACGGCGGAGTAAACATTCGGGACACTTGGCAGGCGCATGCGATATATTGCGCCGATTAGCAGGTAAAAACCGGAGGTAATTTCCCATAGTCGACCGAATGATACATACTAGCGGACATTTCTACATCTAAGTTACATCCGTACGATCAATAACGGCGATAACGGCGAACTAACGCCAGTTTCTCCATGTAATGAGGGCAAGGAGCCATTAGCGGTGCATCGAGCGTATTGCTGCTCTTCAAGCCCGAGGAAGCCGAAGCTGTATAGCGTGCTGGCAAGCGATTCCCGTGGGGTAAAAAGGTAAAGCCTGCGATCAGAGTCCACTTCATCATACCGCCGGCGGCTGACGATCCGCCCGAGCGGGCTAACGAAACTTAAACACGCTAATCGCCTGTAAATCATCATGTTGCAATGTCTAACGAAACTCAAACACGCTAATGAGGGGAAAAAAGGCGGTGCAATCGCCGATTTCCAATGAATAACGATGCGTACTTTCGCTAGAATGGGGACGTCTTCATTTTGAGTCGAATAAGAATTTCCAGTTTCGTTAGCGCCAAACAAGGAGCGTAGGTCCGCGCGATCGCCTTCGAAATGTAGGAGATATCCCCTTCTAAATGCGCGAGAAAGCCAGTACCATCAACGGTGGCGAATGATGAAGCAGACTCCATTGCGGGTTTTCGAAGCTATCAACTTCTCGATGCAACGCTAGTGGCAAGGAGCCGAATTACATTCATTTAGCGCCTATTTTTCCATTTAATAATGTCTAGCGACACTTGACGCATGCGCCCCGTCTAATCGGACGCATCCGCCAGCCGCTATATATAAAAGGGTTGAAGATACGATTCTTCAACCCTTTTGCACTCTTTTATTGATCGTCTTCTGCCCGTTCCTGCCTCATCGACTGCATGAACTCTGCCGTAGCTCGGTCGCGGGCGCGTCCTTTTTCTTTCAGCCTTTCAATCGCCGGCATGATCAACAGATCGACTTCCCTCTGCACGGTGTAGGCGAGATCGTACCGATTTTGCGATTCCAGGAACGAGCCGACCTCCATCAACGCATTGTAGCGGTCCAGTTCCTCACGGGTTAATAGACCTCTAACTTGTACGCTGCAGTGGCGCATTTAGAAGAACTTCCCTTTTTTGAGCACTAACGGAATGCCTCCGATAATGAACAAATATCGAATATCCACCGCTTTTTTCAGTTGGGCGGCGATAAATCCTTTAAATTTGCGGTTGCCGACGACGCCGATCGCTTCGCCTTTCCCTAAGGAAGCAACCGTTCCTTTATTGCTGAAAACGAATTTTTTCGGCTGCTGATTCCGGATCGAAGCGACGATGTTATGCGCGCATGTGACGCCTTGCTGCATCGCGATTTGCGCTGTCGGCGGATACGGACGCCCTTCCGGATTGAACATGAGCGAGTTGTCTCCAATAATATAGATGTTATCATGGCCCGGCGCGCGCAAATATTCATCGACCTTCACCCGTCCGCGCATCGTCTCGAAACCGGCTTCTTCGATCATATGGTTGCCGCGGATTCCGCCCGTCCAAACGACCGTACCGGCTTTAATAAATTCATTTTCTCCGACAATGACGCCATCCGGCGTGCATTCTTTAATCGCGGTGCCGATTTTGAACGTAACGCCTTTCTTTTTCAGCACATCCATGGCGTACTCCACCAATTCCGGATCGAATCCCGGCAAGGCGCTCGGAGCCGCTTCGATATTATATATTTTCACCAACTCAGGGTCGACGTCATATTCTTTGCAAAGCTTCGGAATGCGGTCCGCGAGCTCCGCGACGAACTCGATGCCCGTAAAACCGGCGCCGCCAACGACGAAGGTCAGGCATTCCGTACGCGATTGATCGCGCTTATAGCGGGCGAATTGAAACTCGATATGTTGACGGATAAAGCGAACAGAGTTGATGCTCCGAATGTTCATCGCATGCTCGGCCATTCCCGGAATTCCGAACGTTTCAGGCTCTCCGCCCATTGCGATGATTAAATAATCGAAAGACAACGCGCTGCCGTCTTCAAGCAGCACTTTTTTGTCCTGGAGACGAATTTGTTGAACCGTCGCTTTGACGAAATCGATTTTGAATTCGTCAATCAGCTTGGATATCGAAACGCGGGCGTTTTCCATTTTATCCGTACCGGCCGCGGGCATATGAAGATGCGTCGTAAAATAATGATAATCATGCTTATTGACCAACGTAACGTCGGCCTCGTTATAATTCAGTTCTTTTTGCAACCGCTGTGCAGTCAGTATCCCTCCGTATCCGGCTCCGAGGATGACGATTTTCGGTATGTTACTCATCAACAATCCCTTCCATTTCGTAAAATTTGTGATTTTCTCTAATTTTTTTATAAAAGTTTGTGAAAAATTACACAATAATAACCAAAAGTTTTGTTTTCCATCTTGGAAATAGGATCAACATTTTGTGAACAATTTATGAATAAACCGTTACAAAATATCGCAAATTACGACACCTAATTTTTATAATTCAAATGAAATCATATCATTTTTCAAAATAATATCAAGTCTTTTTTCAAAATCAATGATCAATTTATCATATCGGCATTTGAAGTTTGATATTTATTAACAATTGGCACGCCAAATGAGGTTTTCTTTCCCTTCCCACTAAGCTTATAATAAGAGAGGTTGTTCAAAAAGCTCCCTTTTTGAACAAGCGGAAAGAAACCTATTTTATAAGAACTTCGGAGGTGCTTTTGTGGATCAGCAACAACATACATCTCACGATATCGTAGACATCGTCATTATCGGCGGCGGACCCGCCGGAATGTTTGCCGCATTTTACGGCGGCATGCGACAAGCGTCCGTCAAAATGATTGAAAATATGCCGCAGTTAGGCGGTCAATTATCCGCTCTCTACCCGGAAAAATACATTTACGATGTAGCCGGCTTTCCGAAAATTACGGCACAGGAGCTTGTCGACAATTTGAAACAGCAAATGGCGCTCTTCGATCCGCAAATCTGTTTGGACGAAAGAGTTCTGAACGTTGCAAAAAAGGACGAGCGTTTGTTTGAGATTACGACCAATAAAGGGGTCCATCAAGCGAAGGCGGTTATTATTACGGCAGGAGTCGGGGCTTTCGAGCCGCGCCGTCTCGAATTGCCCGAAGCCGCTTCGTTTGAGAATAAAAATTTGCACTATTTCGTCAACGATTTGGGGCAGTTCTCCGGCCAGAACGTCCTGATCAGCGGCGGCGGCGATTCGGCCGTCGATTGGGCCCTCATGCTGGAGCCAATCGCGAAGCAAGTTACGCTCGTACATCGCCGCGACAAGTTCCGGGCGCATGAACATAGCGTGGAACGGCTGATGGCGTCCAAAGTGAATGTCGTCACATTCGCCGAAATTACGGCGTTGCACGGCGGCGACCGGATCGAGAAGGTAACGCTCGCCGACATGAAAACGAAGCAAACGCAGCAAATCGACGCGGACGCGGTCATTGTCAATTTCGGCTTCGTCTCTTCTCTCGGACCGATTGCGGAATGGGGGCTGCAAATCGAGAACAACTCGATCGTCGTCGATTCCCGCATGGCGACGAATATTCCCGGCATTTTCGCCGCAGGCGACATTACGACGTATCCCGGCAAGCTCAAACTGATTGCCGTCGGATTCGGCGAGGCGCCTACGGCGGTTAACAATGCCAAAGTGTATATCGATCCGAACGCCCGGCTTTCCCCGGGCCATAGCAGCAATATGAAGTTGTAGATCTCCGATCGTTGTAAAAACGGCTGTATTGGGTATCCTACTCCTTAACAATCGACGCATCGCATGATGCCGGAATGTAAGGAGAGGATACCTTTTGTTTCATTTGTGCCCATTATGTAATGGTCTCACTTCGTTAGAGGTTGCTTGCCCGGTCTGTACGCATCAGACGATCGATTACGGGAAATTGGACGATTTCGCCGGCCCGTACAGCCCGTACGAACCGTTGCATCAAGCCGCGGCAATGTCCCAAATTTTGCTCGCCGAAACCGACCGCGAACATTACTGCGTGCATGTGCTGTATTGCGCGAATTGCAACAGGGATTATCGCTGTAAAATTCAAGAATGGGGATCGATTGTTACGTGAAATGAAGGGGGAATCGTTACGAAAGAATAACCGGCAATTTTCTTCGATCAATTTCATTGAATAAAATTTGTATGAATTCTTTGTCCAGTTGCAATTCAACCGCTTTGTAATAAGATTCGAGCAACATGGTGTCGGAAAGCAACGCCATAGATTTTCACACCCTTTCCTAATATTTCCTACGAATCTATCATAACATGCCCAACTTTAACAGAACAAGCGTTCCGGTTATCCACAATTCGCTGTGGAAATCCTGTGAATACTTTGTGAGCAAGTAATGAAATCCCTTTGTTATTCGGGTGGATAATGTGGATAGACTTATTCACAATCGATAACCGGAACGTTAATAATAAAAAACTTCTATTAATCTATCATCCGACAACAACCGAAAACTATCGACCAACCCGCCCCCACCGACCGACCGATCATTGCGGCCGCGTGTTAACTTCGATAATCCAAACTTTCCCGCTTCGATCAATGCCATAATCGAATCCCAATTCGCCGATCCCCGGAAAACGCGCTTCCAGAATCTCAGTACATTTTCGCGTTAAGATCCGCATCTCGTTTCGTTTCGGTTTGACCATCGCTTTCGAGAAAGAATGGCGGACCGCCGGCGCGAAACGGATCATCGTCCCGCCTTTGCACAAATTGGTGACGAACAAGCCTTTGCGGGCGAGACGTCCCAACATCGAGCGAAACACCCATCTCCCTTCGGTTTTGACATATTTCACGCGGTAATCGATCGGCCGGCCTTGGATCGTCGCCAAATGGATTCCTTGCTGGATGATGTAGCCCCGTTTTTTCTTCACCCGTGCCAATGAGTGGAACAACCTTTCAAAACCTTGAAACGATCTTTTATGGGAAAGATACGTATAGGAATACATGTCGCCTTTCTTACTGACCTTAATCACGCCGTAACCGCCGCCACCTACGACCGGCTTTATAACTACCATTCCGTAAACGGATAACATGTGCCGCAAATTGTCCGCATTGAATTTTTTCGTCTGAGGAATATGGCCAGCTACCATTGCATCGGAAAGCAACGCTTCCGTTTTTAGCCATTTATTGGCTAACTGTCTTCCTGGCATATGCGTCTCTCCTCTCTGGTGGTATACTTATTCATACTCAAACGGGACGTGCACCTCTTGTATGTTTATCCAAGGCTAGCGCCTTATTTTAATAGAAAACTAGACTAAGAGCCTAGAAGAGAGGGCGGTTGTCGGCAGAACGCAGGACTTTCGTCGATTTAATTGAAAGAATCGTGATACTCTGAAGGAAGGGGATAGCGGCAAAAGGAAGGGAATTAAACGAGGAAAAAAAAACGCCGCGTAACGCGGCGCTCTCTTCCTAACGAGACATTCGTCTGCTTGCTTATAAAGTTTATATTGCAGTTTCCCGGAATTTCCCGTGCACGAGAGGGAGTTAACATTCGCTTGGCGTTCCCGCTTCTTCGCGCGTGCGGAACGACGATCCGCAGCCGCATGTCGCGATGGCGTTCGGATTATGAATAGTAAACCCTCCGCCCATGCCTGATTCTTTATAATCGATTTCAACGCCGTACAAATATTTCGCGCTGTCTTCGTCGACAACGACTTTCATCCCTTTAATATCAAGAACTTTATCGTTATAATTCTGCTCGTTGTCCAGACCCATGCCGTAGGAGAAACCGCTGCATCCCCCCGCTTGCACCGCAATCCGCAGAAATAAATTCGGCGTTTCTTCCGCTGCAAGCATTTCTTGTATTTTCTCAATCGCCGTATCGCTGATTGTAATCACGGCAACTACCTCCTCCTAAACCGTCTTATTAACAGTATACCGAACTATTCATTCTCTCTCAAGTGACATTCGCTAAGTTGGAAATATACTCGCTTTTTTATGGTAACCGTATTGCCCCTCTCCTATGTGAGGTTTATAATAGAAATCAGATTCACGAACCCAACCCTATGGCACAGCCGCGGTTAGCGGTTGTTTTTGCGCGAGTCGGCGCGCTTTTTTTATGCAAGCCGTACAGGCGCTGTTTTATTGCATTATTTTTAACCAGCGGTTTATTTTCCAATGGCAGCTTATTAAGTATTTTTTTTCACATGCCTGATCACTTGTTGTGATAGGCTGTAATCAAAACACCCGCAAAAGGAGGAGCCGAAATGTCGACAATCGTGACAAGCAATACCGACAATCAAATGGCTGAAATTATTGAAAAAGTAAGACATGGACAACGTTTAAGTCTTGAGGACGGCGTTTATTTGTACCAAACGGACGATTTGCTTACGCTTGGCCAGCTAGCCAACGAAGCGAACTTGAAGAAAAACGGGAAGAAAGTCTATTTTATCGAAAATATGAGCTTGTACTTTACGAATGTCTGCGAAGCGCATTGCGCATTCTGCAACTTCCGCAAAGACGAGGGCGACGAAGGCGCTTATACGCTCAGCGGCGAGCAAATGATCGAATATATCGAGCAGCATTATCATCCCGGCATCCGGGAATTCCATATTGTCGGCGGCCACAATCCGCATGTCCCTTTTCAATATTACGTCGATTCGCTTAAAGCGTTGCACGAACGGTATCCCGATGTAACATTGAAGGCATACACTGCGGCGGAAATCGAATTTTTCACCCGCATTAGCGGATTAAGCACGAAGGAAGTGCTTCAAGAATTGATGAAAGCCGGCCTGAAGTCGCTGACCGGAGGCGGGGCCGAAATATTATCGGATCAATACCGGAAAAAAATGCGTGTCGAAAAAGCGAATGTAGAACAATATTTGGAAGTGCACCGGACAGCCCATCAATTGGGATTGCGCACGCATACGACGATGCTGTACGGTTCGATCGAATCGCATGAGGATCGCGTGCGCCACATGCTCCATATTCGCGAACTGCAGGATGAAACGAACGGTTTCATGGTATTCATTCCGCTGTCAATGCAGCCGAGAAGCCCGAAAGCCGACATCCGCCGCAGAAATTCCGCGTACGAGGATATGAGAACGATCGCGATCAGCCGACTGATGCTGGACAATATTCAACATATTAAAGCCTACTTCATTAATATCGGCACGCAATTAACTCAAATGGCGCTCACGTTCGGCGCATCCGACGCGCACGGCACGATCGTGAAGGAACGCATCAGCCACGCCGCGGGCGCTTTGACGCCGGAAGGTTTGACGCGGGATGAATTGATTTGGCTAATTAAAGGCGCAGGACGCATTCCGGTCGAGCGCGATACGTTCTATAACGAAATGAAAGTATACGAATAGGGCATCCTAATCACTGACAAACTAGAAAGGAAGCAATTCATGAAGAAATTCGTCATACTTGGAGGGGGATACGGCGGGCTTGCCATCGCGAACCGGTTGCTGGAAGGCGATATTCCGTCCGATACGATCATCACGTTGGTCGACAGAATGCCTTACCAAGGATTAAAAACGGAATTTTACGCGCTGGCGGCGGGTACGATATCCGATCTTGACGTTCGCGTCGCCTTTCCTTCCGATCCGCGTATCGAATATAAATACGGCGCCGTAACCGGGATCGATCTGGAGAGCCGAACCGTTACCATGGATCAGGAAGAAACGATCGAATATGAATGGCTTGCCATTGCTTTGGGTTGCACCGACAAACATCACGGCATCCCCGGAGCCGATCAATATACGGCGAGCATTCAATCCTTGGCGAACACGAGAAAAACGTATGCCATCTTAAACGATGTGAAGCCTTACGGCGAAGTTAATATTATTGGCGGAGGGCTAAGCGGAGTGGAAATTGCGGCCGAGCTGCGCGAAAGCCGTCCCGATCTGAACATTCGGATTTTGGATCGCGGCCCGCGGGTGTTGTCCGCTTTTCCGGAGAAGCTTTCGCAGTTCGTTTCATCCTGGTTTGTCGAACACGATATCGCGCTCTGCTCTCATATATCCGTAAGCAAAATCGAGCCCGGCGTCATCTACGATCAGGAGAGACCTATATACGGAGACGTCGCGGTATGGACGGCCGGCATTCAACCGTCGGAAGTCGTGCAGAAGCTGAACGTGCCGAAAGATGCGCAAGGCCGCATCTTGCTGAACGAGTATTATCAAATACCGTCCTACCCGGAAGTATACGTGGCCGGAGACTGCGCGAGCCTCGCCTTCTCCCCCAGCGCGCAAGTTGCGGGCGTGCAAGGGGATCAGATCGCGCAAGTCGTGCAGGCGATATGGCAAGGCCAGACGCCGCGCCTGGACAAAATCCGCTTGAAAGGCGTGCTCGGTTCGTTAGGCAAAAAATCCGGATTCGGTTATATGGGCAAAAGAACGTTTATCGGACGGGTGCCGCGCCTGCTCAAAATGGGCGTGCTGTGGAAATCGAAGCATCACTTCGGGTAAGCTAAACCCGCTCATCCGATATGATCGTCGGGCCAAGCTTCGATTTCTTTCACCTTTTCCATGATGGCGTCGTACAGCTTCTCCGCCGATTCGGCCGCGACGATTTCGCCGTTCACATAGGCGTAAGGAAACAAATAACACTCGCCGCAATTGCCGAGGCAACCGTACTCGATGACGTCGTATTCGGGGTTTCGTTCCAATCTGCGCATCGTTTGATCCGTTCCGTGATGCATATTGCCGGCGCAAAACTCGATCACAGGGCGCATGCTTTCGTCCCCCTTCTTCGTTCGGGCATTTTATTTTACAATACTTTATAATATAATATATAGAGAAAGGAGTTGAAAGATATGAGCCAAGAAGTACAAAACAACATGTACGATGAAGTGCTTGAAGTTCTTGATAAACTTCGTCCGTTTTTGCAGCGCGACGGCGGCGACGTTGAGCTGGTTGACGTCGAAGACGGCATCGTCAAATTGAAACTGATGGGTGCATGCGGCAGCTGCCCAAGCTCGACCATCACGCTGAAAGCGGGAATCGAGCGCGCTTTGATCGAAGAAGTTGACGGTGTGCAAGAAGTCGTACAAGTATTCTAATTTTCATAAATTTGAAAGGGCCTTGCTTCGGCAAGGCTCTTTTTCCGTTCCGGCGCCAATCCGCCTCAAGCCCGCTTGACGACGGCGCGGATCGGATCAAGCCCCCCGGAGACATCCAAGATGTTGCCGGTAATAAAATCCGACTGCGGCTGGCATAAAAACCGGATCACCCTGGCGACATCCTCGCCCGTGCCCGGCCTGCCGCGCGGCGACTCGTCGTCCCTGACATGTTCCGCTTCGGCAATTGTCTTCTCCTTATTGTCGCCCCGAATATCGCCCGGGCAGATCATATTGACCGTAATGCCGTAAGGGGCCTCTTCGACCGCCAGCGATTTCGTGAAGGACACCAGGCCGACTTTGGCAGCGGCATATACGGCCCGATGCGGCCATGCCCTCGCTTCGGCAGCATGCCCGAACCCGAAATGGATAATCCGGCCCCATTGGTTCCGGCGCATTCCAGGCAATACGAGATGATCGAGCATCATCGTGCCGACGAAATTGCCATTCAGCAAATAAGCGATCTCATCCGGCGTATATTCCGCAAAGGTTCGCCGTTCGCGAATAAAAGGTCCCGCATTGTTTACCAATATATCGATCGCGCCGAATTGCGAATAAGCCGTTTCGACCAGCTTCTCGATATGTTCCTGCTTGGAAACGTCGCCATGAACCGCCGCGCATCGGACGCCTTTCGCTTCGATATCCGCCTTAAGCGCCATCGCTTCGCGCTCGCTATGCACATAATTGACGACCGTATCGCAGCCTTGATCGGCCAACGCAAGGGCGGCCATCTTGCCGAGCCCTTTGGCGCTCCCCGTAATGAGGGCCACTTTTCTACTCAACGTCTTACCTCCTTCAAAGTTGTACAACATAACCGCTGCGGACAGAACATGCGCGTCCGGAGCCGGTACATGTTCAAGTATAAAAGATTGTCCGGTAAACGGCAAATCCCGCAGAGGGCCTGCCTCTGCGGGATGATGTTTTCGCTATGCAATTGATTGCTGTCTTTGTTCCTTAGAATGCCGGAACGATCGATCCTTCATAAGTCTCTTCGATAAATTTCTTCATATCGTCGGAAGTAAGCGCCGCTGCCAGCTTCTTCATTGCGTCGGAATCTTTGTTATCCGGACGGGCGACCAAAATGTTGGCGTATGGAGATTCTTGATCCTCGATAAAGAGGGCGTCCTTCGTCGGAACAAGTCCCGCTTCCAACGCATAGTTCGTATTGATCAGCGCTACGTCCACTTCATCCAGTTGGCGAGGCAGCATAGCCGCTTCCAGTTCGATAATTTGCAGATTTTTCGGATTTTCGGTAATGTCGGCAACGGTCGACGTGATGTTCGTATCGTCTTTTAACGTGATCAAACCGTTTTTCGCCAGCAGAATCAAGGCGCGTCCGCCGTTGGTAGGGTCGTTCGGGATCGCCACTTTCGCTCCGTCCGGAATTTCCTCTACGGAGCTAACTTTTTTGGAATACGCGCCGAAAGGCTCGACATGCACCGCCACCACGGAGACGAGGTCCGTGCCGTTTTTCTCGTTTTGTTCGTCCAAGTAAGGCTGGTGCTGGAAGAAGTTCGCATCCAGTCCTTTCTCCGCCAATTGCGTATTCGGCAAGATGTAGTCGGTAAACTCTTTAATTTCGAGTTTCACGCCCTCTTGCTCCAATTGCGCTTGAATATGTTTCAACATATCGCCGTGCGGCGTAGGCGATGCGCCGACCGTCAGCGTCACCGTTTGTTCGGCAGCGGAGCCGTTCTCGTTCTGAGCGGCAGGCTGCTGCGAAGCGCCGTTCTGAGCCGGCTTATTGCCGCAAGCGGCCAACACCGCCACAAGCGTCAAGCTAACAATTGCAAGTACCCATTTTTTCATCTTTGTTTCTCCCCTCAATCATCATTTTTTAAATAAGGATTTATATATATGCGTGTTCAAAAAGTCGGCTTTTCAGCACCGAGAAGGTTGCGAGAACCCGAAGAAGGAGGAGCGCAGTGTAGGCAAAACCTACATGAGCACCGGACTTCGAGGGTGAACGCAAGATTCGATGTCGAATCTGCCACCAGTCACGCTTCGTGATCAAAAGTTGACTTTTTGAACAACCTCTAAAATGGAATTTCTCCTTATTTTCTCGTAAAGTGCCGCACTAACCGGTCGCCCGCCATTTGCAGCAATTGCACCAGCAATACCACGAGCACGATAGAGACGATCATCGTTTCCGATTGATAGCGGTGATATCCGTATCGGATCGCCAAATCGCCCAGTCCGCCTCCGCCGACCATGCCCGACATCGCCGTATAAGAGACGAGCGTGACGACGGTAATCGTGATGCCCGCAAGGAGGCCTGGCCTTGCTTCAGGCATCAGCACTCGCATAATGATCTGGAACGTGCTCGCCCCCATCGCTTGCGCGGCTTCGAGCACGCCGCGGTCCACCTCCCGCAGCGACGTTTCCACCAAACGGGCGAAGAACGGAGCCGCGCCGACGACGAGCGGCGGAATCGTTCCGAGCACGCCGATCGATGTGCCGACAATCGATCTGGTGATCGGAATCATCGCAAAGATTAATATAATAAAAGGAATGGATCGCAAAATATTGACAATAAACGAAAGTACGGCGTATACCGCCTTTCCCCAGAACGACGAGGACCGGGCTGTAAGAAACAATACGATCCCGAGCGGCAGGCCGATCATAATGGAGAACAAGGACGAAGCGCCCAGCATACGCAGCGTATCGAGCGTCGCCTTGCCCATTTCCGGCCAATTGACGATCGAAAAATCGAGCGCGGCCGTCATCGGATCACCTCCACATCAAGCCCTTGCGCCGTAAGCTTGTCAATCGTCAGGCCGATATTGTCGGCGCTGCCCTCTAATCTTACGATTAGCTGGCCGTACGGCGTATCTTTGATCGTCGATATCGTGCCTTGCAATATCGCGAAATCGACATTCGTCTCCCGCGTCGTCTGCGACAGCGTGGATTCATACGTTTTCTCTCCGAGAAACGTAATCTTCACCGCCCGGGACGAAGCCGACTGCGACGTCGCGATCGCCGCCCGCAATAACTCGCCCCCGATGCCGTCGCGGGCGATAAAGTCTTTGGTCACTTCATGCTTCGGCTTCAGGAACACGTCCGTTACCTCGCCTTGTTCGACGATGCCCCCTGCATGAATGACAGCCACGCGGTCGCAAATGCTCTGAATGACATGCATTTCATGCGTAATCAGGACGATCGTGAGATGAAACCGCCGGTTAATATCCGACAGCAGCTTTAAGATCGAATCCGTCGTCTGCGGATCGAGCGCCGATGTCGCTTCGTCGCATAACAGCACGTCCGGATCGCTGGCGAGCGCTCTTGCAATGCCCACCCGCTGCTTCTGCCCGCCGGAGAGCTGGGCCGGATACTTGCTTGCATGCTGCTCCAATCCGACGAGCGCAAGCAATTCGTTCACTTTGCGCTCGATTGCGTTTGCAGGCGTTTTCGCCAGACGCAGCGGAAATGCGATGTTGTCGTATACGTTCGCGGAAGAGAGCAGATTGAAATGCTGGAAGATCATGCCGATTTTGCGGCGGCGCGTCTGCAGTTCTTTTTTGTCCAGCGCCGTAAGCTCGATCCCGTCTACCCACACTTCCCCTCCCGTCGGTCTTTCCAGCAAATTGATGCAGCGGATCAGGGTGCTTTTGCCCGCGCCGGAATGGCCGATCACTCCGAATATTTCGCCTTTGCGCACTTGCAAATCGACATGCTCCAAAGCCGTCGTTTGGCGTGCGCCTTTGCCGTATTTTTTCGTCAAACCTTTTAATTCGATCAATTTATCACCCTCTTATTTCGAAGAATGCTAGATTCATTGCCGTATTCCAATATGAAAAACCCTTTCGCGGACAGATGCGCAAAAGGGTTGTTAGTCATGTTCAGCAACAGCCTCTCTCATCTGCCGGAATGATCCATTCCGAAGGAATTAGCACCATGACATTAACGGCATGCGAACCGCTTGCCGATAATCGGTTGCCGGGCTTCATCGGGCCTTTCCCTCCGCCGCTCTCGATAAGAAACGAATTATGAAATTAGTTTGAGTATACTAGGTCTTTGCACATGAGTCAATGGAAATTAGATGAAAAATTACAATAAAATTTTCACGGAGCGAAATTTACGATTTCGCGCGCAGCAATCGAGCGATATGCTGAAACGACGCCAGCAGCGTCTTGCATACCATTTCCAACGCCTGATCCAAATCGGCAATATTGTGACCGATGTCTTCCAGCTTGACTCTGCCGTCCAGCGCCTGATGACGCTGCCAAAGATCGTCCTGCATTTCGCTGTTCATATAATGAATTTCGGTATTCCGCTGTTTGCGCAGCCGGCTCATCGGATCTTTGTACGATTCCTTAATGGCTCCAAGCTTCTCGGCAAGCTCGGGTTCCGTCCCCGTATATCGCATTTGCCGCAAAACGGTGAAGTAAGAAAACCGCTGCTTCACCTTCCCGGTATTCAGCTCAAGCACCCCGTTGAGCAGCGTGCCGAGCTTGTCCAACACCGAGAACACGCGAATAAGCCCGTTTTTGTAAAAATAGAGATGACGGCGGTAATCCGTTTCTTCCTCGGGCGTCATTTCGTCCTGATACGTCTTCGTTACCCGCGAATGGAAGCGTTCCGCCGCATACCGGCTCTGTTCCAGCTCGTCGAGCGACGTAATCAGCCCGCGTGCCCATATTTCGTACTTGCGCCATATATGCTTAGGATCGTTGTCCGCATTCGTCAGTCTTTGCAGTTGAAGAACCGTTCGCTCCATCGCTTCGAACGTCGAGCGGAGCAGCCCTTCATTATGTCTCGGCGCTTCGCCGAACAAGCCTCGCAGCATTTGCGTCTCACGCTCCATTGGCAAAATACGACTTCCAACGGTCATCCACCAATTTCACGATATCTTCGCGCGGGAACAATTCGTCCGGATAGCCGGGCTTCATGCGCGCGTCGATGACGATCGGAACATCGTATCCGAGATGATGCTGGTGAACTTCCGCGTGAGCGAACATATCCGTAGCCGGGTTGAATCGCGTAAACACCGTCCATAAGAACGAAGCCTGCGTTGCGGCAATCCGCGCATCGTCGACCAGAACGACGAGCGGCCAAGCCGTTCCTTTGGCTCGCAATCGCGCGAGCAGCCGCTGGGCCAACTCCGGTTCCGCTTCGTAAGATGCGCCGGATACGACGAGACAGCCGCCGCAGTATACTTCAATATTGTCGATTTCCTCGATGTCGCCTTCGCCGTAACTGCGCGGCAATTCGCGAACCGGCTCGCCGACGCCGAGCATGATCGCCTTGCTGCCGTGATTCAATCGAAGTCCGGTATAATCGAGCGTATCATGCGACGTTTTATTGAGAATGAACAAGTCCGTCTTCGGATCGAACCGTTCAAGCACCGTTTCCATCAAATGCCCGAAATTCGCCAAGTCGAGCGATTGATCCGTTAATATTAAAAATTTCGTCAGCGTCAGCTGCCCTTGGCCGAGAATGGCGAAGCCGCTCGTCAACGCTTCCCGCGAGTAGCTCTCGCGCACGATCGCCGCCGCAAGCGGATGAACGCCCGTTTCCGCATACGCCCATAGCGATTTGACGCCCGGCAGCGCAAGCGGATAAGCAGGCGCAAGCAGGCGCTGCAAAAATTCGCCTAAATAATAATCTTCCTGACGCGGTTTGCCGACAACAGTTGCCGGGTAGATGGCGTCTTTCCGGTGGTACATATGGCTGACGTTCAGCACCGGAAAGTCGTGCACCAACGAATAATAGCCGTAATGATCGCCGAACGGCCCTTCCGGCCGGCGCACATGCGGCGGCACCGTCCCGCGGATCACGAACTCCGCTTCGGCCGGCATGCGATGGCCCCCGAGCGGATCGTCCACCATCGGCAGCTTCTGTCCCATAATGAGCGAAGTCAGCAGCAGTTCGGACAATTGCTCCGGCACCGGGGCGATCGCAGAAGCGATCAACGCGGGCGGGCCGCCTATGAAGACCGATACCGGCAGCGCCTCGTTCCTTTGTTCCGCGACATGATAATGAAAGCCGCCGCCTTTATGTATTTGCCAATGTATGCCGGTCGTCTTGTCGTCGTATATTTGAATGCGGTACATTCCGAGGTTGTTGTCGCTCTTATGATCCGGATGTTCCGTATAGACGAGCGGTAGCGTCACGAACGGCCCGCCGTCTTCCTGCCAGCTCGTAATGGCCGGCAATCCCGCGAGCGGCGCCTCCTTGCGGCAGACGTCGAGAATCGGCGCCTGCTCTTTGCCGACCGTCTTCATGCCGACCTTCAACAGATCTTTAATTAAGCCGCGTTCCCCCCATAGCGCCTTCGGAGTGGGAGGGAGCAGCGATTTCGTTGCCCCCATAATTTGCCGCACCAACGCCTCCGGACGCGGGCCGAAGGCAAGATCGACGCGCCGGCTCGTTCCGAACAAATTGGTGACAATCGGAAACGGGCTGCCTTTCACGTTCGTAAACAGCAAGGCGGGCCCTTCCTCGGAGATGACGCGGCGGTGAATTTCCGCAATTTCCAAATACGGATCGACCTCGGCTTCGATGACCGCCAATTGCTTCTCCCGGCGCAGCACCTCGATATATTGGCGCAAATTCGTATAAGTCAACGAGATTCCCCCTTTCCTAATTGCAATACGCGGGCGCTTAAATAACATAGAACGCCGAACAAGCCCGAAACGAGCACCGTATGCAGCAGACTCGCGTACAAATGCGCGTTCTCGTTATGCATCGACAGCACAAGCCAAGCGCCGCTCAACACTTGGGAAGCGCATAATACGAGCGCCCAGACGCCCGCGATGCGGATTTCGCGTACATGCTTATGTCGATGATAAGCGAAATGGGCCATAACCGCAACAACAATGAGCAGCAGCAGCGCCGCCACGCGATGCAGAAAGGCGATCAGCGTCGATCCGTGCAGCGTTGGGATCACTTCGCCGTTGCAGAGCGGCCATCCTTGGCAGCCGCCCCATGATTCCGTATGCCGCACGAAAGCGCCGACATAGACGACAATGTATGAGTAGATGGCGACAAGCCATACGGAATTGCGGAACCGCTTCGATACCGCAGGCAACGTACGGGGCGGATCCGTCAGCCCTTTGCTTCTTCGGTACAGCGCGATCGACAGCATCAGCGTACCGGCAAACGCCAGCAGCGAAAAGCCGTAATGCAGCGCCATCACGGCCGGGACTTGTCCTTTGACGACAGCCAAAGCGCCCATCACCGCTTGCACATATGTGAAAAAAAGCGCAATAGAAGCGTACCATAACGTATCTTTGCGTTCTTTGACGTACTTCCATACCAAAATAAATAAAACAAGCACTAATATGCCTACGATTCCGCTAACCGCCCGGTGCGAGTATTCGATGAGCGACTCGATCGTCTTGGCAGGAACGAATTTGCCGTTGCAGAGCCAAATCGTCCAGTCGCTGCCGCAGCCTTGGCCGGAGCCGGTCTTCGTTACGAGCGCCCCGTTCAGCAGAACGAGCACCATGCCGAAACAAGTGATGTAGGACAGCCAATTCAGTTTGTTCGTTTTCAATTTATGTTCACCTACTAGTCCATAAAAAATGTCACAACCGATATAGAACTAATTCTCATTATACCTGATTTATTGCGGGAATTTACATCCCAATTGTGACAAAAAGCAAAAGCTCCGGCCTGCGAATCGACATGTAAAAAGAAAAACGTCCCTGCCTGATTCGCAGGAACGTGTCGATTAATAAAATGAAGTTATCCTTTTTGCAGCGTGTCCGCCACTTGCAGCGCACGATCGAAAAATTGCTCAATTTCTTCGCGCGTTTTCCGCAATTTGCTGACAAAGCGAACCAGTTCTTTGCCTTGCGAGAAAGCGATAAAACTCGGGATGCCAAGAATTTGGTAATGATCGCATAAATCCGGAAATTCGTCGCGGTCGATTTCAATCAACGTCAGCTTGTCCGCATATTTCGCCTCGACGTCCGGCATAAACGGATCGATAAAATGGCAGTCTTTGCACCAAACCGCCTTAAATACGGCCATAACCGGTTTTTCCCCTTGGATCAACGTTTGAAATTGTTCTGTGGACGTTATTTTTTCCATCGTGATTCACTCCATTTCTTCCTTCTAGGTTGTGCAAAACATTCCTTGAAAACACGATATAACAACATATTCCTGACCTCTTACCTCATTGCCGATTTCGAACGCTGCAGCCGCATGAACGGTTTCAACGCTTTGCGCAGCGGAGCCGGGTAGTTGTTTAACTCCTCGGCCGTAACAAGCCGCAGCGCGGCGAGCAGCGCCGGATACAGCAAGAGCACGGCCAATCCGACCAAGCCGGACGAAAAAAAGAAGGCGACGCGGGCGGGAAGCAGATGCACCAGCAGATTTCCGGCCCATTCGACCCCGCCTCCGACAGCCGCAAGCACCGCTACCGTTGCCGCAAATCCTCCCCAGCGGTTGCCGAGAATTTGGAACGGGACGATTTTCTTTAACGTTCTAATATTCAATAACGTAATGATGACGAAACATAGCGTCGTCGCGGCGATAATGCCGTAAACGCCGAGCCATGGCGCCAGAATGAAGCTGAAGGCAAGCTTGGCGGCGATCCCGATGATGACATGAACCATCGCGGCATTCGGTTTGCTAACTCCGAGCAGGATCGAATTCGTCACCATCATCGTAATTTGGAAGATCGTCCCCGCCGTCAGCATGCCGACAATCGCCGCACCGTCCTGGGTACTGAACAAGAGGCCGTTGACCGAATAAGCGGCGACGCTGAGCGCGAGCACGATCGGCATGCCGGTAAATATCGAGATGCGCATCGCCAGCGTCACTTGCCGGTTCAAATGCTCTTGATCGCCCCGCGCAAATGCGGCGGAGATGACCGGCAGGAGCGACGTGCTGAGCGCGATCGCAAGGATCGGCGGAATGCCGGCGACCGCTTGCGCGCGCATGCTGAGAATATCAATCGCTTGCATTGCTTGCTCGTAGCCATGCCAAGGTTCCAATAGCCGAATGCCGATCGTGCCGTCAACGGTATATACGGCTTGCACCGTAATGGCTGTAAAAATAAGCGGCACCGATATTTTAAATATATCCGCATATATTGTCCGCAGCGGGACGGGCGGCGAATGTCTGGCGACCTTACCCCGGCTCTGTCTGTCCGCCTTCTTCAGCTTGCGGGCGTAATAGATCATCACGAGGAGCGCCGCGATTCCGCCGAGCACCCCGCCGAAAGAAGCGCCCGCAGCGACCCACTGATCGCTGTAGCCCCATTGCAGCAGCGCAAAAGCGATGCCAAGCGCCGCAACGACGCGTACGATCTGCTCGACGATTTGCGAAACGCCTCCCGGGGCCATCATGTTCCGCCCCTGGAAATATCCGCGCATCATCGCAATCGTCGGAAACATCAGCAGCGCGGGCGCTAAAGCCCGTATAGCTGACACCGACTCCGGCACTCTGTTGAGCGCGGCGTAGGCCGGGGCGAACACGTACAATAATACCGTAATGACCGCGCCTGTCGCAAAGCCGAACAGAAGCGCCGCGCGGTATACTCGCTGCGCTTCTTCTTCCTTGTTCAATGCGTACCTTTCCGAGACCATTTTGCTGAGCGTGCTCGGAATGCCGGCGGTGGCTACCGTTAACAACATTAAATAAACATTTGACGCGATCGCAAACGATATATTCCCCGCATGCCCCAGCATATGCTCCAGAGGCACTTTTTGGGCGATCCCCAGCACGCGGGCGATTAACGCGGCGGCGGCCAGTATAAGCGTACCTTTAATAAACGACTCTTTCTTCGACAAAACCGTTTCCCTTCCTTCTCCTTAACCGCGACTACATCGCTTCCCCCGAGGCGTTAATTCCAGATGACCCAAATGACGAACAGAACGATCATGACAATTTGCAAAATAATTTTCATCGCCGTGCTGGCGAACAGACCGACGACCGATCCCCAACCGGCTTTGACCGCGCGGTTGAAATCCGACCCGACGAGCAATTCCCCGATGACCGCGCCGAGGAACGGGCCGATAATCAATCCGAAGGCAGGTATGGCGAACGGACCGATAATGACGCCGATCGTGCTGCCGATGACGGACGCCTTCGTTCCGCCGTATTTTTTGACGCCCCAGGCGCTGACCGCATAATCGGAAACGAACAAGACGACGAGGATCAATGTCTGCAACGTCCAGAACCATACCCCGAACGGCGCAAACGAAATGCATAACCCGTATACGAAAAACGCGGCGTAAATCGCAAGCGAACCGGGCAGCACCGGAAATATTGCTCCGGCCATGCCGACGGCAAACAACAGAATGACCAGAATCCAGCCGATAATTTCCAACACCATGCGAACCGCGCCTCCCGTATGTTACGCCTAATTCAAAATATAGTCGCGAATGACTTGGGCAACGCCGTCTTCTTCGTTCGTTGCGACGATGACGTCGGCGTTTTCCTTCACCACGTCCTGCGCATTGCCCATCGCTACGCCGAGCCCGACGGCGCGAATCGCCGCCAAATCGTTCAGACTGTCTCCTACGGCTACGACCTGATCCATTCCGATCCCCATTAGTTCGCAAACGGATCGAAGGCCGCTTGCCTTGGAAACCCCCGCGGGATTGATCTCGATATTGACGGGAGCGGAGTTCGTAACCTCCAGCACTTCCCACTTCGCAAGCTCTTCCCAAATGGCCGACAACGCCGCCCGATCTTCCGAATAGTATCCGAATTTGGTCCACTCTTGTTCCGCGATGCGATCGGTCCATTTCTCTTTATTGAACAGCCCGTCCGGCGTATACCCCCAGAACCATGTTCCATGCGATTCGGCAAGTTCGTACAACTTCTGAACGACGGCGCCGTCCAGCGTACGGCGGTACAGCAATTGATCCGGCGATTTCCATACTTCGCTGCCGTTCGCCGTAATCATCGGGCTTTGCAAATGCAACATTTCCGCATAAGAGATTGCGTTCTGGTACCCGCGCCCCGTCGACAAGCTTACCGTCACGCCGGCCTCCCGGGCCGCGGCAATCCATTTCGCCGTTTCCGGCGTCACTTCCAGCGCTTCGTTCAACAATGTCCCGTCCATATCCAATGCCAACAATTTGTACTTTGCCATGTTTGCCTCCTATCGCAACATCGAACGTGTCGTAATATAAAGCCATTTTAGCATACCCGGTCAATAGGAACAAAAATATTCCGTTTACCCCTCGAATTTGTCCCATTCCACGCATAAAAGAGCCGTCTTGCCGCGGAGGAGCGCCGCAAAACGGCCGATAATCCACCGGCGTTGCATTCACTTTTTTCAACATTCCAGGATCGCGGACACAGGAGACGCTAATTGTGACAAAGGGCCCGATTTGGGACAGTTTGCGGACATACGATCCTTTATTCGCGGTAAAAGCGTAAAAATAAGCCCTTCAACGAAGGAATAACGGAACCAGTGTCCGCCTAAACAGCGAATAAGGGGTTTTAACGCGAAATAACGGCCCTGCGGTCCGGATACCAATTTTTCGATGCAACGCTAGTGCCGATAATCGCAATTAAAATGCATCCTGAGGCATTGCTTGCCTCCTCTACATCATACTTAGTCCAAACCCTACGGCAGCCGCCAAAAAAACAAGCGTCATAATGAATCGTTTGAAGGAAGAATGGATTTTTTTTGTTTTTTTCACGATCTCACTTCCCCATTATTTTCTTTATTCATTGTTTTGTATCCGTTTTTTGCATTATACGCATATATGCGCAGAAAGTTTACCTAATGAAACTTTTTTATTGTAATACAAAATAGTTTTACTTGATTAAAATTGTTTTCCTAGGTAAAATAGGGTGACAAGGACTTAGGTGAGGAGAGATAGATATGTCTTATATTTTAACAGTGAAGGATCTGCACGTTTCGTATTACGGGAGCGAAGCTCTAAGAGATATCAGCTTTTCCGTCGAGAAACAAAAACTTGTCGGCATCATCGGACCGAACGGGGCAGGAAAGTCCACTCTCTTAAAGTCGTTATTGAAACTAATCCCCCGCGACAAAGGTGAAGTAACCATTATGGGCAAGGAAGTGGAGCAAGTCCGTAAGCAAATTGCTTATGTGCCCCAACGCAGCAATATTGATTGGGACTTTCCGATCTCAGTATTAGAGACGGTGGTGCTGGGCACGTATCCAAGGCTGGGAGTTTTTCACCGGCCTAAGAAAAAGGAGAAATTATGGGCTTTGGAATGTTTGGAAAAGGTAGGGATGAAGTCTTTTGCCGATCGGCAAATCGGCGAATTATCCGGCGGACAGCAGCAGCGCGTGTTCTTAGCCCGGGCGCTTGCGCAGGAAACGGAAATCTTTTTCCTCGATGAGCCGTTTGTCGGAATCGACATTGCCAGCGAAGAGACGATCATTCAGATTTTGAAAGGACTGCGCGACGGCGGAAAAACGGTGCTTGTCGTGCACCACGACTTGAGCAAATCGGATGAATATTTTGACGAGTTGGTGCTGCTCAATAAGGAACTGGTACGCTACGGTTCGGTGGGAGAAGTGATGAATCCGAACATGATCGCCAAAGCTTACGGAGGGCAACTCTCATTTCTAAAAGATATGGTGGTGACGGGAGCATGAATTTTTTTGAGGCGGTTATGCAGTATGGTTTTTTGCAAAAGGCGTTAGTCACATCTATTATGGTCGGCATCATTTGCGGCATCATTGGCTGCTTTATTATTTTGCGCGGCATGGCGCTCATGGGGGACGCCATATCCCATGCCGTTCTTCCGGGGGTCGCTTTATCCTATCTTTTCGGCGTCAACTACTTTTTTGGCGCGGTTCTAACCGGCGTTTTAACGGCGATAGGCATCGGATATATTAGCCAGAACAGTAAAATCAAGAACGACTCGTCCATCGGCATTATGTTTACGTCGGCGTTTGCATTAGGGATTATATTGATCACGATTCTCAAAAGCAGCACCGACTTATACGACATATTGTTCGGCAACGTGCTGGCCGTACGGCCTTCGGATATGTGGACGACGTTTGGCATCGGTATTTTCGTCTTGGCGGGCGTGTACATCTTTTATAAAGAACTGCTTGTCAGTTCCTTTGACCCTACGATGTCCCAGGCCTACGGGTTGCCCAACAAGCTGATTCATTATTTCTTGATGACACTGCTGACGATGGTGACCGTAGCTTCCTTGCAAACGGTAGGAATCGTTCTCGTTGTGGCCATGTTGATTACACCGGCGTCAACCGCTTATTTATTAACGAATCGGCTTTGGAAAATGCTGTTTATTGCAGCAGGCTGCGGGGCGCTTTCCGCAATACTCGGGCTGTACGTCAGTTTCCGGTTTAACTTGGCTTCCGGGGCCACGATCGTAATGGTCGCAACGATTCTGTTCATTGCGGCATTTATGTTTTCGCCGAAACAAGGTCTCGTCTGGCGTTCGCTGAAAAGCCGGAAACAAAAATCCGCAGTCAATTATTAATTTTAATAAACGAAATAGGAAAGGGAGGGAGCACAGAACATCCACACGATCTCTGTGCGAAAACGCGATGAAAAAAAGAAATATTCTATTAACGGCATTCATAGGGATTTCCATGCTTGCGCTTGCCGCTTGCGGCGGAAAAGCGCCCGCCGAATCGAATGATAAGGAAAAATTGCAAGCCATAACTACGTATTCCGTGATATACGATATTGTTAAAAATGTGGGCGGCGATCGGCTGAACGTTCATAGTCTGGCGCCCATCGGTTCCGACCCTCACCAATACGACCCGCTTCCTGAAGACGTGAAGAAAACGGCCGATGCGGATATTGTATTTTATAACGGGCTGAACCTGGAAACGGGGGACGGTTGGTTTGAGAAAATGATCGAGACAGCGGGGAAAACGGGAGATAACGCCCCCGTCTTTAAAATTAGCGAAGGAGTCGAGCCGATGTATTTAAAATCGGGCGGACATGAAGGAGAAGAAGACCCGCATGCGTGGCTGAACGTAGAGAACGGAATCATATATGCCGAAAATGTCAAAAAAGCGTTGATTCAAGTCGATCCCGAAAACAAGGAAATTTACGAGCAAAATGCCGAAAAATATATCGCTCAATTGAAAGAATTGCATGAATCCGTACAACAAAAAATGAATGAACTGCCTAAAGAGAAGCGAATCCTGGTGAGCAGCGAAGGTGCCTTTAAATATTTCTCCAACGCTTACGGTTTCGAAGCCTATTACATTTGGGAGATCAACTCCCACGATGAAGGGACGCCGGAACAATTAAAGGCGATTATCGACATCATCCGCAGTCATGACGTCAACGCTTTGTTTGTTGAGACGAGTGTCGACCCAAGAAGCATGGAGACCGTTTCTTCCGAGACGGGAGTTCCGATTGCCGGAACCATCTTCACCGACTCGCTCGGCAAAACGGGCGAAGACGGGGATACTTATATGAAAATGATTGAATGGAACGCGGATGTCATTTACAACGGATTAAAGAACAATTAGAACGATTTACGATTTATGGGTCGGAAGAAATGAGGGCCGGGCTTCTTCAGCCGGCCCCCTTTTTTTATGATGAAGGATTAGTATTCTCTTCGGGAGAAGCGATGCACAGCCGAAGCGGCAATGTTCGCAGCCCGTTTCCCCGCAGGTTTGCGAGGTTTGCCCCGCAGACCGATCCTCTCGTCATACGCGTCGAAAATTTTGCGGGCGATCGGGGCCGCGCCGCGTCCGCCGAATCCGCCCTCCGGCACGACGACCGCAACCGCCAGCACCGGATCGTCGGCCGGAGCGTAGGCGATAAATACCGCGTTCTCCACCCTTTTGCCGCCGACATCCTGCTGGCTCGTTCCCGTTTTGCGCGCAAGCGGATACGGAAAATCGTCAAATCCGCTTACTTTTACTTTGCGCATCCCTCGCTCGACAATATCCCAATATTGCTTCTTCAACTTAACTTCGTTCAATATTTCGGGCTTGTCGAACTTTTTGACCGTCTTCCCTTGGGCATCCGTAATTTTGCTTACGAACAACGGCTTTAATCGTTTTCCCCGGTTCGCCAGCATCGCCGTATATTGCGCAAGCTGCAAGGTCGTGTATTTCCCCTGCTGCCCCCATGACGCGAACACCAGCGCGGATTGCGCGCTTAGTTCGGCTTCGTGGAAATATTCTTTCGTACCCGGCTGCTCCCCTTGCAGCCCGCTGCCCGTCGGAACTCCCAAGCCGAATTGTTCCATGTAACGGTCCCATAAATCGACGCCTTTCTTTCCGTTGCGCATGTATAGCGCATTGCCGATCAACTCCGACATAAAGGCGTTGGACGATTTTTCAATCGCGCTCGAAGGCGTGAGCACCCCGTTCGGCACGCTGAAAGCGTTGGAAACTTTCCGTTCGTAGCCCCTTTTTCCGAACGTAAACGAACCGCGATCCGAATAGGTTGTGTTCGGGGTTATTAATTTTTCCTCCAAGCCGATCAGCACGGACAACGGCTTCATCACCGAACCGAGCGGAACGACGGAGGATGGATGCTTGAATTGCTCCGTTTCGCTGTCGTATTTTTGATACACTTCCCGGATCGTCCCGTTCGCCAAATTCGCCTCGAAATTCCGGTAATCTTCATTGCTGATTTTGCCGCCGCGCCATATATTCGGATCGTAATCGGGCTGGCTCGCCATGGCGACAATTCGTCCGGTCTTCACTTCCATCGCGACGGCATATCCCGCACGGGCGTGCGGTGCCGCATCAAGGCTGCTGCGCGGGAGGCTTCGAATATATTTGATATGATCCATGATCGCTTGTTCGGTTTTGAGCTGCACATCTTTATGAATCGTCATCCATATGTCGTTTCCTTTGACCGGCTTCGTCAGCTCCATATGCCCGATAATGTTGCCCGAATAATCGACCGGGTACGATTTCAACCCGTTTTTGCCGCGCAATTCGTTTTGAAACAACAATTCCAGCCCGTCGTACCCGACATCTTCGTTTTCCAAATACCGGTCGACCGGCGGTACGTCGGCATTGTCGATTTCCTTGTAGTAATCCAAACCGCCGTTCTCGCTGCTAGCTGCATTATATTTTTTCAAATAGCCGACCAACTGCACCGCGACCGTATCCGGATCGTAATTCCGCACGCTGTCTTCCACGATGTCCAATGCGGCAAAATCATGCTTATGCTGCATAAAATAGGCGATTTCCTCTTTCGTCAGTCCCGATTTGATCCGCCGCGGCACATAGCCGTAGTTCATTTTCGCATCCAGATCCATCTGTTTGACGATATCGTCCGCCGTCATTCGCGGCAATTTCGGATCGCCGTACTTAGCGAATACGTTCTCTATTTTCCGCGCCAGCTCGATCGCCTCGGTTTGATTGACTTTTACGCCTTTCACCGTCTTGCTGTAATCTTTGTCAAAGCGAAAATAAAGCGATTGGGTCGAAGTGGAATAAGCGATTTTGCGATGGCTTGCATCGTAAATCGTACCGCGGATCGGAGGAATCAATATGTCTTTCGTCCCCGCTCTTACTTCCATTTCCTTCAGCCTCGGACTGTCGACAAACTGCAGCGTAGCGAGCCGGACAATTAAGACGGAGAACAAGACGAACGTCGCAAAGAAAAACAGGTTTAACCGGAACGAGAATGTACGCTGATTGCGCAGCTGCCTTTTTTGCTCTTCATTCATCATCTGGTCTGTCATCGCATGCCGTTCCTTTCCAACTCGATCTCCGGTATAGTGTGCGCAATTCCGCGCAAATTAGAAGCGAATGGAAAGATTGAAACAACATGTCACGATTTGCTCGAGGTCTTCAGACGAAAAAAAAGACCGCCCCGCTTGGCGTGATGCTCAAGCATAAGGCGATCCTGATGGTCGTTAACCGTCCGTAGGCGTTTCCGATTGCTGCTCCGTATCCGGCGGCGGATCGTTGTTGGGAGGCGGCGTAGAAGTTTCTCCTTCATTCGTGCGCCGCTCACCCGTGCCGCCCTCCTGCTGCTGGGATTGGCCGGGATTCGTGCCGCTTTGCCCATCCGTCTGATTGCCGCCGTTTGGCGCGGATGTGCCGGAATTCCCCTGCGTATCCGGATTCGTCGATTGTTGATTTGACGATTGGTTCGTCGTTTGTTTGTTCGTCGCTTGCCGGTTTGCCGCTTGATTGGACGTTGGTCGATTCGACGACTGTTGATTCGTTGCCGACTGCTCGCCGGATTGCGTGCCCGCCGCATCGTCGTCGGGCGGCGCTGTTTGGTCCGTCACAGGCTTGCGCGGCACGCCGCGCAGCCCGACCGCCTCGTCGTAAGCGTCGAAAATTTTACGCGCGATCGGCGCGGCGCCGCGACCGCCGTATCCGCCTTCCGGCACGACGACCGCCACGGCAAGCACCGGATCGTCCGCAGGCGCAAAGCCGATAAATACGGCATTGTCGATAATTTTCCCACCGCCTACGGATTGCTGCGACGTTCCCGATTTACGGGCATACTCATATGGGAAGCCTTCGAAGCCTTGCACGCTGCTTCGCATCCCTTTATGGATGATGTCCCAATATTGGTCTTTATAGTCCACTTCGCCAAGCACTTCCGGCTGAAATTCTTTCACCGTATTGCCGTCGACATCGGTCACCTTGCTGACAAATTGCGGCTTCAGCCGTTTGCCGCGGTTGGCGAGCATCGTCGTATACTGGGCCAACTGCAGCGTTGTATATCTCCCTTGCTGGCCGAAAGACGCGTAGACGAGCGCGGATTGGGCGCTGCCGCTCTTCGCTTCGTGGAAATACTCTTTCGTGCCTATTTGTTCGCCCCGCAAGCCGCTGCCTGTCGATACGCCCAAACCGAATTGCTCCATATATTGGTCCCAAAGGTCAACGCCGTTTTTTCGCTCCTTGTACAGCTTATCCCCAACCATCGCCATCATGAAGGCGTTGGAGGACTTCTGAATCGCCGTTACGGGAGTGAGCGATCCCAGCGCCCGGCCGGAGGCGTTTTTAATCGTTCGTTCATACCCTTTCTTCCCGATCGTGTACGAACCCCGGTCGGTAAATCTTGTGTTCGGCGTAATGAATTTCTCCTGCAATCCGATAAGAACGGTCAACGGCTTAATGACCGAACCGAGCGGAACGAGAGAGGAAGGATGCTTATTTTGCTCTTCTTTCGTTGCGTATTTCTGATACACTTCGCGAATCGTACCGTTGCCCATTCTCGTTTCGATATTGCTATAGTCTTCAGAGCTAATGGTGCCGCCTTGCCATATATTCGGATCGTAATCCGGCATGCTGGCCATGGCGACCACTCTGCCTGTTTTCACTTCCATCGCTACGGCATAGCCTGCTTTTACATTCGGAGCGTAATCGGGGGAACTAGGCGAAACAGACGTCAAATATTTGATCTGATCCATGATCGCTTGTTCCGTTTTCAACTGCACGTTTTTGTCGATCGTCATCCAAATGTCGTTGCCTTTCACCGGCTTCGTCAACTCCATCGGACCGACGATATTGCCGACGCCGTTGACAGGGAACGTCTTTAACCCGTTCTTGCCGCGCAATTCGTCCTGAAACATCAACTCCAAGCCGTCGTACCCGACGTCTTCGGTCGATATATACTGCTCTTCCGCCGGAAGTTCGCTATTGTCGATATCCTGGTATTTTTGCAATCCCCCGTCCGGATTGCTGGCCGCATTGAATTTTTTCAAGTAACCGACCAATTGAACGGCCACCGTATCCGTATCGTAATTGCGGATGCTGTCTTCCACGATATCGATGCCGGGGAAATCGGCTTTATGCTGCATGAAATAAGCGATTTCTTCATTGCTCAGCCCCGATTTGATCCGGCGCGGAACATACCCGTAATTAAGCCTCGCGTCCAAATCCATTTGCTTGACGATATCGTCCGCCGTCATCTTCGGCACGTTCGGATCGCCGAATTTATCGAACACTTCCGCCAAACGATGCGCAAGCTCGATTGCCTCCGGCTGGTAGATTTTAACGCCTTTCACTTCTCTGCTGTAATCTTTGTCGAAATTAAAATAGAGCGATTGCGTAGACGTCGAATAGGCGATTCTCTCGCCGTTCGCGTCCAGAATCGAACCGCGGATGGGCGGGATCTTGACATCCTTCGTCCCGATTCTCGCCTCCATTTCCCGGAAACCGGGGCCTTCGACAAATTGCAATATGGCGAGCCTTACAATGAGCACCGAGAAAATGACAAATGTGGCGAAAAAGAATAAATTTAAACGAAACGAAAAATTGCGGCGGTTAATAATCTCCCGTTTTTGCTGATCATCCATGGAATGGTTGGTCATCTTACATAAATCCTTCCTCGCTTAAAAATAATAGGAGTCCGTAGCCTTAATGACGATCAATCGGCACATGTGCTATTCACGGCTAACGGAAATCGCAGACGCTATTTGCGCAAAATCGAGACATTTCAAAATGTAACGGAAGTGGCGGACCTTATTTGCGGTCATTCGTTCATTTCTGGCTAGAAAAATATCGAATAAGCGCACTGGCTTCCGTTAAAATTCGAAAAGACCGCTTATTGCCGCTTTAAGGTCCTCCAGATCCGTTAAAATTCGATGAACGTCGGTTTCGTGCCGCATTTTGCGAGAATTCGGCAAAAACCGTTAAATTCCGCTATGCCTCGAAATTCCCGAAGCGGCGCTATTGCCCGGATAGGATTCACCCGGCAATGATCCAAGTGAAAGCGGCCTAACCCGCTCTTTCTATCTATCTTTCTATTAGTTTATCATAATTTAAGCCGAGTCTAAAGTAGAGTAATATGCATCTTTGCGATGCGTGTCGTAAAATCCGGGCGGGTCGAACCAATCGCCTGCGCCGGCCCATGTCGGATCGAGCGGAACCCATTCGTTCCGTTCGGATAAATACACTTCGTTCCAGGCATGCGCCCCGAACCCGCCATTGCCGTCGTATCCCAAGCCGGTCACGACTTTCACTTGCAGCCCGACCGAACGGGCCATGACGGCGTATAATCTTGCATAATCGATACAAACGCCTTCCCGCGAATCAAACGTATGCTGCGGCGTCTGCTCCTTCCACTCGCCGCGCTCCTCGTACGCTCGCACTTTATCCCAATCATAGCGAATGCGCGTACCGACCCAATCGTAGAGCCGTCGCGCCTTCTGCTCGTCGCTCTTCGCGCCGTCGGTCACGCTGCCCGCGGCCAGGGCGATATCGTCCGGTATCGCATGATCGATTACCTCATATTTACGCTGCAGCACCGCCTGAAATTCCTGTTCCGCCGCTTTCGTCAGAACGGGCAGCTGCTCCTTCATCCAACGGCCCGTCAGCGGTTCGACAACGAGCGCCGCCCCCCGGCTATATACGGACGACTCTTTAATATAATCGCTGATCCATAATTGCGGGTATAACGAGACGACAACGAATAATAGAGCGATCGCCATGATCGACCGCCCCGCACCGATCACCGTTCCGATCAACGCCCCAATGACGCGGCTAAACAATCCTGCCCGCTGCGCGGCGTCCGCCGTCGGCTCAGGCGAGAAGCGATGCGCTCCCCAATTGCCGAACATATCGAGAATCATGCGAATGAGAAGATAGAGAAGGATGAAGATAACGGCAAATCGAAGCAAAGAAAAATCGCGCAGCGCGGTCACAAGCGTGTAATAAAATTGCTCCCACACCCGCAGCGCGCGATCCGGGACAACGATCTCCCGCGCCGTCAACCAGCGCTGCGCGAGCGGCGACAACGAGCGCGCGAGGTATGCGGCAAGCGCGATGCTGATTAACGCGCTCGCTCCGGACGCGATAAAGAAAAAAAGATGCCTCGCAGAACCCGACGCACCTCGAAACATTCCATACAAACACGATACGATGACGATCAAGATCAAAATCGCGGAGACAATATTAAGATCGGCAAACATGTTACTTGCCCGCTCCGTCGATTAACGTCTTGACGGCTCCGCTAACGCTCCATTCGCCGAGCGAAATGCCGCGGAACGTAACGTCCACCTTATCGGCACCGGGTTTACCCGTCAATACTAACTTCGACGGCGTTTCTACCGTAAAGGTCCCGTCTTCGTTCATCGTATATTTGGCATCCTTCGCTTCCGATGCCATCAGCTTCATCGCCTCGTCCTTCAACTTATCGACGTCCGTAACGGTGGAGACGACTTTCGAAATATCGTTGATCGTATATCCCCCGTAAATGGCGATGCCGACGATAATGCCGATCACAAGCACCCATTTCAAGACGGTCTTCACAAAGCTGACGATCAGGAACAGCACGACGACAGCTATGGCGATAATGAGCCAGTTTTCTTGCAAAAACTGCAAAACGGCTTCCGTATTCAAACCAATTCAACTCCTTCCTATTCCATCTATTGATTATACATGATTCCCAGTTTCTACGTAAATGTTACTTTAGACTGCGCCGCTTCGCATAAAAGAAACCTTTACCGGAAAAAGGAATAACTTCGTCCCATAAGACGTACAAGTATAGCATGCGCAGCTATTCGACGAACGTACGGCTTCGCGCAACGATGAGGGGGGAGCTTCATTGAAAACCGCCGTTTGGCTGTATTTATTTCTGTTTATCGCTTTTTTCGACTTGCATGCGCAATACCCGATATTAACGCCCTTCGCCATTTCTTTGGGCGCCGCGCCGTCGTTTATCGGGTTAATGATGGGCATCTATTCATTTACCCATTTGCCCGGCAACATTATCGCCGGCTTCAGCGTCGACCGCTACGGCAGCCGGATTTTCATCGTGTTGAGCTTGGCCGGCGCCGGTGTGATCATGCTGCTGCAGGGGATGGCGACGAATCCGTGGCAGCTGCTCGCCCTCCGATCCGTAAGCGGATTTGTGCTGGCCTTCTTGTCTCCGGCTTGTTTGGCGCTGCTGGCGCGGCTGGCCAAGGATCATATCCATCAAGGCAAGCTGATGGCGGGCAACGGCCTGGTTCATACGCTCGCTTCCGTCGTTTCGCCCGCGGCGGGCGCGTACTTGGTCGCCAAAATCGGCTTTTTCCACGCTTTTACGGCGCTCGGATACGTTTTGATCGGCATCGCCTTGCTGGCCGTTTTTTTCATACATGATTCGCCCTCTCCGGCCCCTTCTTCTACAACTAATGCGGAGGAGACAGCTATGCCGGCGGGCGGGGCGGCGATCGCCGAACAGAATGTGACGAAGATCCCTTGGCGTTTTTTCCTGTTGCCGATTGCGATTTCATGCTCGCAAGGCATCTTGTTTTTCGAGCTTCCTTTAATGCAAATCGCGCTTGAATCCATTATGACGACGGGAATTTTATTCTCCATCGTCAGCTTCGGCGCTTTGGTGACGCTAAGCCTTTTGTTTCTCAACCGGTATTCGTCCTATTTCCGCACATGGTTCGGGTGCTTGGCCCTTGCCATTTGCTTTTTCACCATCGCCGTGGGGTGGCCGATCCCGCTAACCGCCATTTTGCTCGTCATCGGCATGGCCAAAGGAATCGTATTCCCCGCTCTGTCGACACTGTTGATCGAACTAAGCGGCGGAACGCGGTACGGACGCATGTTCTCCGGGCTTGCGATCGCCATGTCCGTCGGATCGTTCCTCGGTCCGATGCTGGCGGGACAGTTGCGCGACTTCGTCTCGTCTTATTATATCGCCTTTATCGTCCTGATGCTCGGCCTTTGCTTTTTGCCGGGCCAGCCCGCTTCGCGCACGACCGCTTTCGTCCCCGGCAATAAAAACGGCAATCCGGTTCATTCTTGACGTTCTTCTACGGAATGGTCCATTGACCTATTTTCTGGGACATAGGTATGCGCACAATACCTGTACTTGCCTACCACATAGTATGCATTGTGACCTAGCACAAATAACTATGAGGAGGTTTCTTGAAAGTGGAATATAAAAAAGATTGCGGATGCCATGGCCCGAGTTATGCCACCCCTTATGCGCCGACGGCCGTTTCGCCGGCAGCCGTTTCGCCGGCTCCATACTGTCCGCCGCCAATCGTTTCGCCTGCAGCCATAGGACCGTCCTTCGGTTGCGGCGGCTTTACATCGGTCGGCGTGATTCTTGTCCTGTTTATTTTGCTCGTCATTATATCCAGAGCGCGTTTATATTAATTTTGTTTCGTCCGCTCGCGGTTTGCCCGTTTGGCAAGCCGCTTTTTTTCATGTATAATCGCTACCGAAGATGCAACATTTCGGCCATTTCCCGGGGAATAGAACAAGGAGTGAAACCGATGTCGATCGTCATTGTCGTCGAAGGAAAAAACGACCGCAACAGATTGCAGAAGCTGCTCTCTTCCGAAATCGCCATATTATGCACTTACGGGACGTTAAGCACAGAGCGGATCGAATCGTTGAAAAAGAAAATCGGCGATTCCGCCGTTTATTTGTTTATGGATAACGATGCGTCGGGCAAAAAAATAAGAGCCATTCTGCGCGACACTTATCCGGATGCGGAACATATATACACGCGGCGCGGCTATGCGGGCGTGGAAGGAACTCCGGACGAATATCTCATTCAACAATTAGAAAAAGCGGGGCTGGAGGAGTATATCATATACCCGGATCCGACCCCGCTATAAACGTAGCAACATATTTATTTATGCACCGTGTCGATGATCATTACGAGAAATGTAATCATTAAATAGTTGATGGAGAACAGGAACGTCTTCTTCGCCCAAAGATTTTCGTCCTTCGCCTTAAATCCGGAAAGCGAAATCCATAGCCATGCGATTCCGGTAATTAAAGCCACGATCAAATAAAAAACGCCTACATATCCGAATGCATATAAAAGAACCGATGCGACAATCAACAGTACCAAGTAAGGAATCATTTGATATTTGGTGCGCTTGATTCCTTTGACGACAGGCAATAGAGGATATCCGGCCTGACGGTATTCTTCCAAGCGGCGGATGCCGAGCGCCCAGAAATGAGGCGGCTGCCATAAAAACATGATGGCGTACACCAACAACGCTCCCTGATCGACCACGCCCGCGGCGGCGACATAACCGATCAACGGAGGCATCGCGCCGCCGATCGCACCGATCGAAGTGCTCCACGTCGACGAGCGCTTTAACCACATCGTATACACGACATCATACCCAATCATGCCGAGGGCGCCGATCGCTCCCACCAGAGGATCCAAAATAAATAAAATCGCTAATCCGAGCACCCCAAGAATCGTTGCGTACCAAATCACCGTCTTCGGCTGCAGCCTCCCGGCCGGCAGCGCACGTGTGCGGGTTCGTTCCATTTTGGCGTCCAGCTCGCGATCGTAAACGTTATTGAACGCGCAAGAAGACGCTAATACGAAAGCGGTCCCGAGCAGCATCCATAGTAAAGTGGGAATATAAATTTCCCATTGCGAAGCTACCCAATACCCGGCAAAAGCCGCAAATAAATTAGAACGGAGTATCCCAGGTTTCGTCACACGTATAAATTCTTTCCATTTGCCCTCCTTCTTGCTTGCAATCGAAGGATTGGGAATGGATACGGAATCGGACGGAACTTGGTAACCTAATTGTTTGTCCACTGATTCGTTCCTCCTAAAAGTTTTGCGAAAGACTCGCTTCCACGCGAGGCCAGCCGAGAAACAACATTGCCTCGCAATCATTCGCTTCGCTTGTACTCGCGAAAGCGCAACTTTCACGGCTTTGCTATGATGTTTATCATATCAAAACCATTCGACGTTTGACAACGTTCGCGCGAGAACATTCATCAATTTGACAATTCCTTAGCATTTCGCATCTAACACATGAATAAACTCCCAGATATGTATTTTATCCTTACCGCCGACGATAAAATCGGTCATGCGCTCCCATTCGCTGCCCGCGGTAAGCCTATCCCGTTTTATGCGTTCGAAATCTTCGGGGCAAGTCAAGCTCCACGTCTCGACGAACAAATTCGGTTGATCGGCGCCTTCATACAGCGTGACGTTCCCCCCGCAATCCGCCAGCAGCCTTTTCATCGTTTTCAAGTAAGCTTCGCGGCGCTCGGGATCGATTTTATACTCTACAAAGCCGACATTCATTTCTTCATTCCGCCTTTCTTGCTTTCATCCGTCTTATATTTTACATGCTTTCGGCCAATACTAACATTCGTTGCATAAGTTTTCTAGTCAAAAGGGAGGAAATTTCAAAATGGATACGGGAACACATCTGGTCATGGGACTCGGACTCGCCGGGCTCAGTTATATCGATCCGGCCGTTGCGGCGAATTCCTCGCTTGCGGCCGCCGTGTTGCTCGGGACCGTCATCGGCTCGCAGGCCCCCGATTTCGACGATGTGCTGCGGTTAAAAAGCAATGCGTTCTATGTCCGCCATCATCGCGGCATTACCCATTCGCTTTTGTTTATTCCGATATGGACCTTATTGGTCACGCTAGTCGTCACTTTCTTTTTTCGCAACGTGCCGGTCGATCACGTCGCATTCTGGGTGTTTTTCGCCGTTTGTTTGCACAACTTCACCGACCTGTTCAATCCGTACGGCACGCAAGCGTTTTGGCCCCTGATGAATAAGCGGGTTTCTTGGAATATTATCCACCTGTTCGACCCGGTTATTTTCGCAACGCATGTCGTCGCGATTTTTATGTGGGCCTTCGGTTTAAGCCGGCCAAATGTCATTTTCCCGTTATTGTACGGGTTTCTGATTCTTTACTATTTATGGCGCACCTTCGACCATAACCGGTTGGAACGGAATTTGCCCAAGCTCGATTCCGAATACGAGCAAGGCGATACCTATGTTCTTATTCCTACCGTATCGCTGTCCCGTTGGCATGTCGTGAAGACGAAGCCGGATCGAAGCTATATGATCGGAAAGTTTCATCCGAATCAGTTGGAATGGATCGAACATGTGACATGCTCCGATCATCCGGCCGTGAGCGAATCGAAACAGGACGAATGCGTGCAAGCAATGCTGCATCTATCCTCTTACGCTTGCGCCGAAGTGAAGAAAACCCGTGTCGGGTATGTGGTGCGCTGGTCGGACGTCCGCTTCCGTCACCGGAGACAGTTTCCGTTTGTCGCCGTCGTGATGATGGACAAAGAGTTTCAACCGCTGGAATCCTATGTCGGCTGGATCAACGATAAACGCATCGAAAAACGGCTGCGGTTAAACAGCTATTGACGATCGCCCCAACTTGCGTCACAATCAACATTATATAATGAAAAAAAGAAAGCTCAAGGCGCAGCCTCGAGCTCTTTTGAATCTTTGCCGATCGATTAGCGGTTCGTACGGCCGGAAAGTTGTTGTTCAGCCATTTGAACCAAATGTTTCGTGATGTATCCGCCAAGAGATCCGGCGTCGCGCGATGTAACGTGACCGTAGTAACCGTCTTGAGGAATCGTAACGCCTTGTTCTTGAGCAGCTTCCATTTTCATGCGCTCCAAAGCTGCATTCGCTTCTGGAACTAATAACTGGTTAGAGCGACGTGATTGACCCATACAATAAAATCTCCTTTCACGCTGCGATAAAATGTGTTCTTGCAAGCTTGCAAGCTTATTATTACCCGCCTTGAAAATGTTATTCCCATATCCAAAGAAAACGTACACGAAATGTCATTGGAGGTTTTATACAATGAGTAAAGGTCTCTCTTTATGGTTTGCCGTCAGTTCGGTGGTGCTAATGATCGCCACGGCCGTCTCGATAAGCCATTATGCGTGGCTTGCCGTGCTGCTCGCCGTCGTCACGCTCGCCAACATCGGTTTCGGCTTTGTCGTCAAGGCGCGAATGGGACGGCGCCAGTCCGGCAATTCGACGAATTAATATTGCCGATCGTTAACGCGGCATTCTTGGCAGGAAGCCCATCATCTCCTTCACTTGCTTGAGCGTCGCTTCGGCGACTTCCGAAGCCCGCTCGGCTCCTTGCCGCAATATATCATGGATATCGCCCGATTCGCGAATATCGCGATAACGCTGCTGCAACGGCTCAATTGCCGCAACGACCCGCTCCGCCAAATCCTTTTTGAACGCTCCGTATCCTTGACCTTCGTAATTCGCTTCGATCTGTTCAAGCGATAAGCCCGCAACATGCGAATAGATGCTCATCAAGTTGCTGACTTCCGGCTTATTCGCCGGATCGTAACGGACTTCGCGTCCGGAATCGGTCGTGGCGCGGCTAATTTTTTTGCGAATCTCGTCCGGCGTATCGAGCAGGGCGATGTAGCTGCCAGGATTCGGATTGCTTTTGCTCATTTTTTTGGTTGCGTCGTCAAGCGACATAATTCGCGCGCCCACTTTCGGAATGTACGGTTCCGGAACGGTGAAGCATTCCCCGAACCGATGGTTGAAACGTACCGCCAAATCGCGTGATAATTCCAAATGCTGCTTCTGGTCTTCCCCGACCGGCACCAAATCGGCATTGTACACTAAAATATCGGCCGCCATCAATGCCGGATAGACGAACAACCCCGCTCCGACCGATTCTTTCCCCTCGGATTTATCCTTAAATTGAGTCATTCGCTCCAATTCGCCCATATACGTTAACGTCGTTAGCAGCCATCCCAACTCCGGATGCGCAGGCACATGCGATTGCATGTAAACGTTCGCCTTCGCCGGATCGATTCCCGCCGCTATGAACAATGCCGCCACCGCTTCCGACTGCTCTCTGAGAGCCTCCGGTTGCTGCGGAACCGTAATTGCGTGCAAATCGACAACCATGAAGAAGCATTCATGGTCCTCCTGCAATTTCACGAAATTCAACATCGCGCCGATGTAGTTGCCGAGAGTCAGCTTGCCGCTTGGTTGAATGCCCGATAATACTCGTTTCATTATTTGCTCCTCCTTGTGCTTGCAACCTATTTTCAAATCAAAAAGGCCTCCCGTCCGCAAGGGACGAAAGACCGTGGTGCCACCCTAATTTGTTCGTTCGGAACCATGCAGCAAACGATCCGAACAAACCTTCTCACCCCTTAACGCGGGGCGGACGACCGGCATACTTCAATTCGGCCTAGAACGGGCAACTTGCCGCTGCCGCCGTTCCTCCGCCGTTTCACGGCGTTACCTGGCCTCTATCGTTTCCGCTTCGGCGCTCAAGGGTCCATTTCAATCAATAGGCTCCGCCGGTTCGCAGCAACCACCGGCTCTCTGCAGGGTCCGCCGACCGTTTACTTATCCCTCTCATCGCTTTTCGTTTCATTGAATTTTGGGGTTATCATAACAGATTGCCGCATAGAATGTCAAATGGCGGTACGTTGCCCCCGGCAGTCGTCTTGACCCGCGCCGATACATTTATTATGACTTTCTTCTTCGAATTTGATATGATGAGAAGAGATTATATAAAAATGCGTGTTCAAAAAGTCAGCTTTTCAGCACCGAGAAGGTTGCGGGAACCCGAAGCCATGCTTCCGAAGCGAGTTTTGCTGCGCAAAACTTTCAGGAGGAGCGGAGTGTAGGCAAAACCTGCATGAGCACCTGCAATGTTTCCGGAGGAAACATACTTCGTAAGCATAAGCTATTCGAGGGTGAACGCAAGATTCGATGTCGAATCCGCTCCAGTAATACTTCGTGATCAAAAGAGGACTTTTTGAACAACCTCTAAAAGGAGTTAATGCGCTATGCCCCAAGTAACAAAAGGACAATGGAACGGCCATGATACGTATATCCTACATAGCGAACAACTTGAAGTAACGCTTCTTCCCGGACTCGGCAACAACGTCATCCGCATTTGGGACCGCACGAAACAGCGCGAAGTGCTGCGCGTACCCGATGCCGCCGATCTCGATTTTTATATGCAGAAACCGTATCACTTCGGCATTCCGATGTTAATTCCGCCCGGACGGATCCGCCGCGGCGCCTTCGAATATGACGGAGTGCAATACCAATTCGATCAAAATACGGCCAACAACAACCATATTCACGGTTTGCACCGTACGCAGTCGTGGAAAGTGGCCGATATTCAAGAACTGGACGAATATTGCACCGTTACGGCAACGTTCCTGACGGACAGCGATCCGAACTGGGCGCGGCAATATCCGATCCCTCTCAAGCTTGAGATGACGCTCGAATTGCGCGGTTCGACGTTGTCGCAATCGCTCCAGGTGCACAATCTCGGCGAGCATGCCGCTCCCTTCGGCTTCGGGCTGCATACCTGGTTTATGATCGACGGAGAACCCGAGAAGTGGAAGCTGGAACTGCCGGTTTCCGCCATATACGAACTGGACGCGGAATTGCTGCCGACCGGCAACGTTTTGCCGCTCGGCGAACACGCTTTATTGCCGCAAGGGATCAAGTTGAAAGGAACGAATTTCGATACCGCCTTCCAAATCGGCGCCAACCCGGTCCGCGCCGTCTTAACGCGCGACGACGGATTGAAGCTAGTGTACAGCGCGGGGGAACGATACTTTAAACATTGGGTCGTCTATACGAAGGGCGAGGCCGATCAATTCATCTGCATCGAACCGTATACTTGGCTGCCGGATGCGCCGAATTTGAAGCTCGATCGATCCGTTACCGGGTTAATCGATATCCAGCCGCATGATAAGGTCGATTTGCAGGTCAACCTCGACATCCGTTACGAATAAGAAAGAAGCAATGCCTCGTTCGCCGGAGGCATTGCTTCTTTGCATTTGCGGCGCTATAGCGCGTAAGCGACCGTTATGCCGTGGCGGTCCAATTCGGCTTCCATCGCCGCGTCCATCCTCGTATCCGTAAGGCAAGCGTGCAGTTCGGTAAGCGGCGCGATCGAGAATAAGGAGGCCTTGCCGACCTTTGTATGGTCGAATACGGCAATGGTGCGCTTGGTGCGGGCCATGAGCATTTTGGCCGTCTGGGCCTCAAGCTCTGAATACGTCGAAATTCCTTGTTCGATCGATATGCCGTCAATGCCGATAAAGAGCTTCTCGATATTGAGATGCTCGATCGTCTTCTCCGCAAGCGGCCCGCTGAGCTCGTAGCTTTTGCTGCGCATAACGCCGCCGACGACAACGACTTGGATGCCGTCGGAATCGGCGAGTTCCATCGCGATATTGACCGCGTTCGTCACAACCGTCACGCCCTGCATTTGTTTCAGCTCGCGCGCGATCAGAAACGTGGTCGTACCGCCGGTTAGACAGACGCTATCCCCTTCTTCGATCCATTCGACCGCCTTGCGCGCGATCTTTTCTTTTTCCAGCCACAACTGCTGTTTCTTCTCGGCGAAAGGAACCTCGCGCACGGAATTCATTCCTTCGAACAAAGCTCCGCCGATCGTCCGGATGATGGCGCCTTGCTTGTCCAACAAGTCCAAATCGCGGCGCGCGGTCGCTTCCGAACAATCGAAATTTTCGATGATCTCCTGTATCGTGATTCGTCCTTTTTGCTTAATAAATTGTAAAATTTGTTGACGTCTAAGCTCGCCTTTGGTAAGAGCCGGTCCGGTCATGATAAGTCACTCCGCCCATTGGTATTATTTATTCGTTGGTGCCGCCCATCCGATCGCCGATGATGCATTTGATTGAAAGGCTCACATCATTATAGCATATTGGAGCCCTCGCCGATAAGCTCGGAAACGCAGGAGGCCGTTGATTGGCAGCGATTTGATGTACTTGCCGTTCATCGCAATTGACACTTGCTTTATCCTACACTATAATCAACTTAAATGAAAGTATAAATCATTATTTTGATCGTTTCAATCATTTTATTGGAGGGGACATTCAATGGGACATTTAATTTCATCAACATCGATGTTGGAAACTGCAAGAGCGAACGGATACGGCATTACCGCGTTTAACGTTCATACGCTTGAAATGCTTCAGGCCGTCGTCGAAGCGGCCGAAGAGGCGCAAGCGCCTCTCATATTGCAAACGACCGTAGGAACCGTCAAGCATCTCGGGCCTGAATATATCGTTGCAGCCGCTTCGGTCGCGGCCAAAACATCGTCGGTGCCGATCGCGCTTCATTTGGATCATTGCACCGATTACGATTTGATTGTGCGCTGCATTCGCGCCGGATACACATCGGTCATGATCGACGCTTCGATGCATCCGTTCGAGGAAAACGTCCGCAGAACGGCCGAAGTGGTTCAAGTGGCCAAAGCCGCAGGCGTCAACGTCGAGGCCGAGCTTGGCAAGGTAGGCGGCGTTGAAGACGATATCGTCGTTGAAGAGGAAGACGCCCGCTTGGCCGATCCGAAGGAATGCGTCGTATTCGTGGAACGGACCGGCGTACCGACGTTCGCGCCCGCGATCGGCACCGCGCACGGCATTTATAAAGGCGAGCCGAACATCGCCTTCCATAAATTGGAGCAAATTTTCAATTCGGTGCAAGTCCCGCTCGTTCTGCACGGCGGCTCGGGCATTCCCGCCGACCAAGTGAAGCGTTGCGTCAGTCTCGGCATGGCGAAAATGAACGTTGCCACGGAACTGCGCATCGCTTTCTCCGATGCGATCAAGCATATATTCGCACAGAACCCGGAAGAGAACGATCCGCGCAAATATATGGTTCCTGCGAAAGAAGCGGTGAAACGTTTGGCGATCGAGAAAATGCAGCTTACCGGCTGCGTGGGACGCGCAAACGAATGCAAAGCGTAAGTTAGGAGCATAAACGATGATTACGACAGTCACTTTAAATGCGGCAATCGACAAAACGTATACGGTTCCCCACTTCGGCACGGACAACGTATTCCGGGTCCAAAGCATGACAGCCGTTGCCGGCGGCAAAGGCATCAACGTCGCCCGGGTTACGAAGACGTTGGGCGAGGTCGTGACGGCGACCGGCTTCGTCGCCGGCTCCCATGGATCGTTTATTACAAGCGGCCTGGATCGGGAGAAGATCGCCCACGATTTTGTCCAGGTCGACGGCGAATCGCGCCAATGCATCACCGTGCTCGATCCGGCGAACGCGAACCGGCAAACGGAATTGCTCGAGCCCGGACCGACAATCACGAGCGGGCAATTGGACGCCATGAAACGGAAAATCGGCGAGTTGGCGAAACGGTCGACGCATATGGTGTTCTCCGGCAGTTTGCCGAAAGGCTGTCCTGCCGGGACGTATGCGGAACTGATCGAAGAGGCCCGCTCCGCGAACGGATCGTTGCGGCTCATTCTCGACACGAGCGGCGACGCCTTGGTCGCCGGAATCGAGGCGAAGCCGGCGCTCATCAAGCCGAACGAGCATGAAATCCGGAAGCTGCTCGGCAAAGCGGCCGGGACGGAAGCGGATCTGATCGCCTGCATTCGCGACATCATGGGACGCGGCATTCCGTACGTCGTCGTCTCGCTCGGCGGCAACGGCGCTCTGGCCGGTTGCAACGGCTCCGTCTATCGCGTCCAATTTCCGCCGATGGACATCGTCAATCCGGTCGGCAGCGGCGATTCGATGGTCAGCGGCATGGTTGTAGCGATGAAGCGCGGCTATTCCGACGCCGACTTGCTCCGTTTCGGCTGCGCCTGCGGCAGCGCCAACGCGCTGACGCCGAGTGCCGGCAACGTGCGCCCGGAGGATGTCGACCGGCTCTTCGCCGGCATGAGCGTCGCCGAGCGAAACTGATCGCGCAACAGGAATACGTATAAGCTCCGCGGCGGCATCCGAGATTGTAACAATTGCTGCCTGAACGAAGTAGCGGTAAAAACTACCGCTACTTTCCTTGTTTTTAAGGCCGCAGCGAAAGCAACTCCAATTTCTACCTCTAATTAGGCACATTCCCGGCTAAATTCGTTTTTACGTAAGAATTAACTGTAGGAAATACCGTTATTTTATGCCGCAGAGCATAAATGGAGGAATTAACGCCGGTTTTTACCGTTAGCGTTGGTTAGCATAGCAATTACATTGACTAACTGGGATGCGGATGGTAACGTGCCGCAAAAAATAACGGATTTCCAAGGCCCTATTTTCCAGTTTCCAGTCAATGTTTCGGAATTAGCGGATTTTCGATCCGTTAATATGCCGCAATTTACCCGAGAATGTTTAATTTTAATAAGTTTCGGAAAAATAACGCCCTCAAAATCCGTTAACTCCGCCAAAACAGCATTTTCGGACAAAATAACGCCCCGAAAATCCGTTAACCTAAACGCATCAGGTACCGTCGTCGGATCGTTTGGCGGGGTAAGTAGTCCATAACATGAATCGCCCCTAGTACTTTATAATACTAGGGGACGTTGATATAAAAATTGCTATAAGTCCAAATTTTTCTCGCGGTATGTATGCCGTTGATTCATGCGGATTAATAAATTCGCCATATTATAATGGGATTCAAATTGTACGCTAATAACGACAGCCTGTTGCCTCACCGTAAAATCGAAACAAATTTCTCCGTGCGTCCAACTGGTTTTGTACTTGAGCGCTTCAATGGCCATGTTGCGGAACGACCGTTGCTGAACGGACGTCAAACCTTGCTGCGGCTGCTGCATCTCACCGTTGCGGCTTTCGATCGGATTATGCCGGATGCCGAATTTGCCGATCGCATTGTTGCGAATTTGCACAAATACCGTACCCGAAGAGAGGGAAGACAATTCATCGCTCAGTTCTCTAACCACCATATCCATCTGCCTCGCCAAAGAAAGTTGGTTCAATTCCATCATTTCCCTCCTTTCATCTCCTAAATTTTCTATTTATTAATAGTGCTTATTTCACATTATACGGAACGAATTTCCTAATATCAACATATTTCTGCATTTTATGGGTCTATTCAACAAAAGACTTCATTGGGTCTTGTAGACCATTTATCGAACCGATGTTATAATATGGATATCATTTTAGAAAAGGAGCGTTCCTATGAACTGGTTCCATTCTCTCTCTTTCAAACAGAAACTTCTCATCGGCTGTTACTCTATCGTAGGCGTATTTTCGATCGCGACGATCGTATTGCTGCTCACGGCTGGAGGCGCTTTCGTACCGGGACTTATCGTGCTTCTCGTTCTCATTGCGGCCAGCTATCCGTTTATCGGCATGCTTGAGAAAGCGCTGACCGAACCGATCGAGAATATTTCTCGCGTAGCGCTCAGCATTTCCAAAGGAGACTTTTCGAACAGTGTCTCGATAACGTCCGACGACGCATTAGGCCAACTAGGGCGTTCGTTCAACAGCATGATTGACAAACTGAAAGAAATTTTGAAAGAAACGTCGAATATTTCCCGCCACGTAGCGGATACAAGCAGAGACATTTTCAATAAAAACAATAATATGAAGCTTGTGATGGAACAAGTCGCATCCTCTTCCAACGAACTGGCGACAGGCGCGGCCGAGATTTCGGAAGAAGTCGGCTCCGTGTCCGAATCGATTAAAGACATCGAACAGAAGGTCGCAAGTTATGCCGCATCGACCAAAGAAATGAACGCCCGTTCCGAAAGCGCCTTGATGCTAGTCGAAAAAGGAAGATCGGCTGTCGAAAGCCAAAGCGCCGGCATGCAAAGAAATATCGAAGCGACGGAAACCGTAGCTTACACAATCGAAGAACTGGCCAAACAAGCGGACGGCATTACCAAAATCACGAAGACGATATCCGAAATTGCGGAACAAACGAATTTATTGTCGCTTAACGCCTCCATCGAAGCGGCTCGCGCCGGGGAGCACGGCAAAGGGTTCGCGGTCGTCGCCTATGAAGTGCGGAAATTGGCTGAAGAATCTTCCGCTTCGACCAAAGAAGTGTTCACCTTGGTGCGGGGAATCGAGCAAGGAGTAAGAAAAGCGATCGAAAACATAAGCGTGAACGAAGAAATCGTAAAAATGCAAACACAGCTCATCCAGGAAACCGAGAAAGTGTTTGCCGAAATTGTACATAGCGTAAAATTTATTACCGATGAAATTTATAATTTCGCCCAGCAAAGCGATCTGATGCTGGCGAACGCTCAGAAAATATCGGGCGCAATCGAGAATATTTCCGCCATTACGCAGCAATCGGCCGCCGGCACGGAGCAAGTGTCCGCGTCGATGAACGAACAAATCAATTCGGTTGTCGAAATGGTGCAGGAAGCCGAACGAATGCAGCAAATGGTCATCCAGTTGCAGCGAACGATTCAAATTTTCAAGCTATAGTCGTTAAAGTCGAGACTATGAAAAAAGCGATCGGACAGAGCGCACCTCTCCCCGATCGCTTTTCTATTGGGCGGATTATTCCGTAATCTGCAAAAACTCGCGAACGTCGTTCACGGTCAAATCGACCGCGCTTTGCCAGAAATCCGGCTTCGTCAGGTCGACGCCGAGATGCTTCTGAGCCAATTGCTCTACCGTCATCCGGCCCGTATCGCGCAGCAAATCGATATATTGCTCTTCGAAGCCGGCGCCGCGGCGCAGCGCTTCGGCATAGATGCCCGCGCTGAACAAATAACCGAACGTATACGGGAAATTGTAGAATGGAACGTCCGTAATATAGAAATGCAGCTTGGATGCCCAGAAATGCGGATGATATTCGGATAACGCATCGCAGTACGCTTCTTTTTGCGCTTCCGCCATCAATTCGCATAATCGGTCCGCGCCGACCAATCCCTGTTTGCGCAGCTCATAAAAACGGGTTTCGAACAAGAAGCGAGCATGGATGTTCATATAGAATGCGATCGAATTTTGAATTTTCTCATCGAGCAGCACGATCCGTTCTTCATCGCTCTCGGCTTGCTTCAAGGTCGAATCCATCATGATCGCCTCCGCCAGCGTCGATGCCGTCTCAGCCACATTCATCGCATATTCCTGCGACAATGCCGGCAAATCGTCCATCACAAGCTGATGGTACCCATGGCCAAGCTCATGCGCCAATGTCGAAACATTGGACGGCGTTCCGGCGAACGTCAAGAAAATGCGCGTTTGCCTGCTGACAGGCAGCGAAGTGCAAAATCCGCCAGGACGCTTGCCCGGGCGATCCTCCGCCTCGATCCACCGCTCTTCAAATGCCCGAACCGAGAAATCGGCCATTTTAGGGCTGAATTTGCGGAATTGCTCCACGATCGATTGCGCGGCCTCGTCGTACGACACCTTCTTATGCAAAGAGCCGACAGGCGCCTCGACGTCTTCCCAGCTTAACTTGTCTTTCCCCAATAACTTGGCCTTCCGTTGCAAATATTGGACGAATACAGGTTTGCTGCGGACGATCACGTCCCACATCACTTGCAGCGTTTGCTCCGACATGCGGTTGATTTCAAGCGACTCTTTCAATACCGAGTCCCAACCGCGGTGTTCGTACAATTTCAACCGGAAGCCGGCCATATAGTTCAGCGTATCCGCGAATAAATCGGCCTGTTCCCCCCACGTTTGTTCCCATTGCTTGAAAATGCGCGAACGAACTTCCGGATCGGGGTCATGCATTTTGTTCGACGCCTGCCCCGCCGACCAATGAACCGTCTTCCCGTCTTCCGTGGACGGAATGCGAATCCGGCTTACGAGCGTATTATAAAACTCTCCCCAACCGTGATATCCGTCAACCGCCAAATCGCCGGCTAACGCCTCCTGTTCCGGCGGAAGCTTGTCGCGCGCTTGTTCGCGGCGTTCGTTCAAATTGAAGGCGAGCGGCTTCACCTCAGCCGTTTCCAGCCAAGCGTTCCAGACTTGTTCGTCCATCTTGCTCAATATTTCGTCAAATCGCGTAAAAGCGGCCAACAGTTGCGCGTTGATCGATTTGACGCGGCCGGTTAACAAGACCGCCTGGCGGTCTTTCTGATTTTCCGCCGTTAGGCATTCCGTAAATGCGCTTGCCTCGCGCAGACGCTGCATCGCGCTCTGAATCCGATCCAATAATTCGTTTAATTTGCCGGTTTCCTCTACATTGCGCGGCAACTGAAACTCCTTGAACTGTTGCTGCAAAGAAGACAAATCTTCTTGCAGCGTCTGCAGAAAACTAGCGAAAGGAGCAGAGCCGGATCCCCCTGCAAAAATCGAATCTAAATCCCAAGTCGGTTGTAAAGGCTGCTTCACCTTCTTCACCTTTCCTTTCGTTATTGATATAATGGTGGAAAAACTTTCGGGAGGCGTCCTATGAAACCTCTGCAAATATCGCCTGAAACGGCCGTCATGCTAGCCAAAAAATTAAACGTTCCGCTCGAGCATCTGATGCATATGCCTCGTCATATTTTATTGCAAAAAATAGCGGAATTAACCGACCAGCAAAAAAATAACGAAGAGACCGGGGAACAATCATGATCCCGTTCGAAAAAACTTGGCCGTATGAAATCATCATGAACGATCTCTATGTACAAGATTGCCCGTTCTGCGGCGAATCCAACGTTCTGCTTCCGCTGAAGCCGAAGGAATTGGCAGCTATCCACGACGGCAAGAAAAAATTGCTTGTTTTCCCCTGTTGCCGCAACAAAGTAACCGTGGTTGACACGGACAGGGATTATTTGTTAACGGATACCGTCCTGCGGAAACGGCCTTCGTCCGGTCAATCGGAACATTCGCGCTAATCGGAGATTGATCGCCCGCGCTACATTCCTTGTTCCGCGGCTTTCATTTCTTCGGTCGGCTCCAGTTTACGCTCCGCCATTTCTTCGCGAAGCGCTTGCCATTGCTCGCGGCTCGCCCGAATCATGGCGCCGTCCATAATTTTTTTGTCATGCACGACACGGGAGAACCATTTGACCGCCTCATTGTAATTGCCCAGGCGGCGATTGATCTCGCCGATCAAATATAACAGGCGCGCGTTGTTGGCGCCCACCCCTTCCAACTCGTAGACGCGAATGTATTCCTGCAGCGTATATTGCATAAACCGTTGCTCTTGCTCGTGATCGTTCCGGTAACGGTATAGCCAGGCAATATGGTGCAGGAGACTTGCGATCAGCCGCTTTTTCTCGCTGACGGCTTGCGCGCACAACAATGCCAGCTGATACGTTTCGAGCGCTTGTTCCCAGGAACGCTCACCCTCGTAGGCGCGGGGAACCCAGCGCTCTTTAATCTGCGATTCAAAATCTTTGCGCTGCTTATCCGACAATTTATCTCCGAAATTTTCCGTAGAAGCGAATCCGCAAGCCGGACAAACTCTTACGACGTAATAATCGGGATTCATCGTTTTGTAATACGCGCAAAAGTCGGTATCGGTTTTATATGCTTTTTTTAAACTATGGCGCACTCGCGACGTTTCAAACACATTCTCGCAATACGCGCACTTCACTTTCATTTTATATAGCGGCTCCAGAGCCATGCGCCCACCTCCAGTCCCGTTTTTTACGGTGTATTTACAAAATGAAAAGCGGGGCCGGATAATCTTTGAATCGTAAATTGTCTAAGCTCCGGCTCGACTCCGATTTCCTCCAAAGCTTCCTCCATACAGCCTAGCCATGCTTCAGCCCGTTCCTTCGTCACTTCGAAAGCGAGATGTCTCGCACGCATCATCGGATGGCCGTATTCGTCGGAATACAGCGACGGTCCGCCGAAAAATTGCGTCAAAAACATATACTGCTTCTCCATCACCGGGTTAATATCCTCCGGAAACAACGGTCCTATCAAAGGATGCTTCTGCACTCGCGGGTAAAAAGCTTCGACTAGACGGCGTACAGCAGGCGCGCCGCCCAGCGCTTCGTAAATCGTACCGTATTTGCTCATCGTTTCTCCCAGCTTTCCATTATGTTATGAATAGAACGCTCTAAGAGGCAAATTTATTGAACACAGTTCTATTCGCTCTATATTAGTATACCAAAAAATTAAGAAAAAGGCCTAACGGTATCCTTTACGTTCGTTCAACTGAACCCCTATCGACGGAGTTATGCTATAATTCCCATAACATCGTTTCGAGCTAGACAGTAGGACATACAGAGGGGAAACCAATGAAGGAAAAAATACTGATTGTTGATGATGAACCGGAAATCGTGGAGTTTATTCAAGATGCGTTGACAGACGAAGGTTATGATGTGATCACAGCTTTGAATGGGGATCAGGTATTCGAACTGTTGGGAGCCAAACCGGATCTGATCATACTCGACGTAATGATGCCTGGGCTTGATGGATGGGAAGTATGTCGGGCGATTCGCGGACTTGTCGCTTGTCCGATTCTGTTCCTAAGTGCAAGGCAAAGCGAAGAAGATCGCATTCAAGGGCTGATGGTCGGCGGCGATGACTATTTGCTCAAACCCTTCAGCATCAAAGAGATGAAAGCGCGAATTCGCGCGCACTTGCGGCGTGAGCAAAGAAACGGCATGGGCCGGACCCGTTCGATTATTCACTATGGCGAATTGACGCTGGATGCTGGGAGCTATCAAGTATTTATACGAAATCGCCAGGTGCCGTTAACCGTCCGCGAGTTTGAAATTGTCCAATTTTTACTGATGCATCCGCACCAGGTTTTTAGCAGGGAGCAAATTTATGAAAAAGTATGGGGTTTCGATGCAGAAGGAGATTCAAGTACCGTCACGGAACATGTTAAAAAAATCCGGGCGAAATTAACCGAGTTGGCACCGGATCAAAGCCATATTTCCACCGTATGGGGTGTCGGCTATAAGTGGGGTGGGCAGTCGTGAAGAGGAACTCATCGTTTCGCAGACAATTTATATTTGCCTTAATCTTGACGCTTGTACTCAGTATGGTATGTACTGCAGCCATATGGGGGGCAAGCCTCTATTATCTCCTTTCCAATGAGGGTGATTTCCTTCGTCCGGCTAATTACTACGAACGGAAAATTCCGGAGATTATACAGTTTGCCAAACAGAATCAGGACATGCTGCTCTCCCCATCGTTCCAGCCAGAATTGGAGCGGATCATTCCGTTAGAAGTGATAAACTATCAAGTGGTTGATTTATCCGGCCAGATTATCCATGGATGGGAAGGCCGCCGCTTCTTGTCCGAACCTGGGGATATCGTACGCAAGGTGAACACATCCGAGCAATTGGACGGATACTTTATTCGTTATTTGCCCATATTGGATCAGGAGGAACGGTTATCCGGCGTCTTCGTGCTTCGATATGCCCTTAGCCTGTTATACAGCAACCAGCCGGTTGATGCGAAACTTCCTTGTTTATATTCGGAAACATGGCCGCTCCCTTCCTGTTTATTCTGCTGTTTACCATTCTGTTTGCCCACAGAATAGGCAAGCGGTTGGAGCCTCCGATCGCGAAACTGATCGATGGAGCCGCACGGATTCGCCAGAACGATCTTGATTTTACCTTGTCCGACGTCGGCGGCTCAAAGGAATTGACACAGCTGGCCAGCGCTTTCGAGGACATGCGTCGGGCGCTTCATACTTCCCTGACAACCCAATGGCAGATGGATCAGGAGCGCCGGGATATGGTGGCCGCGATTGCGCATGATCTTCGGACACCCTTGACGATCATTCAAGGCCATGTCGACAATTTGCTGGAGAGGAAAGACAAGCAAGCCGAGCGGCTGGACAAATATTTGCATACGATTCGGAAAAGCACAGACCGAGCCGTCCGATTGCTGGACGATATGAATCTTGTTTCGGAAATCGATCAGCCCGATTTTATTCTGACTAAACGGCCGATTGACTTGATGGCCTTCTGTCAGGAAAAAGCGGAGGAATACCAGATGATGTGCGCAGCTAAACGGATCGATTTTCAATCGTCGTTTCATATGTCCGATGATGATCCCGGGAGAATCGATGCCGATGTCCACCGATTGGAGCAAATGATGGATAATGTGATTGCCAACAGCATTCGGTTCACTCCTGAGGGCGGGCAGATTCGTTGGCGGATAAACATCGGACCGGAAACCGCCGTTATTGAAACGGCCGATTCCGGTCCAGGGTTTACTGAAGCTGACCTGAGCTATCTGTTCAATAAATTTTATCAAGGCGATCCTTCACGATCCGCGGCCAAAGGTCATGCCGGTCTTGGACTGTATATCGTCAAAACATTGGCGGAAAAGCACGGGGGAAGCGTTGCTGCCGGGAATCTCCCCGAGGGCGGGGCTTATGTACGGATTATCCTGAAAGTTCGGCACCCGGCCTTTTCTTGCGAATCGGTGAAATCGATAAATAAGTAAGCATCCTCCAGATCCACTCCAGCGGACCCATTTGGAATCTCCGCAGCCAGAGGGCGCTGATCGCCATTTGGCAAGCAAATAGGAATACGGACAAGAGCAGGCCTTCCAGCACGTTGAGTTTCCCGTACCAGCCCAATCCGTAACTGCAAAAGATCAGCGTGCACAGGACGGACTGCATGATATAGTTGGTGAAAGCCATCCTGCCGACATTCGCTAATGGCCGCAAGGTTTTCTCCCCTGTTTGCTTGCGGACAAGCAAGGCAAGCAGGGCAATGTAGAACAAGCCGAGCAATGGACTGCCGATCAAGTGCCTGATGACATTCAATTGATTGATTAGCCCCGAATGGGCTCGGACTAGCTCCAGTCCGACCGGCAGCAAGGTAGACACAAGCCCTATTGCTCCCGACCAGAGGCAAATCCGAATCCATACCGGTTGATATGCGGTTACATCATGAAGCAGTCTGCGCTTGGCGAAGTAAGCACCCAACAGAAATAAGCCGAGAAGCTGCGGGTAAAACAGGAGCTGGTTGCCCAGCGAAATATTCCAATCCCACACTCGCTGCTTCTGAATTTCCCCATAAGTGCCGGCCCCATAAATCATCTGATCCCGTTCAATCATTTGACCGACGTACTGCTGGAATTCAGGACTCAACTGCACAGTTCCTGCTCCTTCCCCTCCAGTGGCTAGGAGCAATACCGGAATCAGCATGATTAGCAAGACAGCCCAAATCAGCAGCGTTCTTGGTTTGCATTTGTGGAACAACAGCAGAACAAACCCAAGCAAGGCATAGTGGAGAAGAATATCCCCGAACCAGATAAACCATCCGTGAATCCATCCAAAAAGGAACAGGGCAAGCAGCCTTCGTAAATACAGCGGCACGAAACGCCTGCCTTTGGTTGCCGCCCGGTCTTTCAATAGAATCATGCCATAACCGAACAGGAAGGAGAACACAGCGATGAACTTGCCGTTAACGAATATTTCAAGAAACTTATTCGCTGCTTGGTTCCAGAAATCCGGCCACTGCTCGATCTGAAATTGAATCGCCTGTAAGGAAATAGAATAAAACGCCATATTGGCGAGAAGGATGCCCAGAATAGCCAGTCCTCTGGCGATGTCGAGAATAGGAATACGTTCCTGAGCAATAACAGGTTTCATAAAAAAATCACCCTTTCCATGATCTGCAGCCGGATTGCGTCCGAGTGCAGATTCATTGTAAGGGTGAATTCTAAAGAAATTATAAAAGTAAACTTCGACTTACGTTTAGCGTCTCGCAGGTCCGTTCATTTCGCTTTCATAATCTTCTTCCGCCGGTACGGTTAACGATTCGCGAATGACATATACGAAAGCGCATACGAGTATTCCGGCAATAATGCTCATATTCATCACTCCACGTCCATATTGTCGATCCGTTCGACATATTCCATTTCCTATAGTCTAACATAGAAGCGCTGCAATGTAAACGTTTTCTTTCCGCATTCTTTAAGGAAGCTTGACCTTCTTCAGTACTGTTTGTCCGGTCCCGGTCATAACAATAGAAGAAAGGCAGTTGAAAAATCCAAAGGAGTTATTCACATTATGTTTCCCTTACGATTATCCGCAACGCCGCTATTGACATTAATCGCCTTTTCGTTGATCGTACTCATGATCGTTTTTCCGGAATCGACATTGGAAGCTGCGGTGCGAGGGCTTGCCATTTGGTGGGACGTGTTATTTCCCGCTTTATTTCCTTTTTTTGTTATTTCGGAATTATTGCTCGGTTTCGGCATCGTCCATTTTGTCGGCACGCTGCTCGATCCGTTCATGCGTCCGCTGTTCCGCATTCCCGGAACCGGAGGTTTCGTTTTTGCCATGGGCTACGCTTCCGGCTATCCGGTCGGCGCCAAGCTGACTTTGCAATTATGGGAGCAGAAGCTTGTTACGCGCGAAGAAGGAGAGCGGCTTGTCGCCATTACGACGACATCCGATCCGATTTTTCTGATCGGCGCCGTTTCCGTCGGATTTTTCCAAGATGCGAAGATGGCTCCTATATTGGCGCTGGCGCATTACGGAGCCGGCATATTGATCGGCCTCCTCATGCGGTTTCACGGACGCGGAGCGCCTCCCACGCCGCCTGAACATGCGGGCCAAAGCGGAGAGCGGAGCAGGCTTAAGCGGGCATTCGCATCGATGCATCAAGCCCGCATTCGGGACGGGCGCAATTTGGGCGAATTGATGCGAAGCGCGCTCGAATCCTCCTTGAAACTTATCATCGTCGTCGGAGGCTTGGTCGTTTTCTTCTCCGTCGTCTTGCAATTGTTGACCGATGCGAATGCGATGCGCGGCTTCTACGCGCTCATTCGCAGTGTGCTCGAGTTGTTCGGCATGCCGCAATCGTTATCGGAGGCCATTGTTAACGGCATTTTCGAAGTGACGCTCGGAGCCCAATCCGCCGGGGAAGCAGGGGCGAATATTGCGATTCCGTTTAAAGCGGCCGTCGCCGCCTTCGTCTTGTCCTGGGGCGGATTATCGGTGCATGCGCAAGTCGTGAGCATATTAAATTCAACCGATCTCCGGTACGGGCCTTTCTTGCTTGCCCGTTTCGTTCACGGCATATTGGCGATGGCGATCGTTTTCGTATATTACGCATTGTAATCCTCGTTCAGATTGATTATGATCTAAAGAGAGTAATTTTAAGAGGTTGTTCAAAAAGTCCTCTTTTGAACAAACATTTTAAAGGAGTCGTTATTACGTTGAGATACTTCGTGCAAACACGCAGCGACAGCGTTTCGAAAGAATTGACGGACAAGTTTCACCGCCTCGCGGCCGAGCGAGGCTTGCAGTGCGACGAGCAAACCCCGGAGATCGTCGTATCCATCGGCGGGGACGGAACGATGCTGCACGCATTTCACCGTTATATCGAACGGTTGGACGAAATCGCATTTGTGGGCATACATACGGGACATCTAGGATTTTACGCCGATTGGCAAGCAACGGAACTCGAAGATTTGGTCGACCTCATGTCGGGCGTGAAGAAATCCGATCTCCTCTCGCCCCGCATTGTCAAATATCCGCTAGTCGAGCTGGAAATTCATACGGATAGCGGAGTGAGGAAATATTTGGCTTTGAATGAATTTACGGTCAGAGGCATCGACGGAACGATCGTCGCGCAAATCGATATTAACGATCAACTGTTTGAAATGTTTCGCGGAGACGGAATTTGCGTCTCCACTCCGTCCGGCAGTACCGCCTATAATAAAAGCTTGGGTGGCGCCATGCTTCATCCGTCGATCGAAGCGCTGCAGTTGGCCGAGATCGCCTCGATCAACAATAGAGTGTATCGTACGCTCGGCTCGTCGTTAATATTGCCGAATCATCATCATTGCGATATTTACCCCCGCAACGAGCAGCGCCTTTTATTAACGGTGGATCATCTGTCCGTGCCGCTCGGAAATCTTCATTATGTGCGCTGCAGCGTCGCCAAACAGAAGGTGAGCTTCGCGCGCTACCGTCCTTATCCGTTCTGGAATCGCGTGCGGCGGGCGTTCATCGGCTATGAGAATACCGAAGATTAATCCCGCCAACATATAGAAAGGGGGAGAAACTCCTTCGAGTTTCTCCCCCTTTCTCCTTACGTCGTTATTCCACTCCGGCGAGCCATTCCTGCACTTTCGCATCGTTTGCTTCGATCCATTTGACCGCAGCGTCATCCGGCGAAGTTCCTTCCTGGATATCGACCATAACAGCAGCCATATCTTCCGGCGTCCAATGGAACTGGTCGAGGAATTGGTAGGCTTTCGGCTCGTTATCCTTCAATCCTTTCCGTACGATCGTATGAATTTGTTCTTCGTCCCCGTATACGTTTTTCGGATCGTCCAAATACTTCAAGTCCATTTTGGCGAACATCCAGTGCGGCGTCCAGCCTGTAATAATAATCGGCTCTTGCTTGTCGTAAGCTTTTTGCAATTCCGTAGCCATCGCTGCGGAAGAGCTTTCGACCAAGTTCCATTTATCTTTCAAGCCGTAATCCTCCAGCGCCTTTTCCGTGGACATCATAATTCCGGCGCCCGGTTCGATGCCGATCACTTTATAATCGACGGCGGCGCCGACTTCGTCTTTACTCAAATCCTCAATGCTTTGAATATCCATATAGGAAGGCACCACTAATCCGAGCTTCGTTCCTTCCAGATTAGACCCGAGATCCTCGATTTTGCTTTCGTTTTTCTCCAAATAGCTGGCATGCGTGACAGGGAGCCAAGCGGCAACCATCGCATCGGCGCTGCCGTCCGCAACCCCGCTCCACATCGGCCCTGCATCGACTTGCAGCATTTCCACGTCATATCCTAACTTGTCTTGCAGTATATGCTTAACGACATGCGTACTGGCAATTTCGGAATCCCAGGCGACGTAAGCCAGCGATATTTTGCCGCCTTTCGCCTGACCTCCGCTTGCGCAGCCTGCTAGTACCAAACTTAACATGAGAATAAACGCCAGACCTTTCCCCCAATGTTTCTTCAATGCTCCATCAACCCTTTCTTTTTTTCTTCATCATATTTTGAGTTAATCTATCGAGAACGATAGCTAAAACAACAATCGCCAATCCCGCTTCGAAGCCGACTCCCGTCTTCGTTTGCGTCACCGCGCGGTATACGTCGGCCCCGACGCCTTGCGCCCCGATCATCGAAGCGATGACGACCATCGACAACGACAGCATAATCGTCTGGTTGACGCCGGCGAGAATCGTCGGCAGCGCAAGCGGCAGTTGCAGCTTCCACAACTTCTGCATCGATGTCGAGCCAAACGCGTTGGCCGCTTCCACCAAATCGCCCGGCACTTGGCGAATTCCTAAATTCGTCAGCCGAATCGTCGGCGGAATCGCAAAAATAATGGAAGAAATAACTCCCGGAACGACGCCCAAAGAAAAGAACGAGACTGCCGGCAGCAAATAGACGAACGCGGGCATCGTCTGCATAAAATCGAGGACGGGCGTCACAACTTTTTGAACGCTATCCGATCTCGCGCACCATATTCCGATCGGAATGCCGAACAGAACGGATATAAGCGCAGCCGTCAACACAAGCGACAAAGTTTGCATCGTATGGTCCCAATACCCCAGATTCAGCACCAAGCCGAATCCGATCAGCGTAAACAGGGCAATTTTCCAGCGGCCGATCAAATAAGCGATTGCCGTGAACAATACGATTAAAACGAGCGGATGAATTCCTAAAAAGATAAATTCAAACCATTGTACGATGCTTCCAATAATCAATTTAATAAAGCGAAATAATGGATCTACGTTATTACCGAGCCAGGTCTCGAGCGATTCGATCCAAGACCCGATCGGAATTTTAGGCATGTTCAAGCGTTCCACCTACCTCTATATCCGAGTTGCCTGACAATGCTGCCAAGACGGAACCTCTAATAATAATCCCTCTCAACCGTCTGTTCTCGTCGACGACGGCAACCGGCACTTTGGAACTGCTCATCGTATCGAAGAAGTCGTGCAGCACCGTATCCGGCGAAACCGTCGGGACATCGGTTACGATAATATCTTCCAACTGCAAACCTTCGCGTACGGCCTGCGACGCCCCGTCCGCGGTAATGACCCCGAGCAGCGATTTCGTTTTGTCCACCGCGTACAAATTGGATATGCCGAGATCGCGCATCAATTGCAGCGCAACCCGCGGACCGCGCTCGGGCGTAATCGTCTCCGGCCGAATCATGACATGCGATGCCGTAAGCACCTTGGACAAGTCTACATCCTCTACGAATTTCTCAACATAGGCGTCGGCCGGCTTCGTCATAATTTCCTCCGGCGTGCCTAGCTGCACGACCGCCCCGTCTTTCATCAAAGCGATCCGGTCGCCGATTCGCAGCGCTTCGTCCAAGTCATGCGTAATAAAGACGATCGTCTTTTTCATTTTCGTTTGAAGCTCCAACAGCTCATCCTGCATTTCCTTGCGAATGAGCGGATCGAGTGCGCTGAACGCCTCGTCCATCAGCAATACGGCCGGATCGTTGGCAAGCGCCCGGGCCAACCCTACGCGCTGCTGCATGCCGCCGCTCAACTGATCGGGATAACTGTCGGCCCAGCCTTCCAAACCGACCAGCGCCAATGCTTGAATGGCTTTTTCTTTGCGCACTTTACGCTCAATTCCTTGTACTTCGAGCCCGTATTCCACATTTTGCAGCACGGTCCGATGGGGGAACAGAGCGAACTTCTGAAACACCATGCTAATTTGCTTTCTGCGGATTTCCCGCAGTTGCTCCGCGTTTTTCTTGGTCAAATCTTCCCCGTTAATCAACACCTGGCCGGACGTCGGATCGATCAATCGATTGAACAAACGGACCAACGTCGATTTGCCGCTCCCCGACAATCCCATAATGACAAAGATTTCGCCGGGTTCAATGGAAAAACTCACTTGGTTCACCGCTACGGTCTGCTTCGTCTCTTTTAAAATCCGATCTTTAGACCACCCTTGTTCAAGCAGCGGAAGCGCGAGTTTGGGGTCGTAGCCAAATATTTTCGTTAATTGCTTTACCTCAATAATCGGCATCGTCACCCTCCTCAATGTTCTTTTGTTTAAGTTTAGAGATGTTACCGACGATCCGTCAAAACGGAGAATCCTTTGTAATCTTTGTACAGTTTTAACTTTACAAGCTTTATGTACTGTATACTCTGTTTTCCTCCCTTTTCCTTCCTTACCCCTTTCTTTACATCGAAGGATTGTTTTTTTAGAATAATGATATATAATAGGGCGTGTTCAAATAGATAGAAAAGATTAATAGCTACTTACATCCGTGGGAGGATCAATCATGAAGGAGTTCGAGGGACTCAGCGAAGAGCAAATCGGGAGAATACAAAAATCGCGCCAAAGAGTGATCGAGTCGATCGGCAAAAATATGGATCTTTACGGAGTAACCTTATCCATCGGTCACTTATACGGGCATATGTATTTCTACAACCATCCCGTTACGCTCGACGAAATGGGCGAAACGATGGGAATGAGCAAAACGAGCATGAGCACAGGCATGCGTACGTTGATGGATTTGAAAATGGTAAATAAAGTGTGGGAAAAGGGAGCACGCAAAGACTTGTACGAGGTCGACCCGGATTGGCACCAGAATTTTACCGATTATTTCTCGGTCAAATGGAGAAAAGCGGTGGAGTTAAACGCAAACGCCTTGAAGAAATCGCTGCTTGAACTGTCCAATCTTCGCAAGGAATATGAAGGGGACGAGAAGCTTGAAGCTGTGTTGAAATCCGATATTGATAAAATCAATGAAGCTCTGAATTATTACCGCTGGCTGCATCGATTAATCGATTCCTTCGAAACCGGAGAAATCTATTCCTTTATCCCGAAAGAAGCGGCTGCAACCGATTAGCGCCTCTCTATTATAAAACCCCTCGTTTGTTGACTTTCGTCAGCATGCGAGGGGTTTCTTGTCGGTTACGATCCGCCGTTCGGCCGCGGTTCGCGGTTTTTCTCCAGGACGAAATACGCGCAGCCGAAGTTGCAGTATTCGTTAATGTAATCGACGATTCCGGATATGGCCGTGTCTTTGGACGCTTTCGGATGATTGTCGCGAAAGAACCCTTTCAATCTCAACTGATTATATCCCCAATCGCCGATAATGTAATCGTAACGGTCAAGCACATCGCTGTACCGGTCGCGGAACGCTTCCGGATTCCAGCCGTTTTTATGATCCTGAACCAGTTCATATGTTTTGCCGGATACATGTATCAACATGAACACAACTCCCCAACATCAAATTACGAGAGGTTGTTCAAAAAGCCCGCTTTTGATCGCGAATAAAGTTGACTTTATGAACGCGTATTACAAGAAAGGCGCTTCTATGGCAGATACGAACCTCAACTTAACTTATCGCACAGAAGCCGCATGATTAGCCTGCAGCGTCTTCGACGCCGATTTCACTTGCTCATGCGCATGATAGGAACTGCGAACGAGCGGTCCGGATTCGACATGGCTGAATCCGCGCCGCAGCCCTTCTTCCTTCAATGTCGCGAATTCTTCGGGCCGGTAATATTTCTCGATCGCCAAATGCTTCTTCGTCGGCTGCAAATATTGGCCGATCGTCAAAATATCGCAGTCGACCGCGCGCAAATCGTCCATCGCCTGCAAAATTTCATCCCATTCTTCGCCGACGCCGAGCATGATGCTGGATTTGGTCGGAATTTGCGGCTGCATTTGTTTCGCACGCTGCAGCAGTTCAAGCGAGCGGCGGTACTTCGCCTTGGCCCGAACCCGGTCCGACATGCGCTCCACGGTCTCGATATTATGATTCAGGATGTCCGGCTTCGCATCCATCACGACGCGAAGCGCATCCCAATTCCCCATAAAATCGGGGATGAGAACTTCCACGCTGCACAAAGGCAGTTGGCGCCGCAACGCCTTAATCGTCTCGGCGAAAATCGCGGCTCCGCCGTCCTGCAAATCGTCGCGTGCGACCGACGTCACGACGCAATGGCGCAGACCCATCTTCTCCGCGGCATCGGCCACCCGCTCCGGCTCCTGCAAGTCAAGTTCCGTCGGCATGCCCGTGTTGACGGCGCAAAAACGGCAGGCGCGCGTACAAATATCGCCCAAAATCATAAACGTTGCCGTACGGTTCGCCCAACATTCGTAAATGTTCGGACAACGCGCTTCTTCGCATACCGTATGCAATGTTTTGGAACGCATCATATTTTTGATCTCGTTATAATTATCGCCGGTTGTCAGCTTGATTTTGATCCAATCCGGCTTGCGTTGTGTATCGTCCACAGCCATCTCCACGCCTTCTTTCGTCAGTATCGCTCTAGCAAGATTGCCATTATTATATCATGAATGACGAATGATTAGAAAGCGCCGGTTCGGCTTATGCCGTAATCATGCGCAGTACCGCGGATTACAGCTTCAGTATCGCCCGCGATATCAGCTTTCGCCGTTCCTGAATATAGTTTTGAATGACCAACGGTTCGTTTTCGTATACGTACAGCGGCCATTTCCGTCCATAATCCGCATAAATATATGGCGAAATTTCCCGGGACATTTTGTAAATAACGGGCGATATTTTGGACACGGTAAACGTCTCTTTGAGTATTTCGCGCAATATTTCTTTATATCTGACCCGCACGCTGCTAAATTGCAGCAATTTTTTCGTCAATTGATTATATCCGGTTACGCGGACCAAACTGCTTTCCACCTGTTTCCCGTAACAGTTCCGTCCCCATGTCCCCTCATAATCCCACGGAATAATGCGGTACATGTTGCGGGTTTTATGGCGATACAGGGCATAGTTTTGATCGAAACCGTCGTAGTTGCCCGTAAACACCGCGCCGGCCAGCCAGCGGAGATAATTTTCGATATCGACCTCCTTGGCCAAGAAGGAGAACAACTCCCTTCCTTTCAGCGTATTCAGCTTGTAAACGAACCGGGACAATTTGCGGGCGTCCGCTTCTTTTCCGATTTCCAGATCGTATCCTTTAAACAGCGATTGCTTTCTTTTTCCGGTTTTATAATGAAACAGGCTGAAATTGGCGTGATTGTTTACAGCAAACACCAAAGATTCCATAGGAATGCCCCGCTTCGCGAAGAATTGGCGGTTTACCGCTTCAATCTCAAGGTAAACGCCTCTGTTCACCCCATTGATCACGAGCCGGCAATGCCTCGTTTGCGGGCAGGGAACGCCGATCCATTCGAAAAATTGAAAGGAAAGCGCGTTGCGAATCATCGAAGGATCGTCGTATTCCGCGTTAAAATGAAACATTTGCGTTCCATGCAATACATCGTAGGATCTTTTGGGATACTCTCTCGTATGCCCTCCACGATACCGCAATTTCACGGTTTCCCTAATCCCTCTATTCCATAAATACGCCTTTACGTATTCAGTGCTCCATATATCCTCTTCCAGTGCGCGCTCTTCATCCTGATGGATCTCAATAAAACGGGTTGGCAAGCTCATAGGGACATCCGCCTTTTTGATGTTACGTTATGCGGGCGGGATGAATGCGGACACGGCATATGTCCCGTACTTCGCACAGCTTAAGGGGATTCGCTCCAAATCTTCTAAACCCTCGTCCAACATACTAAGATATTCATGGATTTTCGAGAGAATAGATTGAAATCTAGTACCTTTTGATGCGGTATACATATAAATAAATTACAAATAAACATCAATGACACCTTGAGGGAATCATTCGTCCAACCGGTCCATCGATGTTTGCCAAAGGCAGGTGATCGTTTATAGCATTGTTGCAGATGTATCTATCAAGCAGTGATCAACAAGCTCGTAAATCCATATTAAATGAGAGGGGAAATGTTTAAAATGGCATACCGTGCCCGTTTAACAAGTCAATCCCATAGATCTTCGAGTTCCTCGTGTTCCTCGAGATCGTCCAAATCCTCCAAATCCTCTTCCTCGAAATCCTCCAGATCATCGTCGTCATCGCATTTGAAGTCGAGATCCACTCATTCAAGTTCCACTTCGTCGAAATCGGCGGGCGTTCGCAGCTTTCTCGGCAAAGAGGTAATCATCAACCGCGGCGGACCGGATTTTATTACAGGCATCCTGAAAAAGATCGGAAGCGACTACGTGGTCGTGCTGGCTCAATCGAACAATAACAACAATAATAATAACAATAAGAACAATAATCAGGGACAGGCGCAAGGTCAGAGTCAAGGGCAAGGACAAGGAAACAATCAAAATTATTGCGAAATCGTTTATGTCCGCAATTCCCATATCAAAAGCATGAGCCTGAGCTCGCAATATTCTAAAGACTCTTATACTACCGATTACGATATTATTTCCGCATCCGATTTCAACTCGATCATGAAAAAATTGAATCATAGATTCGTGCAGATCAATAACGGCGGGCATGAAAAATTGGACGGCTTTGTCGTGCAAAGCGACGATCAATACTTGTTCTTGGTATCAGATCGCGAACCGATCAAAATCGCCAACTACCATATCAAGAGCGTCAGAGTATCTTCCAAAACGTACGGTTATACCGGAAATAACAATAACAATAACAATAATAAAAATAACAATAACAACGCAAACAATAATAACGACGCAAACGCCAACAATAAGTCCGGCTACAAATCCGGCAACCGGTCGGGCCATCGCTCCAGCAGCAGATCCAGCCGCAACAGATCCGCTTTCGATTGGGGCAGCTACGGCCGCAGAGCCGGATCAAGCAGACGAACAAGCAGACGAACAAGCAGCAGAACGAGAACGAGATCCAGAGTCGTTAAAAGAAGCGGCGCCAGAGCCTCGGCAAGAACGAGAACAAGAACAAAAACAAGAACGAGATAACATCCCGTCCTCTCCCCCAATATCCCGCAACGCCGCTCTTCCTCTCCCGTCACGATTTTCCTATCGTTATTCCTTACCGGTGCTCCTATTCTCCCCTTGTAATCCAACAAAAAATTGCGGGATTCATCATTCTCCCACCCTGATACGATGCGTTGGAACTCCACACTTCCAACGCATCTTCCAAAACGAACGAATCCATGTTGTTGAGAGGAGGTTCACAAGTGAATGAATTTAAAACTTTGCTGGGCAAACAAATCGAACTCGATATTCCCGGTAAAATACCGATGGTCAAAGGTGCGCTTGTTGACGTAGGGAGCGATATAATCGTCGTTTACAACGGCGAACAATTTCTGTACATTCCGACGTTTCATATTCATTTGATGAAGCTCGCCAAACATATTAATCCGGAATTGAACTTTATTCCCGATTCCCCGTCCCCGTTTGAAAACCCAAATGAAGAAATCTCGTATCGAAAAATTTTAATGAACGCAAGGGGAGTCTTTCTTGAGGTTTATATTACCGGAAATCAATCCATCTCCGGTTATATTACGAGCATTATGACCAATTATTTTATTTTCTACTCTCCGGTGTTTCACACCTTAATCATCCCTCTGCATCATCTCAAATATTTAATTCCGTACAATCCGAACGCAACTCCGTACTCCTTGAGCCAAGACCATTTCCCGCTCATTCCAACCAATATGTCCTTGTCCCGATCCTTCGACCAGCAGCTCAAAAAATTGGAGGGAACTTTGCTCGTTCTGGATTTAGGGGACAACCCTCATAAAATCGGGGTATTGAAAAAGGTCGAGAACAGCAGAGTCGAGTTGATCACCGCAAACGAAGAATCCGTCTATCTTCATATCGATCATATTAAGACGGTCCATTTGCCTTAAAAACGCGCTGCTTGCGCGAATCATAAATCTATGATGAGGAAGGAAGGGTGATTTATGTTCATTACACTGATCGCTTTTACGATATCCGGCGTTGCGATCTACTATCTCATTAAACCGCCCGCGATTGCCAGTATTCACTCTTATCATGCTGAAAGCGCCGATGAAGCGTCCCCAGACCCTGCATTGCGCGAAACCGAACTTTTGCAACATTAACGCCTGGCTGCAAAGGAGAATGAGTAGATGCATGGGTCCGCTATGGTAACGCTAACGGTCATTTCCTTTTTCCTCACGCTCGTGCTTATTCTGTGGCGGCCTCGCGGCTTAAATGAAGCCATTCCCGCCATGGGCGGAGCGATCCTTGTTATATTAAGCGGGAGCGTTTCATGGTCCGATCTGGTCACGATCGGAGATACGGTCAGTGGCGCCGCCATTACCATTATGTCGACGATCGTCATGGCGATCATATTGGAAAGCTTCGGTTTCTTCACCTGGGCCGCTGAAGGATTGGCCGCAAGAGCGAAAGGCTCGGGAATTCGCCTGTTCTGGTACGTGAACCTGCTATGTTTTCTAATGACGCTTTTCTTTAACAACGACGGAAGTATTCTAATAACGACTCCCATTCTTTTAATTTTGCTGAAAAACCTCGGTCTGAAAAATAAACAAAAAATACCGTATTTGCTCTCCGGGGCGTTAATCGCTACCGCTTCGAGCGCGCCGATCGGCGTCAGCAACGTCGTCAATCTGATCGCTCTGAAAATCGTGGATATGGATTTATACAAGCATACCGAAATGATGTTTATCCCTTCCACGCTCGGATTATTGTTCCTGCTGTTCATCATCTTCTTGCTCGTACGCCGGGAACTGCCCGGCAAACTCCCCTCGGCTTGGAGAGGGATTCATCCGGATCCTAGATCGCACCCGTTAAAATCGCATTCCCCCGCCGTTGCGAAAATTAAAAATCGCTCGAGATTTATGCTGTATATTCTGCTGTTCGTATTCAGCGTACGCGTCGGTTTATTTGTCGCTTCCTTTGCCGGAATACCGGTTTGGGTTGTGGCGGTTATCGGGTCCGGGCTGCTGCTCGGCTGGAGATGGCTCTATCTCAACATTTCGCCGGCCGACATGATCAAAAAGACGCCTTGGCATATTCTCATCTTCTGTTTCGGGATGTATGTGATCATTTACGGATTGCATAATATCGGTTTAACCGAACGGCTTATTTCCATCTTTCAACCGATCGTCTCCGGAAATCTTCTCAATGCCAGCCTCTCGATGGGCAGCTTAATCAGCGTTATGTCGATATTATTCAACAACCATCCCGCTTTGATGGTAGGGACGCTTACGTTAACGAATATGGGACTCGATCCGCTCACTTTGAAAATCGCCTATCTTGCCAATGTGATCGGCAGCGACATCGGATCATTGCTCCTCCCGATCGGTACTTTGGCATCGTTAATGTGGATGCATATCTTGAAACAGCATCATGTGAAAATCAACTGGCAAGATTATATCCGCGTTACCTTTATCGCGATTCCGCCAACGGTCATTTTCACGCTGGTTGTGCTCTATTACTGGGTTTCGTGGCTGTTCTAACCCGATTCTCTATGCAGCCCCGGTCTTCTGTTAGAAGGCCGGGTATTCCTGTTATAACGCATCGATATCCCGCAAAATAATTTCTCTGCGTTCCCTAATATACTCCAATATGACGCCGGGTTCGTTTAGAAATACCGAAGAAGGCCAGCGGCGGGTCCTGTCTTCCATAATATACGGGGCGATTTTCGCGTACATCTGGGCGATGACTGGAGCGAGCCTTTTCTCCGTAAACGCATGTTTGGCGATTTGACGCACGATCGTTTTGTATTTTTGCCGTACCGACTTATAGGTTAATAATCGTTTCGTCAAATGATTGCGCCCGGTCACCGGCACCGGATTGCTCCCGAAAATGTCCCCATAGCTGTCCCGTCCCCAAGTTCCTTCGTAATCCCATGGGATGATGCGGTAATAGCCGCGTCCTTTATGGCGGTATAAAGCGTAATTATGATGAAAACCGTCGTAATTTCCCGTAAATACCGCACCCGCAAGCCAATGCAAATAGTTGTCGATATCGAGATGCGAACGCAAATAGGGAAGCAGTTGCCGCTGCGAAAGCGTATTGACACGCGATATGAATCCTTGCAGCCTTCTCCGGTCCGCATCGTTTCCGATTATGAGCTGGTATCCGTCAAATAATGAAGTTTTGCGTCGATTCATTTCCGGGCTGATGAAACTGAAATTGGCGTCGTCATTCGTCGCATACACCAAAGATTGCATCGGGATCGCTCTTCGTTTGAAAAAATACCGGTCGACTCCTTCGATCTCAAGATAAACCCCCATATTTTTTCCGTTCAGCTTGATCAAGCAATGTTTCGTCTTCGGGCTCGGCACTCCGATCCGTTCGAAAAACCGGAAGGATAAAGCGTTTCGAATCATGGAAGGATCGTCGTATTCGGCATTGTAATGATATGTTTTATTTTTTCTTACGATCTCGTACGATTTCTTACTGTAGCCGCGCGTATGTCCTCCGCGGTAGCGCAATTGAACACGTTCCCGCATCCCTTTGTTCAGCACGTACGCTTCGACGAACTTATTGCTCCATACATCTTTGTTCAGCAGCTTCAATTGGTCTTCCGAAATAAAAATTTGCCGTACCGGAAAGCTCATAGAGCAATCACCTTTCCCGAGGTAGATCAATAAGCCTATCGATGCGATAGGCTTATTGTTGCATTACTCTATGCCATTGCTGTATCCATTGACACGGCAATTGTCCGTTAACTGGCAAATGCGAATGTGTCGATATCCGGTAGAGACTCCTTATCTGCGTCCTCTTGAGCCGCGCGTACCGCGCGTACAGCGGCATCCGCGACATCCGCGAGTGCCGCGGGTACCACGAGTACCGCGAGTACCACGAGTGCCGCGTGTACCTTTGGTTCCGCGAGTACCGCGAGTACCACGAGTGCCGCGAGTACCACGAGTGCCGCGAGTACCACGAGTGCCGCGAGTACCACGAGTGCCGCGAGTACCACGAGTGCCGCGAGTACCACGAGTGCCGCGAGTGCCGCGAGTGCCGCGAGTGCCGCGAGTACCGCGAGTGCCGCGAGTGCCGCGAGTACCGCGAGTACCGCGAGTACCGCGAGTACCGCGAGTACCGCGAGTGCTGCGATGGCTGCGATGGCTGCGATGGCTGCGGTCGCTGCTTGTTTCAGCTACTTCTTCGGAAACATTTCTCATTTCAGTATCCATACTTTTCCCTCCCCCGTTGTAATAATATAATCTATGATTCGCATCGGCCTTTTGATAGAGATAACAGTGTAGTGATATAAAAATAGAAGATTGCCATTCCAGTAAAAAAACCCATGGGCGGCGGGCATAATACACTTCCCCTGCCGGAATTTGATCCGTACATGCCTCTAACCCTACCCCCGTTGCACCCATTGTAAAAGGGGTTGGGATAACGAAACGATACGGCCAACCATACCGCACCAGCGCGAAAGAATAACCAGGCAATGAAGGACCTTTCATTCTCATTCTGATTGTAGTCGGTTTCGTTCACACAAAAAGGGGATGGACGGATCGAATCCGTCGATTTGTACGAAATTTCATACACGAATCGCGATTTTAGCCCTCAATCCTGCTAATGTATGCGAAAAATCATACACAATGTGCGGCGCATGAGCCCTAATCCCTGTACATTGTATGAAAAATCACACACTATCAGCAGCGCACGATGGGTTGATGCACAGATCGGGGAAAACAGGCCAATTCTTGCGGTTTTTTCACCGGCGTTGCATTCATTTTAAAACGGGCTAGGATGACGAAGCAGTGTATTCGTCTTTTCAAACCATCCGCCCCAGCGGAAGGAAAAGAGCTTAGGCGATGAAGGAGTTTGATTCGGAAACCCGCAATTGTGCATCTTCTAACCCGTTTTGATCGATCAAAACTGCGACAAAGCTTGTGAAAAGGCATCTTTTTTCACGCTTTCAATGGGGGATGGGACGGTTCGGGGCGGATTTCCTGCAATTCGCCACCGTTGATGTAACTGGCTTTATTACGCATATCGAAGAGGTAACCCCCTATTTCGAAGGCGCTCCCCGCGGACCTACGCTTCTTGTTTGGCGCTAACGAAACTGACCATCCTTATCGGGCTCAAAATGAAGATATTCCCAATTTAACGAAAGTACGTATCGTTATTCATTGGAAATCGGCGGTTTGAGCGTCTTTTTCCCCTCATTAGCGTGTTTCAGTTTCGTTGCACGAGCAACAAGGTGATTTCCACGCGATTAGCGTCTCTACGTTTCGTCCCACCCGAAGGAACGTCAGCCGTCAATGGTATGATGAAATTGATTCTAATCGCAGGCTTTTCCCCTCTATTACCTGCATATTTACACGAATTAGTATTTGACACGGTGAGTTCCCGGCCAATCGCGCATTGGCAGCTTCCATGAACTCGAATCCGCTGCCTTTTCGATGCTACGCCATAGCCCTAATCGCCAAAATTGATATATTTCACCTTTCATCACCAAAAAAAGGCGCAGAAACGAACATTCCGTTTCTGCGCCCTGCGAGGCGGCTTTTAGCGGGAACGAATCTCCTGCCGCATAAACCAAACATATGCGATGATAAAACAGACCATAACGGCCGCGATCAATCCGGTCAGCTGCGGCCATACGAGCAGCAAGCTCTGGCCGAGCGGCAGCGGGCTCGGCAGCGCGCCGTACGCTTGCTCCGGAGTGACGAACAAACTTAGCGTGCGCACTTCGGGCATAAGCAGCGTCGTTGTCGCTTCGCCGAACAATTGGCTCGGCGACAATCGCTGCAGAAATTGCACCGTTTGTTGAAATCCGAGCACTTGATCGATATGCGTCGGATTGACAGGCGCAATTCCTTTGGCGATTAAATCGACAATCATCGAATAGAAAATGGCGAAGAAAATCCAAAGGGCGATGCAGGTCAGTGCCGATGTTGCCGGTTGGCGGAACCTGACCGAGAACAAGATCGACAGGTTCAACCAAAAAGCGACGTAAAAGACGCTCAGCGCCAAAAAGCACAGCATGCGCAAAAACTCTTCCAACGAAGGCGGAATGCCGATCGTCAACAAGCCAAGGCCCATAATGAAAAATCCCAAGCCGAAGAACAGAATGGCAATGACGCTGATCGCCGCCACGAATTTGGCGTTCAGGACATAGTCCCGATGAATCGGCTGCGCCATCATCCTTGACAATGTACCCTTGTTGCGTTCGGAGTTGACGGCGTCAAATCCGAGCGCAATGCCGATCAAAGGGCCGAGAAAACTAATAAACGTCATAAACGCGGGCATCGTTCCGTCGGACACCGTAAACAATTTCAAGAAAACGAACGAGTTTAAATCGTGATCCGCCGGAACGGCCGCGCGTATGCTTGTAATCGCCGTATACAGCGAACCGATGCATGTCAGCGTCATTAAACCGAGCAGCACCATATAGCGCCAACTGCGGATCAAATCGGACATTTCCTTGCGAACGATTACCCAGAACGGATGGGGCGCCGGCGATTGGGTTCGCGGCTTGCGCACACGGTCTTCCCATGCTATCAAGTTTCGTATTTTAACGAGCATGCCGTTTCCGTTGATGGTCATCTGACTCCCCTCCTTCGAAGTAACGATGGTAAATTTCGTCCAACCCGTATTCCTTTTTGTTCAAATGATACAGGGAGCTTCCCGATTCAATGATCGCCCGCGCCAGTTCGGCGGCTATATCTTCCGTGCAGCCGATGTGAAGAAGTTCGCCATGCTCTTCGATTCTGGCGACGCCCGGCAGCGCCCGCAACGTCTCCATCAAACCGCTATGAAGCGGCCGAACGCCTGCCTCCAACGTGAACGTCTCCTCGAGGAACAGCGCTCTCGCCAAAGACGGCACATCGCCTTCGGCAAGGAGTCGTCCCTTCACGAAGAGACCTACGCGGTCGCAAATTTGTTGAACCTGATGCAAATGATGCGACGACAGCAATACGGTTATGCCTTCATCGCGGCTCAATTGTTTAATGAGCAGCAACAGCTCCCGCACCCCTTCAGGGTCGATGCCGAGCGTCGGCTCGTCGAGAATGATGACTTCCGGCTGTTTCACCAGCACATCCGCCAAACCTAACCGCTGCCGCATGCCGCGCGAATACGTGCCCGCCTTCTTGCCGGCCGCATCCGCCAATCCGACGCGCTGCATCAGTTCTTCCACCCGCTTGCGCGCTTCCGTCTCGGGAATGCGGTTTAATCTCGCGGTATACATCAAGTTTTCCGCCCCGGATAAATCTTCGTAAAACCCGACATCGTCCGGCAAATATCCGACCCGCTTCTTGACGGCGATCGGCTGGCGGATCGAGTCGATTCCGCATACGCGCACTTCGCCCGATGTCGGCTCGGTAAGCCCGAGCAGCATCAAAATCGTCGTCGATTTGCCCGCTCCGTTCGGGCCAAGCAATCCGAAAATTTCGCCTTCTTGGATGGATAACGACAAATGATCCACCGCGACGTAATCGCCGTATTGCTTCGTTAAATCCGTCATTTCAATAATCGGTTTTTTCCCTTCCGTTTGTTCCGTCAAAGCGTTCGTCATATCAACGGCTTCCTTGCTGGGCTGACTCACGTTTACCTCCTCCCATACTTGCGGAAAATATAGTACATGCCGACAATGACCGCGGCGATGATGAGAACTCCGATCCATCCCCATAACATGGACGTTTTGACCGTCATCCGAAACTGAGCCATAGACGACGATTCCGGCGTGTTCGCATTGATATTCAACTGATAATCGCCCGCGATCGCCTTGCCGTCCGCTTTCACCGTTGCCGTTACGTTCGCCGTTTGCCCTGCTTCCAGGCTCGCAATTTTTTTCTCGTCGAACGTCACTTCCCAATCGACCGGCGTCGAAGCCGTCAATTCGATATCCTTCAACGCCGCCGTGCCGGTATTTTTCAACTGCAGTTCGATCTTCTTCTCTCTTCCGGCCGTTACGTCCGCGCTAAGCAATCCGTTCGGAGTGCTCAATTCGAGACCGTACGTCCCGGTAATGACCGCTTCCAGTTCCGTTTCCGCGGAAGTGGAGTTCGTAGCCGCTTTGACCGGAATTTTGTAGCTTCCTTCCTTCACTTGCGCCGGCGGTTTGATGTTGACGCTAATATCTTCCGCCGAGTTCGCCTTGACGTCGACGGAAGTGACTTTTTTGCCGCCATGCACGAATTCAACCGTCCAGCCGCGCGGAGCAGACGATGCGATGGCGTATTGCTGGTCGCTGGCGGTTCGATTCTTTAAGGAAAGCGTGTAGTCGAACGACGAATTCGCATCTCCTTGCAAATTCGGCTGTTCCGTAGCCAGTTCCGTCTTATACGTTCCCTTTTCCGTTACGTTAACGGTGAGCGGCAAAGACGATTCTTGCGCGTTCACTTTAAAATGATACGTTCCTTTATCGACGGCTAACGGCACGTCAATTTGCAAATTAATATTTTTCTCGTCGTTCGGTCTGACCGCAATTTGCCGAATCGCCCAGCCGCCCGAAGTAAGCTCGGCCTTCCATTCCGCCGGAATATTGTCCAAAGACAGGCTCATATTTTGCACTTCGCTCGTATTGTTGATCAGATCGATCGAATAAGAGATGGATTCTCCCGGCGTGACGGAAATATCGGTATACGGCGTATACATCACGACGCCGCTGGCCGCGTATACGCCGGTTCCTCCGAATAGAAACACCCCCGTCATCACCGTTAGCAGCAGACTTAACGCCAACCTCCATTTGCGCATGCTTAGACCCTCCCATATGTTTTGTCCAAGCGGACTCTTCGGCAATTTCCCTTTGCCGCCTTGCGAGAGATCCGCTCGTTGATCATCACTCTAAGTACGCACGGAGAAGGCCTTTGGATTTATTAAAACAACATAAAATTTTGCTTAAAACAACTTAAATTTTGCGGAACTCCCGTTCCCTTTTCATCAAAAATTTTGTAAATATGAAATGAGGGAATGCGAGGTGAGTCGGATGATTGCAAAGGATACAACGTCATCATTGCTGCAAGAGATGCATAACGGTTCTATGGAAGCTTTCGAAGTTTTTTACGAGCGGTACGCGCCGCTTATCTTTCATATTGCGCTGAAGCTGACAAAAGACCGGATGGAAGCGGAAGATATTTGCCATGACGTATTTCTCGAAGTGTTTCGCAAGGCCGATCGATTCGATCCGTCGCGGGGGAGCCTGGAAGCATGGCTTTCGGTTATGACGCGCAGCAGGTCGTTAGACCGGTTGCGACGCAAACAGCGGCTCGTTTATAATGAACCGCAAGAGGAATATGCTGCGCCGGCCGACGCCAATCCGGAACAGCGGGCCATGCTGGAGCTCGATAAAGAACGTCTGTACGCCGCCATCGACAACATTCCGCAACCGCAAAAGGAAGCGTTGATCGGATTTTACTGCGAAGCGCGAACGCAGAAGCAATTGGCGCAAAAACTGAATTATCCGCTAGGAACGGTAAAGTCGTTAATCCGTTACGGAATTCGTAATATTCGCAAACAATGGAACGACCGCAAACAGTTATCGAAATCGGAGGAGGCGAGGCAACATGAATGAACGGCAATGCGGCTTTTCCGAGCAAGAACTCGTCGATTATATATTAGGATCGCTGCCTGAAGAACGTTGCGCCCGGTTGCGGGACCATGTTGCCGGCTGCCTTTCGTGCCGCGACCAAATGCGGGAATGGATGGAGTTGCTCTCTTCCCGCCAGGAAGAGGCCTTGCCCGGCCCGCCCCCGCGCTTGAAAACCGGGTTAAAGCTCAAATATATATGGCTCAAGAAGCTGCCCGCATTCGCCCGCGGGATGATGCGTTCCGGCAAGGCAGCCGCACTCGCGGGAGCCGTTGCGCTTCTGTTCATCTTCTTAGGGTTGTTTCAAACGTTCAAGGATTCGGGTGAAATCCGCGCACCGTTGACTGCCTCGCTCGATCGCATCGCAACCGAATTTCATCCCGAAGACCGCAGCCTGACCATGCTGGTCGATCCGAAGACCGTCCAATATAAAATGACCGCGCTCAATGCGAAGGACGCCGAAGGCTACGCCTGGGTCAACCGGTTGTCGGATGAAGTGTTTCTGTTGATTGATGGGCTGGAGCCCTCGACAGAGAAAGATTATCAAGCCTGGTTTACATTCAATACCGCCAATATCCGGGAGAACGGGGGCATACTGAAATGGAAGAAGGGAATGGCGCATCTGTATGTGCATGGCGGGAAAATTAGCGGCGCCGACAACATTACGATCAGTCTCGAGCCGAAGGGCGGCAGTTTCGCTCCGATCGGGCCGGATACGCTGCTTGTCATATTGGAGAAATAATGCAACGCCTCCGAATGGGGGCGCTGAAAAACCGTCCGAGAACATGATCCCGGACGGTTTTGTTTGTAATCTATTTATTGTCCGCCTTGTTCAGCCTCTCCCAGCGTTTCGGTCCCCTGTTCGGGTTCTTCTTTCATAGCGGGTTCCAGCTTATTCGCGATGGGATACGCGATCCCGTCGATCCAAAGCTGCTCGTCGCCTATCCAGCGATAAGACGGATCAAGCGGAATCGTGATACGGCCGTCTTCACAATCCTTCGGCAGGGAGATCGGCGCCTCGTTCGACGATCCGGCTGGCGGCATCTCCGGCGTTGTGTTCGCATCGCCATCCTGCGCTGCGTCCGCCCCGGCATCGGGCGCCTTGTCCGCCCCGCCATCCGGCGCCGTTCTCGCCGCGCCGCCCGTTCCTCCGGCGGATTCGCCGTCCGGCGCCGTACCCTCCGCCGTAGTCGAGCCGGCATTCGAGGACGCGTCCTGCTCGCCGTCCGGCTTCATGCCCAAGCCGTTTGCGGCGAAGGCTTGTCCGCTCGCGCCCGGCCGGAGCGCGCCCGTTACCTCATCCTCGCCGCGCTTTAATAGAATATTGTACGCGGCGGGATCCGATTCTTCGCCTTGAAACGCCCTGCAGCCGTCCGCGGATTCAAAGCGGATTTCGATTACGTTCATCCCCTGCACCGTTTGCGCAGTCACTTCTTCAATATTGTACGCCATCGCGGGAACCGCTTCGGGTTTGAAGAACGCGTTGTAGAGAATGCCGGCGCCGACAACCGCAACGACGACGATCCCCAACACAAGCCCCAGTATCTTCCCTTTTCTGTGGAGAAATTTGGCGAATCCGCCGGATAGATCGTATTTGACGTCGTCGAGAACCCGCTGCAACGATTGCGGGGCGTCTGCGTACAACAATTTCCGGTCTTTTCCGCTTTTGAATGCTTCGCGGTCGTATTGTTGAAAATATTGTTTGACCGCCTTCGCATACCCCGGGTACAACCGTGAAGTCCCGGCAAAATATTCGTCTCGCCCCGACCATTTCAGGAACGAATACACCGTGTCCTTGCTTCCGCCATGTTCGCGAACATAAGTCAACAGATCGAAATAGAAAACTCGAGGCCCCGTTTCCTCTCTCCCCTTGCCGCTTCCCCGAACGCCGCCGGTTATTTCCGCAAACGCCAGCGTAATTTTGCGGTAATTGGCCGGAACGATCTCGTCCGCCAGAACGCGCCGGATCAATTGTTGCACAGTCTCCGCCTCACGCGCGGACAAGCCGGCAAATTCCGTTTCCGACGGCTCGGACAAGCGATAGATCCGCTGAGCCGCTTGCAGCGCCTTGATTTTGCCTGCATATTCGTCCGCAACCAATTCCGATGCATAGCCAATCCGCATGAAATCTTCCTTCGTCAACGAATCCAAATCGAGCTTGGCAAGCAAATAATAGTCCGCCGCCGAAACGATGCGATCCGCCAGCAAGCTGTAAGCTTCATGAGACTTCCACCGTTTGAACTGCTCGTGCACCATGCCTGCCGCGGCTGTCAAATTGCCTTCTCTGGCCATCCGTGCGACAACCGTCGTCTCCGCCAGTTCGCCGAACGTCAAGTTGTCCAATGCCTGCGGACACCACGTCTCCCAATCCGTAATAAAACGGATCACTTCTTTCAAACTGCCCAGCGATTCGAATTTGCGCTCCGCATAAGGTTCGAACAACACTCTGACCAATTCGTCATACGCAAACACCGTTTGGAAAAACGATTGAAAAATAGCGCGGTCGCTCTCCAGCGCCGCGTACATTTTCTTCCGCTCCGCGCCGCCGCTGAGATGAATCGATTTGATCAAATATTTCACGACTTGTCCCTTATCCTCGGGACGGGCCATGTGGAAATATTGGACGAAACATTCCCAAACGGAGAGTTCCGGTGCTATATGCCGGTCAACCGTCTTTTGTTCCGCGGCAAACTTGTCCAAAAACAGCCGATTCAGCCGTTCTTTACGCTCCAGCGCGGACGGCGGAGCGAAATATTCGAGGATGCCGCGCAGCACGAACGCCGGCCGCTCGCGGTACAACCTGTCGTCCCCCGCTTCGATTCGGTAAAACACGCAAAGCTCATGATAGCTGGCGATGGCCATTTTGCGGGCGTCGCCCATATCCGCCAGCATCAGGTCCGCATATTCCAGAAAATCGTCCATTTGCCGCGGAGCGTCTAGATGGTCCCAGGCAAACTCAAGATACGGCTGATTCGCAAAATCCGACTCCGCGTTGACGATCCGGCCTTGCGCGAGATCGAAGCAGTAGTCCTTCTCGATGCTGCGGTCCCCTGCGCGTATGCTCCCTTTTTCCACAAACATGACATGAATATATTTCTTGCTCTGGGGTTCCTTCGCATATGTGATAAATCCGATGCGCCGCCGAAATTCGTAAGGCAGGGCGGAGAACAGAATCTCCATCAGCCGGTTGGAATTCCGCGCAAGGTGCTCCACTTCGACATCCAACGCAATATATACCTTTTTCTTGCTGGAGACGGAGGCGACGACAGCGCCGAGCAGTTGTTTAAACAGCGTTGCGCCGATGTTCAGCCCGGCCAGAAAAGCCCGATGATTCGGCGCCGAACCGGAATCGCCCGCTTGTTGCGGAATGTCGCTTACTTCCGGCAGCTCCTTGCCCTGCTCGATATCGTAGCTGCCCGCGAACGAGGCGCGAAACAGCTTCGCCGGCTGTTTCACATATTCGTCGTTTCGTTCCGCCGGGATCACGTAATTATGCATGAAAAACGCAGTTCGCAACCCGGTAAAATCGGCAGGCACGAAGACGCTTCTTCCGAGCACCGCCTCCCCGGAGTCCGCTTGGAAAAACGTGACGCTCTCGGGATATTTGCCGGCGTCCTTTTCGCTGCGTTCCAGCAGTTCCAACGGAGCAGCGTATCCGCAAAAAGGATGGATCGTTTTTTTAATAAAGTTGTTGTCCAGATTCGCCGATTTGGCAATCGTATCGTACCCTTCCGACGAACGAAAAACGCCGCGCCGTTCCCGGGTGTAATATTGCTGCTGAATCGGCTTTTTTCGCCGGTCCACTATTCCTCCCTCCCCTCGATATAATCCAGCTTATACAATAGCCAGATGAAAGGTTCGTCCACGCGGATCGGGTCGACCAGCCCTTTCAATTTCTGATTGACAGGATTGCTGCCGAGTGCGGATACCGCGAAAAAAGCGATATTGTTAAAATGCACGTCAAGCGCGCCCTTAAAAGGACGGTCCACCTTCTCGATAAATCGGCGTATTTCACCGTTAATATTTTCGAATTCGGTCAGGTTCAAATGTTTCTTATGGACATAATTATGGAAAAGATTGCTGTTTGCTTTGATATATTCGCCGTCCTCTTCCTTGATCGCGTGCAGCATGTCGCTTTTCGTCAGGACGACGGCCGTCGGAATATCGGTCTTGCTTCCTTCTTCAAAACCGATAAAGTTCTGGTACATGCTCAGCACGACATCCCGCGGTTCATCGTATTGCGACACCCATTCGCCCGGTTCGTCGCCAAGGTTGACGCGGATTTTCTCGCGAATCGTCTTGATCTGAAGAGGATCGACCATGAACAAAATACCGGTCGAATTTTTGATGTGCGCCGCGTATAAATCCAAATATTCCTGATCGACCATTCCTTCGCCCGCGGCGTCAAAGAAGACGAGCATGAGCGGCGGCTTCGTTTCGTCCTTGAAAATGAATTGGAATATAAACGGTTCCTGCAAAACTTCCTTCTGCGTCGATTCCAACAAATCGTTGCGCTCGAACAGAGGCTCCTCGTAATTTTGCCGGAATTTCCGGCTAATATCGGCGTTCAATGGCATGCAAGCCGCATCGAAATTGTCCGCCGTCGTGTTTTGCAGCGTATGAATCAACGAAGTCATATAAACCGATTTCCCCACCTGGGACGCGCCAACGATCGAGATAATGTTGCTTGGCACCTTGCCTGCGGATATCGGCAGATCGTTATGGCATTTCGGGCAAAGTCTTTTTTTGGTCACGATTCCGTAATGGTCGTTAATGCCTGCCAGAACGTTATCCACATATATTTTATGTTCGTCCGGAATCGTGACCGGATCGATGACCGCCTCGATCTCGTCGATGGAGTCCAAATTGAACTTTTCCCGATAAGCGTTAAGCAGTTGGTCTTCGCCGAGCGCGTAATCTTCATCGTTCTCCTTATGATGGGCGGCCCGAAACACCACTTCCTGCGGGTGAAACTTGCTGAAACAATAAGGGCATACAATATCATAGTAAAGAGGCCGCTCCTTGACTTCCTGTTTCTTGCGAAACAAACTGAATAAACCCATTGCTTTCGTCCTCCTCAGGCTTGTTCCTATTCCGGTATCAATTCGTAGATTTGCCCGTATTTTTTGCCGTCCGTAAAAAACAAGCGTATATAATCGTCCTTCCCGACTTCGATCGGCGGGAGCACCGTCTTACCCGGTTCAAAATCGCTTACGAAAGGATAGACCGTTCCGTCTTCCTTGCGAATCGGCAATCCGCCCTCTTTTTTCACGTAACAAAGCACCTCTTTGCCGATCCGGGCGTCCGAACGCAACTGCAGTTGAATCGTTTTATATTTGCGAAACAACCCCGTTTTCGAGGCAATCGAAAAATATATTTTAATCTTTCCCGTACTGACCGTAATCCGATTTCGGCCGTCTTCCTGACGAACAAGACTCAGTTCCCCGTTTTCATACACGCATGCATAAACCGTATAGGCAAAGCGGTCGATGGAAACGATCCGATCGCGGTAGCCGTTATTGGCTTTGTATTCTTCCCTCGTGTAAAGCTTCAAACGTTCCGGATGCGGCGGTTCCGCGGACTCCGCCTCGTCGGCATGCGTTTTGTCGATATACACATGCCGAACTCCTTCCGGCCACTGCCAACGCAACACGCACGCGCCGTCGTCGATGGTATGCGTCAAACGGCTAATATAAAACTCGGAAAGGTCCGATTCGACAACCCGCATCTCCATTCCTCCTTCACCGTCTTAAAAACCTTTGCTCCGGTTGTTATCCGCTCCGGCGAAAGATTTCGCCCTAAGCCCCATGCGATTGCCGTACGGAGAACGTTCGACCGCCCCTTTGTCTTTAATCGGCACAATGCAAGTAAAGAGCGAAATGACGACCGCCAGAACGCAATCTGCAAGCAGCCGGTGCATCATGCCCCATCCGGGCTGCTGCGCAAATCCGAACTCGAGAATGAGCCCCGCCAACAAACCGGCGACCGTTCCCCCGATCGCGAAGCTCCGCGCCAAATAACGGTTGTCGAAAATGATTCCGAGCGCAAGCCCTATCAACGCGCCGATGCAAACAAGGGAGAAGATGCGCCAAACGGCATAGAAGGCGTTGTGCTGCGCGAGGCCGGTCCGCTCGTCGATCAAGATGCGGCTGTCCCGCTCCGTATAAATTCTATGGAACACTCCCGTCAGTTCTTTCGCGTTCGACACGTCGTAATATTTCCCGCCCGTTTGCGCGGCAATATCCTTCAACAAACCGGCTCCTTGCGGGTCGTCGTATGCCATGCCTACGGTATGAACCGCGATATGATCGTCTTGAAACATTTTCAAGGTCGAACCGAGGTTCACTTCGCTGAACCCGTCGGACAGCATAATCACCATCGTCCCTCTGCGGTCCTGCAAGCGGCCGATTTCTTGAGCCGCCGCGTTTAAAGCGCGGGCAATATCCGTACCGCCGTCCACCTGGTCCAAGCCGTCGATTTGCCGCTTCACTTCCTCTTTCGCCGCCGCGTCGGATAATCGAATGAACGGCTGCACGACTCTCGTGTCGTGATTGAACGCAATCACGGCCAATCTTTTATCCGCATCGATCTGGTCGACTAACCGTTTAGCGGCGGCAATCCGCTCGTTGCCCGGATCGGTCGTCTCCATGCTGCCCGAAACGTCGATCGCCATCACGATGTCTTGCGGCGCTTTCGCCTTGCCCACATCCAGTTCGTAGACCAGTTCGAGCAGAAGGCCTGCAACGAACAAGGCCGCCAATGTGGCGATCGGCAGCATCTTCCACGATGCGCCGGAATATTGCGATTTCCAGGAGACGCCGTTCAGGCGCGGCGAGATCAGTTCTGCCAGCAAGCACATCAGACCGATGCAGAAACCGACGACCGCAAAATAAATCCCGATCCATACGATGCCCGGCATGGACGAGGCGTAGCTGCGCAGCAGCCATTCTCCGATCAAAAAGCCGATTACGCCTCCCACTAAACTGAACCATATCATCAGCATATTTACTTTTCGTCGCAGCATCGGCAGCCTTCCTTTCCATATTGGTAATTAGAGTTCTTCGTCCGTTCGCTCAACGAATCGCAGCCAATCTTTCGGCGGAAACGCCGTGAAATTCATAACCTTCGTTGCAATATCGGTCATAATACCCTTGCGCATTCCGGCAATACATGACATCCTCGAGATGGAATCCGCCCATCAGATGAAGCTTGGCAATTCCGCTGCGCCCCGTTTCATGCACGCATCCAAGCTTGTACGTACGGGAAGCTTCGTCGATGCGAAGCGCATAATGAAGAAATTCGCTCTCGGTATCGCCGAAAAAATACCGTTCTTCGTACCGGTGCTCTTGGGTGTAATGAAACAGGCGAAGATGAACTTCCGCGTTCTGATTCAGGCCGTTGTACAGTTCCTTGAACAATTCATCTTTCGTCAATACCTGCCGGTCGTAATAACCGACGGCTACGTTCGTGCGCTGCAGCAGTTCTTGTTCGAAAGACTCCATGAACGGCCCGGCTGTCAGCACATGGCGTTTGCAAACCTCGACGATTCTGCGCACGAGTTCCTCCGTTGTGCCTTCCCGAAGCAATTCCAGGACATTCCCGACATACCGTTCATCGAAATAAAAGTGTTCGCCCCGCTTCGTTTCCAGTTCGGTTACAATTTCCCTCGTTACGACCTGGTAATATTCGAACACGTTCTGTCCGATGTAATCGTCGGCCTGTTTCACGTTCTCGCGGACGATGTCAAGCAATTGAAGCCGAAGCCGTTCCAGTGCGCTCATCTGGATGCTCATCGCTTGATGAATGCGCGCAAGTTCGGTTTCATACCGGCGGAGCAGCGACAGTCTCGTTTGCAAACGCAGCATTTCCGTCTTATAGCCGTAGATTCTGGCGAAAAAGCAGCGAATAAAGTTGCGCGTATTCGTTTTGTCCATCAACGGAACCCGCTGAAATGTCTGCTCTTCGACGCGTTCCTGGTACAACAGCTCCAATTGGGCTTTGGCCTCTTCCAAATCCTTGGCCGTTTCCCTCGCCATTCTACGAATTTCCTCCAATATGCCGGTTTCCTTATTGTTTTCATCCGTCCATACGTAAAGGCTGTACAGACCGATTCCAGGCTTGCGCTTCATGATTTCCAGAATGGTGCGCTCCATAAGTTCGGGCATATTCAAGTCGTCCAACTGCGCGTTTGCAGCCTCAACGAAATTGTGTTGGAAATACGTTTCGCAACTGTCGCCAAACAGCATCGCTTCCGCTTCTTTCACCGTAACGCGTTTCAAATCTCCAAATCGAACCGGCCGATGCATGAGCGCGGTCATCCCGCGCAATGTGTCGTCATCCGGCACGATCCGCTCTACCAACCGATCGAGCGACGGCGGGTCCAGCTCGAAAAGCTCGAGTACCTCGCGTTTGTTCCAATTTCCCATACTTTGTATCTTCGCCAGCATCGAGTTATAGAAATGATAAACGACAGCTAGGAAGATCGCTTGATTCGGGCGTTTCATTTTGAAAAAGCCGGCGGTGACGTAAGCGTGCCGCGCGTTTTGCGACATAATTTGATTCTTAAACATCGTGTTGTTGTAAGTTTCAACGCCGTTGTCCGGTACTTGCCGCACGTTGCGATTTTTCAGCAAATGAATGTGGCAAATGATTTCGTAATTGTCCGTCAAACGGTTGCGCGTCGCAATTCCGCTCTCTTTCTTGTCCGACAACAGGTAGACAAGATCGAACAACGGAGACTTCCGATGAACGACCGGCAGCCTGACGCCTTCCCCCGTTACTTGCAATTCGGCCTCAAACGCATATTCCGCGTCCTGAACCGTCTCCAGCTCCCGCAAAAAGCCGAAACCCGCCGCGGCCGCATAACCGAATCCTTCCCCTTCCTCCCGTTCGCGAATCAACGCGTACAAATCCGATTGCACCACTTTGAAAGAAAGCGCGAATATCGTCTGCATGAGCAGCGTAATTTCCGACATTAATACATTAAGCGGGTCGTCGACCCGCGTAATGACAGAAATATGAATCCGTTCGAAGGAGGAATACAGACGGCCGAATTCGGAGACGTTGTTGCTTAAGCGGCGAATCGTTTGATTCAGCTCAAACAGCCGCTGTCCGTCTTTATAAAATTGATCGTAAATCGCCTTGCGCAACGTTTTTTTGTCCGCCTGCTCCGGTTCCGGGATGCGGAAGGACACGACGTTCGGGTATTGAACCGTTTCGTTCGAGCAAACGTGCAGATAGACGACCCCCGCGTTATTGTCCCATTTCTTCTCGTTCAACTCCGCGATCGGCCGGATGGCATCGGCCGTCAAGTCCCCAAGGAACACGAACACCGCCGGATGGTGGATGCTGCCCTGATCGTTGCCCGTATCGGTCCGCTTCTCTTGCGCAAAGGCATACTCCAGGGAAGAGCGTTCCAACAAATCTTTCATCGGCCTCTACCCCTATTTCATATTTCTAACGATATCGTTTAATTTGCCGAATACTTGCCGATAGAATTGATACATGTCTTCCCCGTCGGCGAGCTCGATTTTTTCGTACTCCAGCTTTTCTTTCGCCCCGCCGAACGCTTCGATCAATTCCTCCAGCTTGGCGAGCAGCGGTGCGATATCCTCCGCCGCGGTCATCTCGGCATCGCGCTTATGCGACTTCCTCAGCAGAACGGCTTTCGCTTTGTCGTCCAATTTGCGGAAACGGTCGAATACGGCGTATTCGATATAACTTTTCACCTTCATTACATTGGCGAAAGGCTCCCATTGGTCTTCTTCGGGATCGCGGTCATATACGTAAAGGGCGCCCTTCTTGACAATCGTTCCCGTATACATCGCTTCGATAAACTGGTCGATCAACTTGTCTTCGTCTTGATGAGCGGCGATCAGCGCGTTCAGTTCGGCGACTTTCGCAGCAATCGCTTCGTATTTGGCCGTTTCTTCCTTCACCCGTTTGATCAATTCCGGCGAACGGATGAAATTTTCCTGCGCCATCTCCGTATTCACGCTTCCGAAAATATCTTTGGCGCTCTCGCGCTCCAAGCCTTCCGCAAGCAGCCGGTTCAATTCGCCGGCACATTTTCTCATTTCGCCGAAATTCGGCTTCGGGCTGTCCAAGCGCAAGTCGTATTTCGCCAAGATGTCGGCAAGCGCGAAAGGCTTCGTAAAGACGCATTCGTAGCGGCTGCTCGTATTGCTGTCGATATGCTTCTCCGCAATCGCCCCGAATGAGAGCGCCCGCCCGAACAATTCGCGAACACGCGCGTTGTACTCTTTGATTCGCTCGTTCGAATAGGTTTCTCCCCACGATTTTTCCGGGATCGGGGAAGGGAGATACGTCCAGTTGACTTTATCCGTTTGCACCAAATGACGTCCGACGCCTTCTTTGTCCAATATCGTCTTCTCGTAGCTTTCTTCGTAAACCTTGAGCGGGGTATAGGCGAACAACGGAACGCCGTTCTTCGTGTTCAACCAGAAGATCCGGTTTTTCACTTCGCTCTCTTTGACGGTGAAATTCGATTTGCCGATCGAGTTGTTTTGATAATTTTTAATTCCTTTCAAAATGCTCGGCGCCTGCACCGGAACCGACACGAAGCCCCACGAAGGAAAATAGAGATTGCCGATGCTGTTGTTCAAATGGAACACGGCGATCGCTTCTTCGTCCAGCTTCGGCGCAATGAACCGTTCGACGAATTTGTCTACGGACTCGTCCTTCCCGTATTTGATGACCAGAAAATCTTCCATCGATTTCGTAATTAAATCGCCGAATTTCTCGGTCAAGAAATCGGAAATCGTAGCGATGACGTCCAGTTCCTGTTCCTTGATCCATTGGTTGGACCGCTTCAACAGTTCCGCCGTAAAATCGCGCATAAGATCGTCGGCATCCTTCTGTTCCAGCATTCCGCCGATCACTTTCGCAATATCCGGAACGCTGACGACGTTCCAGTAATATTTTTTGTTCCCTTTATGGTCTTGTTGTTCTTCGCCGTTGATCAGAATATCTCCGTTTTTGGCGAAAATATCGTTGAGCGCGTTCAATATTTCCGTAAAGACGTTATAAATTTTGGAGTTTTGCTCGTTCAGCAAGCGGTACAAGTCTTCGTAAAATTCGATCAGTTGCTCCGTTCGTTCGACATCCGCATGCAACAGGTACTCGTTGATTTTCGCCTCGATGAAGGCGTTTTTCTTCTTTTCCTTGGACACGAACGCGCTGCGCGCGTCGCCGAGCTTCTCCAGCGCCTGATCGCGCGCGCTTTCGATATCCCGCGGAATGCGGGTTATATTCTCTTTCAAAGTCTCGATATAAGATAAGATCATGTTCAGCAAGCAAAAACCTTTTTCCGTATAAATAAGCCGCGACACATAAAACGGCCCTTGTTCCGGGTGCAGGAAAAGCCTGCGGATTTGGTCGTCGAACCGTTCGAGCCTCTCCGCCGGCATTTGCTTCTTGGCTTTGATATATTCCTCTCTGGCCCGCGCCAGGAAGCCTTGCTCAAGCTCGGTATCCAGGTTGATCGCCTGCGTCTTGACGACATTATGATAGCTGAGGCGTTCGCTGTTCTGATAGCCCGCCAGCGGTTCCGGCACTCTCGCTTCGAAATCGCGCACGACCGTATCCAGATCGATGCCGATTTTGCGCGCAAACTTCTCGACGTCGTCTTGCGAAGGCGCCTTGTCGAACATTTTTTCCATTTTGTTAAAGAGACGGAAGGCCAAATAGGTCGTCATCTCTTCGATCGGCAATACCGCCGACGAGGCGCCGATGATGTTGTATTCGTAATTCGCCGCATACGTTTTGTTCATTTGCGCGATATTGGTGCGAATGTTGCTAATATAATCGTGAATGGCGAATTCCTCGCCCGATTGCTTCTCTTCGCTGGCCATGAAGTTCGTAATGTTCTCCGCCGTCACGTTCATGCAATAATCGTAGGCGTTCTCGAGCAGCTTGCCTTCCGTATTCGTAGCCGAAATCAGGTGGCATAGATTAAACGGCGGCAACGGCGAATTGACGGACAATATATTGCCGTATTGCTGTTTGAAACGTTCATTGCGGCTATCCACGTTCATCCAGTAATCCAATTCCTTCAGCGCCGCGTAGCCGTTCTTCTTAATATATTCTTTCGTATGCTCGCTCAAGCTTTTGTTCGACAGGTTCACGTCCGGCGTGAACAAATAGCCAAGCGTGTTGACGCGGTCGATGCCGGACGAACCGTGATCCCGCTCGATAATGCCGCGCACGATATAAGCGATGTCCAGGAAACAGCCGCTGCCCGTACCGCCGGATAAGCCGGTCAGAAGGAACACCATCAGTTTTTTATTCGTCCCGACTGAGAGCGTCTTGATTTTTTTGTCGATGCTTTGGACGACTTGGTTGATTTTGGTGAACAACAGCAATCTGCCTGCCTGCCGTACCCCGGCCGCCCCGTTCATGCCGTCGGTAATGTTCAATTCCGGGGAGAGCCAATCCGTAATATAAGGCTCGAGAATGCTGCGGTTGCTTAGCAACCCGCCGATTTCCGGATTCGACAGCAATACGAATTCGTTGATCGGGTCCAGGCCGATGCCCCGATATTTTTTGTTGCGGTCTTGTTCGTTCGTCTCGAATGCCAGAAATTCGACATTTGCCGGTTTTTCCAGTTTCTTCTTCGAAATCGGATCCTCGGGAAGTCTGAATCGGCGGTTAATCTGGTATTTGAGCCGCAGAAGCGCGTCGATTCCGGTGCCGCCCAAACCGATGATCAACATCGGATTATCGATCGTATCGACCCGGATCTTTTCGCTGACGATCCCTCCGCCGAGCGATACGTCTAATTGCTGGATATGTTCTCTCACAACCGGTTTCATGTCGTACCCTCCAATATTTTCGCAAATGTTATCGTATATATTCGATGAAAATCGTTTTATTCACATGCTGCATGGTGACGCTGATGCGCTCCGACGATTTCAGTTCCTTGCCCTTGCTCGCGTCCAGCGGACGCCCGCCTTTTTCCAGCGTGCATCCGGACAGATTTCGTACGGCGATGCCGTCGTTTTTGGCCGGGGTGAAGATCACTTTTTCCGTTTCCTTGAATTCGGGCGCAAGCTGCAGCAACTGGTGCAAGTTGAATTTCCCCTTGAAGGTATTCAGCTTCTTGTATTGAGGGTAGGTCATATCGCCGGTGTCGTTGTCCCTGATCTCGATGACCGCCTGGCCGACAAACCCTTTGTTCGCTTTCTTCACATAAGCGGCTATCGCATAGGCCGCTGCGGCGGCGACTATCAACCCTAGCGCACCCAAAATAACGGGAAGCAGCGGAAAGGGTTTACGATCCTCGTCTCCCCCCGCCCCTTGCGCGGACTGGCCATTATTGGCAGGGGCGCCGGTTTTGGCGTCGATTTGAACCGGCGCCGTCTCGCGGTAGAAGCTCCGGTCCTCGGCCCGTACTTTTATTTCATAAATATGAGCGTCCGGGATGGAGTATGAGCCCGCGAAATGATCCGTCTTGTTAGCCAGTTCGACCTGTTCCTCTTCTCCCGTGTCCAAGTCTTTCACGACCAGCGTCGCTTTCATCGTTTTGTAAATATCGTTGTTTTGCAGTTTCTGTCCGTTGCTGAGCAGATAGGACCGAACGTCGACCGAATCCCCAGCCTTGAACGTCGATCGCGTCAGCGGGTCCATTGCAAGTTCCAGGTCGTAATTAAAAATGAGATTGATATCGATTTTATCTTTGTTCGCGCCCTTGACTTGCAGCTTCCAATCGCCCATGGCGGGACTGGCGATTTTGATCATCGAGTACGTCTTCGACCGGGTATAAACGATATTCGGATCTGTCAACGGCACGGGCTGGCCGGAAGGATCGAACAATTTGACTTCCACGGGCTGGCGGGACATGATCGAAATATTCGCTTCAATCACGTTGGCATTCGGAATCGGCACCGCAACCTCCTGGAAGTCCCCGTTTCCGGTCATTCCCTGTCCGGGCACGATTTTCAACTTCAAATGGCTCGCGAAAATTTCGCTTAAAATTTGCGGCAGATTATCCGCCGTACTCGTCTCGAAAAATTTCCCGTTCGTTTGGGCCGAAATATCTTCCAGCACCGTTTTGTTTAATTTGCCGTCGGCGTTCAATCCGATCGTATAAATGGGGTATCCGTTCTTTTGAGCGATTTCCAATGCTTCGTTCAAGTCTTGATCGGACTGCGCCTGCGTGCGGCCCGATTTCTTGCTGAAATCGTTGTTGCCGTCCGCCAGCAGGACGATAAGCGGCACGTGGTCCGGCTCGGAGCCTTGCTGCAGCACCTTAACCGCCTCTTTGACCCCAACGGCGATATCCGTATAAGAAGCGCGGACCAATTGATCGATAAATGTTTTTAAATCCTCTTTATCCTGCGCCGACCGGATTTCCAGCAGCGCCTTCTCGCGCGCGATCTGGTCGGTATAAGCGACGATGCCGACTTTGTCCCCTTGGGCGGACAGCATGTCGATGAACATCTTCATCGCTTCGTTGCTGATTTTATTCTTGTCGCTGTTATTCATCGATCCGCTCACGTCGACTGTCAACACCGCGTCGATTTTCGACGTGGCGGAACCGGCGGCCGCATAAGTTGTCGAGAACGTCGACGCCGGATACGGGACAAGCGCGGTCAATATAAAAATGAGATATAAGACTCTTTTTAGATAAAGCCGGGACATATTCCAAACCTCCGTACAAGATGTAATGAACTTATCGTGTCTCTTTCGCCGTATATGCAAGCGGAAACCGCACCAACCGAAGGCGTCGCCCGCTTCTATCATTTAAATAATATGATATAATCTAACATAAGTAAACATTCGCACATTCTGTAATTACACGGACGTTTGAACGACTCGAATCCCTTCAACGAAGGCGAAAACAGTCCTAAAGTCCTATAAATCTACTAAAAACCAAGGGTGAAAATAGCGATGATTACATATATTTTCCTTTCGATATTATTTCTTTTTGTCGTTTCAAAAGTTATATTCTATTACGTTCGCCACAGCAAAATTGTTTCACTTCAAGAAATCGACAAATCTCTTATCCGCCGATTAAATGACGAGAGTGAATGACGATGAGAAAAAAGCCCGTTCAATTCAAACCGTTTAAACGCACTACCTTTGCCTTTCAGAAGCTGACCTATTGCCGCCGTTGCGGCACGTTCTCCATCCTTAAAGAGCAGGTCTGCTCCGTCTGTCACAAAAAAACGCCGATTCCTGTGGAACGGCAAGCCGAACTTGTCGCGGCCAAGTCACTGCGCATCGACGCCTTGATCGCCGTCTTTCTTTTTCTGGCAGGCGTTTTGTTAGCGCGAACGTCCGTGGAATCTATCGCAATGATCCTTTGCGGACTCATTCTGTTAACCCTTTTATTTCTATTCCAAAGAAAATGGAGGAAATCGTTCTTTCTCTTCCACCTTGACAACATGTTTCATAAGCAGCTTCCGCAAATCAAGGCCGGATTGCTGCGGAACTCCCAGTCGATCGTCCGGGACAGAGACGCCGGCCAGGAACGGATCGCCTATGAAAAATTGCGTGAAATCGGCACGCTGCTGCGGAGCGATCCGATCCGCAAGTTGAAGCTTATATTCCTGAATCAGTTTTATTTGCGCAAAGATATGGATCTGGAAATGGATTCGCTTATTATGCGGGAATTCGATCCGGATCTGGTAGACTATATCGGCACGATCGCCAGAATCAGGAAAGACCTGATTAAAAAAAGAACGCTGCGCTACGTCACCAGATACCAGATCGAGATCGCGAAGTTGCCCGGCGGAGAGAATATATTGATCGATGTAGCCGGATGCGCCCTGCGTACCAAGCCCTATATCGACCAATTCCGGTCGCTGATTATCGGCCAAATGCGCAAATTGCCGAAAGAGCGCTTCCTCAGGCTATGCAAAATGCTGCATCAAAGAGAAGGGTACGATTGGGACGACCTTTATGCGAGAGCGCAAGCGGTTTGCGAAGAGCAATACCACTGGGATCCCGATTTCAGCAAGTTTTTCTGAACAAGGCTATTCGCAGGTGATAACGGAAACGGCTTTTACGGCGTGCCGACCTGTTCCTTCTGCTCCTGGGGCGTCGGCGTCGTTGTGGTCGTTGTGGTCGTCCCTTCCGGATTGTCCCCCATCGCCGGGGCCGACGGCATCGGCAGCGCGATGCTCGGCGCATTGCCGCTGCGCTCGCCAACCGGATTTCCTTTATTGTCGTAATAGTACATTGGCACATCGCCTACAACGAGCAAATAAGAAATCGGAATTTCCGTCTCGACCAGTTCGGGTTCCGTGTCGAACGGAATAATGATGGCCACTTCGGCCACGATGCGAATATACACCTCTACGAGAATCATGTTGATGCCCGCATCCTGCTGCCGCGTATTGAGCGCCACTTTGACGGCGCCTTGCGGCTCCAGCTTAACCGGAACTCTCGGGCCGAAGGACCCGATTATCGCGCTTCCCATCGCTTGGCCGAGCGGAATATGCTCCGGCATTTCTTTCAGTTGGGCGAGCGTGCCTTCCACAATATCTTTCGTATTGGACGTAATTTTAATATTTTCCGCATAATTCAGCATAAATCCGGCAACCTTGCCTTGGCTGTCCGTCTTCCAATCGATCAAACGCTCATAATCGCTCCCGCGCGCCACCTGTTCGGAAATCGCTTTATTGATCGCCGTCGTGGCGATCTGCTTGATTCGCATCTTCGCAAGCGCCATCAGCGGCGGACGCATGTTCTTCTCGATATAAATAAACGATTGCAAGGAAAATAGCGTGAAAATGACCATGGCGATAAAGAAAAATTTCCGGCGGCTTCGCGGTTTTGTCTGTCTGCTGTGCCACCTCGTCCGTTTGCGCATAAGCATGCCCCCCGCCCAGAAATAGAGTCAATTCGTATCATCTAATGCTTATGCGGTACAGGCAAAAAAAAGAAGGCCGGGCTTAGGACACGGAACCAAAACTAGGCCGGCGTCATATCGTATTAATGACGATAGACGATAGAAGTTAACCAATAAAGGAGCGGATCCCGAACATGAACGCCTATTATGACGTACCCGATGCGATTCCCGCAGTCGGATACAGAACGGATTACCCGATGCACCATATGCATCACGGAATGCATCATATGCATCATGGAAAGCATCATATGGCGCATTACATGCCCACGAATTGCACCATCATCCTAAAACCGAAATTTATGGAACATCTGAAACAGCACGTAGGCAAAAAAATTTGCGTCATGACGACGGCCGGCAAGCTGGAAGGAATATTGGACGGCGTATTTATCGACCATCTCGCCCTCGTTCCGAGCAGTCACAAGAAGCATCACGTATTATACTCGCAAATCGTTTATTTCGAGTAAGCCTTTCTCCGCCGAATTTATCCCTTCGGCGGAGGAGTCCCCTTATCGGCCACACCCCCCCTTTTTTTTCGTACAAGCCCCTCTGCTTGCCTACGACTTACTTCCATTCCATAGAGCAAAAAAAGTAAAAATATCTAAACTTTCAAACAAATCATCATTAGCGTAAAAACGCTTCCAACTTTACACTAGATACTGATAAACAACGAAGGAGGCAAACTTATGAAGCTGGCTTTAATCGGAGGAGCCGGGGTAAGAACGCCGAGCATGATCTACGACCTGGTCCGCAAGCAGCAGGAAATTCCAATCCGCGAGTTATGCATTCACGATATTAGCCAAGAAAAAATCGATACGATCGGCGCCATCGTGAAGCATTTGGTGCAACAGTACGGTTCCCCTTTCAAAGTCAAAGTGACGACGGATTTCGCGCAAGCCGTTCGGGGAGCGGATTTCATCTATACGGCGATACGTGTCGGCGGCGAGGAAGGCCGGGCGATCGACGAACGGGTCGCCTTGCGCTACGGGGTTCTCGGGCAAGAAACGACCGGTCCCGGCGGGTTCGCCATGGCGCTGCGGACGATCCCCGTCATGCTGGAATACGCCGCAATCATCGAGAAGGAGGCGCCGAACGCATGGGTGGTCAATTTTACCAATCCTGCCGGCCTTATCACCGAAGCGTTGACGAAATATACGAACTTGAAAATAATCGGCATCTGCGACGCCCCTTCGGCGCTGAAGCTCGATATCGCCAAGTTTTTGAACGAGGCCCCCGATCAGATCCACATGAATTACGTAGGGCTGAATCATCTGGGCTGGGTGAACCGCATTATGGTGCGGGGCAGCGACCGGCTGCCCGAAATCGTCGACAATTACGAAAAATTTACCGCCTGCAGTCCGCATATGGCTTGCTTCTCTCAGGCACTGATCAAGCAGCTCCGCATGCTGCCGAACGAGTACTTATACTATTATTATTACCGCGAACAAGCCGTAGACTATATATTAAACAGCCCGCGCACGCGCGGCGAACAAATCGTGGAGTTGAACAAAAACTTAATGGCCCAACTCGCGGAGAAATTGCGCCAAGGCGGGATGAAAGAGGCGCTCGACCTGTACACAGGCACGATGGCGGAGCGGCAGAACAGCTATATGTCGGCCGAAACCGGCAACGCCGGAGCCGCCCATGCCCGGCAGCGGGACGATGCCGGAGCGGATCCGCTCGAGAACGAAGGATATGCGGGCCTCGCGCTGTCGATCTTATCGGCCATCTATAATAACCGCAAAACAAGCCTTATTCTAAACGTGCCGAACCGCGGCGCCGTCAAAGGCTTGTTGGACGACGATGTCGTCGAAGTGCCTTGCTTGCTGGACGCCAACGGCCCGGTGCCGTTGAACGTGGGGGCGATTCCGGAAGCGGCGAACGGGCTGATTCAGAGCGTGAAGCAATACGAGCGTTACACCGTATCCGCCGCGGTCCGCGGTTCGTATGAAGATGCCATGATGGCGCTGACCGTCCATCCGCTCGTCTTATCCCAATCGCTTGCCCGGAACATTTTGGACGACTATTTGCAGCAGCATCGACAATATTTGCCGAGGTTCGGACACAAAGGAGCACTGCATGGATAAACATGACGTAATATTTATCGGTTCGGCTTGCTGTGACCTTATTTTTAACGGATTGCCTTCCTTGCCGAAACTGGGGGAAGAGATTTGGGCCGAGCATTTGGAATTGACCGTCGGCGGCATGATGAATTCGGCGGCGGCGGCGGCCCGCTTAGGGATGAACGTCGGCCTTGCGGTCGAATCGGGAGACGATTTGTGGGGGGACATGATTCTTGCCAAAATGAAAGAGGAAGGCATCGACCTGCAATTCGTGCACAGGCATGCCGAACCGTATCCGCAAATTACCGTCGCCTTGAATTATCGGGAGGACCGATCGTTCGTCTCTTATGCGGACCAGCGGAATTTCGATCTTCATTTGCGCCATTTGCACGATACTTTGCATCATTCGGATGCAAGCTTATATCACTTCTCGGCGCAAAAGCAATATTTCGACTTGATCGGGGCGGCGAGACGGCTTGGCAAAACGATCAGTTTGGATACCAGTTGGGACGAAGACTGGCTCCAATCTTCGGAATTGAAGGACATGATTCGATTAGCGGATATTTTCATTCCGAACTTAAAGGAAGCGCAATTGATTACAGGCAAGGAGCATCCCGACGAGGCGCTTGCGGAATTATCCGCGCTTTGCCCCGTCACCGTCATCAAGCTGGGCGAGCAAGGCGCGATTTGCCGGGCGAACGGGGAGCGTTACGCGGCGGAGGCGCAGGCGGCGCAAGTGGTCGATTCGACCGGGGCCGGAGATTGCTTCGCGGCAGGCTTCCTGTACGGATGGCTGCAGCGCAAACCGATGGAGGAATGTCTGCGCATCGCCAACTATTGCGGCGGCAAATGCGTTGAGTCGATGGGAGGCTATACGGGCGCTCCCACCTTGGAGCAGTTACTTCATGATTTCACATAAAACCATTTTTAGAGGGGGATTTCCATGAAGGTCAAAAGAAAAGCTTCCATTCTAGTGTTGGCGGTAGTGTGCGCGGCCTCTCTGCTCCTGCAAGCATGCGGCGCGGGAGGCGCGCAAAGCTCCTCCGAGCCGGGAGAGGGCGGCTCGCCGGATAAACTCGTCGAACTCGTCTTCTCGACCCATTGGGTCGGAGAGGACGGCAAGGCGGATATCGTGCAGCAAATTGTGAACGGTTTCAATGCCCAATACGAAGGAAAAGCGAAAGTATCCATCGACGCGATCCCGGACGACGACGTATACCAGGATAAAATGAAAACGAACTTGGCGACGAACAGCTTGCCCGACATTTTTACTTTCTATTATAATCCTGTTGAGTCGGAGCGCTATTACAGTTCCGGAAAGCTGTTGGATCTTGCGCCGTATATGAGCGACGAATGGAAAGGCAATTTGAAGGAAGACGTCCTCGCAACGGGGCGGTTCAACGATCAAATTCTGGCCATTCCGCTCGATCAGATGGTGACGCCGATCTTCTACAATAAATCGCTGTTCGAGCAGGCGGGCATTCGGCAATTTCCGCAAACTTGGGACGAGATGATCGATGCGGCCGAAGCGTTGAAGAAAAACGACATCTACGCGTTTGCGATGGGAACCGGCGAGAACGCTTGGTCGGCGATGCTCTTGTATTCGTATCTTGTATCCAGCATCGGCGGTTCCGATGTATTGGAGAAAGGGTTGGACGATCCTGCGTACGTGCAGGCGGCGGAGATGCTCAAGCAGTTATTCGCTTACTCTCCGAAGGACGCCGTGGGAGCGACCTATCAGCAATACGCCAGCCATTATTTGAATGAGAAAGCGGCCATGATCGTCAACGGACCGTGGATGATCTCCGAATTTTTGGAAAAGGGCGGCGAAGCTCTTGCGGCTAAAATGGGCGTCGGCACTTCCCCTAGCGCGAAGGACGGGACCGGCAAACAAGGGGCCCTCATCTCGGGAATCGGTTGGACGATGGCCGGCAAGAAGCAGGACGATGCGCAGCGGGCCGAATATACGGCCAAGTTTATCGAATTTTTCACCCATCCGGATAACGCCAAGAAAATTTTTCTGGAAAGCGGGGAAATATTCGAATCGACCAACTATCAAATCGAGCAGGACGATCAGGTCGATGCGATTTCTCAAGAGATATTAAGCAAACTAAACGCGGCTCCGCAAACGTACGATTACTTTGAAGGGATGACCGGTTCGGCTGTCAAAATCGAATTTCCGACAGCGCTTTCCGGTTTGGTTCTCGGCCAATTCACGGCCGAACAGTTTGTCGAAATGTTGAAAAAGGCGAGCATGGAATAAAGGGTTTGTGGCAAATATGACGGCGTTTACGCGGCCCATCGCCGCGGAGATGCCGTCAGAACCTTTGATTAGAGAGGTCCGAACATATGAAAAATCAACATCGAATAGGCGTTATTTTATTTTTAATCCCTGCCGTTGTAGTCTTCCTTATTTATTTTATATACCCGATCGGATTTTTGGCCTATACGAGCTTGATGAAGTGGGATTCGATCACGCCGATGGAATTCGTCGGATTGGATAATTATGGAAGGTTGCTCGAGGACAGCGTATTTCACAAATCATTGTTGAATACGCTTGCATGGGGCGCCGCCGCCGTCTTCATCCATATTCCGATGGCGATGATCGTCGCGATGATTTTATCGCGCAAAATAGCGGGGTGGAAATTTTTCCGGACCGTATTTTTTATACCCAATCTCATCTCCACCCTGGCGCTGGCGATGCTCTGGCAATTTATTTACAACGGGGAGTTCGGGCTGCTGAACGAATTGCTCCAGTTTCTCGGGCTAGGCTCCTGGCAGCGTAACTGGCTCGGCGAACTGCATACCGCTTTTCCGGCGCTGATCGGCCAATGGATTTTCTATATCGGGTTTTTCATGATTATCTTCATGTCGTTTATTTCAACGATTGACCCGTCCTTATACGAATCGGCGCAAATCGACGGCGCGAGCGTCCTGAAGCAGGAATGGCATATTACGCTTCCTTTGCTCAAGCCTGCGCTCTCGATTGCCGTCCTGCTGTCGTTAACCGATACGCTCAAAAATTTCGAGGCGCCGTTTCTGCTGACGAACGGCGGGCCGATCAACCAGACGATGGTTCTTTCGCTGCACATATATAATAAGATGGTTTCCTATCAATACGGATACGCGAACACGCTTGCCGTCATGCTGATTGCGATCGGCGCCGCCATGGTGCTTGCCGTGCGTCTGGCGTTCCGTGAGAAAGATCTGTAAAGGGGGATCGGTATGAATTGGAAAAACAGTGTCGCCAAGCTTCCGGCCTATCTCGTCATTCTGTTCTTTTTTTGCGTCACGATGCTCCCCATTCTTTGGATCTTGATCGGTTCGCTCAAAAGCAACGCGGAATTGATGAGTTCGCCTTTTTCCTTGCCGGAAGAGTGGCATTTCGCCAACTACCGCAAAGCTTACGTCGTAGGGCAGCTCGGGCAGCTGTTTCTGAATTCGGTATTCGTCAGCCTGTTATCCGTCGGCTTCTGTTTGCTGTTCGCGACGATGGCCGCTTATGCGGTCAGCCAAGGCAAGAAGTGGACCGTATCGGTGTATGTCGCGATGACGGCCGGTATTTTCCTTCCCGTCAATTCGTTAATGGTGCCGTATTATCTGATTGCGGGCCAGTTCGATTTGCTGAATTCGAAATGGGCGCTGATTACGACCTATACCGCGATGGGCTTTCCGTTAACGTTGTTGCTCGTATACGGATTCGTCCGCTCCGTGCCGAAAGAAATTATGGAATCCGCTTATATGGACGGCGCAGGCTTTTACTATACCTACGGACGCATTCTGATTCCGTTAATTCGTCCCGGCATGGCTACGGCCGCCATTTTTCAGTTTCTATTGTGCTGGAATGAATTTCTATACGCCCTGCTATTGACCAGCGACCAGAAAGTACGTACCTTACAGGTAGGCATCAGTTTGTTCAAATCGCAATTTAACGCCGACTTCGCGGCGATGTTCGCGGCGATTGTCGTCAGCGTCATTCCGATCGTCATTATTTTTATTTTATTGCAAAAACAGGTGATTCAAGGATTGACAAGCGGCGCGTTAAAAGGTTGATCTACCCGAAGGAGTGATTGATATTATGAACAGACTTCCCGAATCGCTGCAAACGTTTCGCAGCTTCTACGATTTCCAAATTTTTATCAATCGCAATGAAGGCGAGTGGCGCATGCCGTTCGAATGGCATGAACCGCTCGAAATTTTCTATGTCGTATCGGGCAGAGGCAAATATTATATCGAAAATAAAGTATACGTTTTCGAGCCCGGCGATCTGTTCGTCATCGGCAATCACGAATTGCATAAAAGCCAATTGATCAATCAAGAGCCGTTTGAAGCGATGATCATCATGTTCGATCCGTCGCTTGCCAATTTGATACAGTTGGACGACGGGGTCGATCCGCTAGCGCTATTCTACGAACGGACGGACGACTTCTCGCATCAACTGAAAGTGGATCCGACGCTGCAGCCGAAGCTGCGGTGGTGTTTCGATCTGATGATGGAGGAATACGACCGCAAGGAAGGATTCTCGCTGCGCACGGTCGGCTCCCTCCTGCAATGGCTGCTGCTGGAATTGAAGCGGGAGTACGGCCGGAACAAGCGCTATAACCAGATTGAATGCTGGAACGGCGTTCACTTGAAGCCGGTCGTCCAGAACGCAATGGAATATATTAATCGGTGCTATAACGAAGATATCAACTTATCCAAGCTGTCTTCCCAGCTTCGGGTAAATCCGTCTTACTTAAGCCGGGAATTCAAGCATAACACCGGCTTTTCGATCGTGGAGTTCATTTCGTTCAAACGAATTTGGCACGCTAAGGAAATGCTGCTCTATACCGATACGCAGGTCACGGAAATTGCGTACCAGGTCGGCTTCAACAATGTCACGCATTTTCATTGGATGTTTAAGAAAATGATCGGCATCAGTCCGAATAAATACCGCAAGCTGCCCAAAATTTTTTACAATCTCAAAAAATATTGACGTCGAGCATCGAATTCGAGGGTTGCGTAGCGACGCGAAGAAATCGCTGGCTTCTTGGCCAAGGAAATGAAATAAGGCTTCCTGCAAACGGAAGCTTTTTTATTTTTCCGCTTAGCGGTTCCGCCCCGAACGTTCGAACAAAAGCAACGGGTCGATGCATGCGCCGCTCTTTTGTGTATGATTTTTCGTCTACAACTACAGAATCAGGGCCCAGATCGCGTTTTGTATATGAAATTTCGAACTAAGTCGACGGATTCGCAGCGTGCGCGGCTCGTTTCGTACGATTATTCGTACACCTTTGCGGGAATAGGGCTCAAATCGGCGCGTATGTATGAAATTTCAAACTAAGTCGATGGATTGGAAGTGTGAGCCGCTTGTTTTGTACGATTTTTCGCATACCTGAGCAGGATCAGCACTGGCGTTGCATTAACTTTTTTCAGCAAATATTGAGACAACTGTGTGGATTACGGTGCTATTCCTTCACATTTCATCTACCGCCCTGCTCCCCAAGTTCGCGGACACAGGAGACGCTAATTGTGACAAACGGCCCGATTTCGGACCTTTTGCGGACATACGATCCTCTATTCGCGGCAAAAACGTAAAAATAAGCCCTCCGACGAACGGATAACGAACCACTGTCCGCCTAAACAGCGAAAAAGCAAGTTTGACACAAAATAACGGCCGTACGGTCCGGATAGCAATTTCCTCAATGCAACGCCATTGCAGGAGCAGGTCTCAAATCGCGATTTGAGTATGAAACTCAAACAAATTCGGAGGATTCGATCCATGCACTGCTTCATTGCGTATGAACGGAACGAAACTGAGGCGGCATCAACATGATACCGCCTCTGCTTGCTACTTCTTCTTCACAGCTTCCGATAAAGCCGCCGTTGCGCCGGTCTCGGTTTCAAACGCCGCTAACACGATCGCGTCTTGCCGCGCGCGGTCGGCCCGGTCCTTCGCAACCGGCAGGAGCAGCTTCTCCGGTTTGCCCGGCGCAAGCGGAACGGATCGATAAGCCAGCGCTTCGCCGCCTGCCCAGACGAACAGATGGGCTTCGCCCGCTGCGTCGGCTTTCAACTCGACGGCAATCGAACCGTCCTGCCAAACCGGCTTCGATTGGAATTGAACGACCTTGCCGGCATCGCGTCCGCCGGCGAGCGGAACGCCGTCCGCTAACGATTGGATGATCGACTGCGGCGAAGCTACGCTGCGCCCGACGTCAACGGCGGCGTCTTTCGCCCGGTCGTAGCCGGATAGCGACACTTGGCCCCAGCGGTACGGATCGCCTTGCACGCCGCCCCATGTCGACCAGCCGAGACGCGTTTGGCCGGTTTTGTCTTGCGTGTCGGAATCGTAGATGAAAATATTCAAGCCCATCCGCTGCGGATCGATCGGCGCCGGCAACTCGGCGAACGGAATTTTCGCCTCGATCGTATAACCGGCATACGGCTCGCTTACCTTGGATTTGACGACCATGCCCGGAGCCGTCTCGGCAATCGGCCCTTGCTTATGATCGGCGTCGCGGTACGCCGCTGCGGGATTGCCATGCTGCGCATCGTCCGTGACCGGGAAAATGCCCACTTTGAACGTCGTGGACGTATTCTCCGAATCGCCGCGCGGATCGATGGCGATTTCGACGGAATCGGTGCGCCAATGACGCTTGGCGTCATCCGGCGGCAGGACGGCGCCCAGCACATCGTCCTTGACGTGAATGACGAAATAGAGCGCATCGTCATACCAACTCACTTTCGCGCTGCCGGAGGCGTCCGCCGTCGATTCCGGGGCATCGCCTTCCCACACCCGGCTTAAGTCTAACGCGACGCCGGGATATTCCCCTGGAGATTCCACGCCGTCGACGCGCGGCGCGGCATTCGCCTTCGCGATCTCCGCTACAGGCACGAGATTCAGAGCGGCCGCCTGCGTACTGCTTCCGCCAATGCTTGTCGTCTGAACGGTAAAGTTATAATCTCCCTTCTCTCCGCCCTCATTGGACGTTTTCAAGTTGGAATTCGTGTTTTTCACTTGAAATGTCACTTTGCCGGTAGCTCCCGGCTGCAAATTGGAATACGACCGCACCGCCGGCTCCGCCCGGAAACCTGCAGGCAGTTGCAGCGTTACTGTGCCGTTCTGCTTGCGATCGCTGTAATTCGTCACATCGACTTCCACCGTGCGCATCTCGCCGACGCCGAGAGCAAGCACCGGCTTGATCAAATTATCGAGCTGCGGTACGCCGACTTGCTGCGCCCAGTTCCGGAATTGCTTCACTTGCGGCAAAGGCTGGAGCGTACCCGCCACTTCCGGGGAAACGTTGACGACCCGGCTTGCAAAGCCTTTCATATTTCCTGTCGTCAAGCGGGCGTTCAGCCGCACGCGTTTCAACTCCGCATTGTCCGGCACCGTTACCGTAAATGCGGCGGAAACCGGTTGATTCGGTTCCAGCTTGGCGATCGCACCCTGACCCTCCGCTTTCCATCCGTCCGGCAATTCCAAACGGATTTCGGCATCGCGAAGCGTCTGCTTTCCGCCGTTCCGCGCATGGACCGTTACGGTAAACGATTGGCCGCGCACAAGTTGGAATGCATCGGTCGTCAAATACAATTCGGAGCCGAGCGGCAAACCGCCTTCCGCTTGCTTCAGCGCCCCGGCCAAGATCGCCGCGGAATCCGTCCCGCCTTCCAAACCGGGCACGCGGCTGTCGATTTCCGTAAATTGATCGCAACCTAATTGCTGCGGGTCGGAAGCCACGTCAGGGAAGACCGACCAGCCTTGGGTCACATACTCGCGCTGCGCATCCCGCTCCACTTGGCCCCATGTTTTGCCATGCTTTTCCGAATGGCGTCCGTTCCATACGCCGTATACCGCATCCGTCGGCTCGGTCGGCGCAAACGACGACTCGCAACGCTCTCCAAGCTGTCCCGCTCCGGCGGCATACCGCATCACTATTTTACTCGCCCGCCAAGGCTGCAGCCCTTCCTGCTCGATCTGTTCGGGGAAGACGTCCGGATCGGCGGCGGCATAGAACGCTTCGACCGCCAATCGGGCCGCATACTGGTGGTTGCCGTGATTGCCGGGCGTCGGAGAAGGATTCATCGTAACGATCAATTCCGGGCGCGTCATGCGCACGATACGGACCGTCTTTTCCAAAGAATCGTCGTGACCCCACATTTCCTCCGTCAGCGGAGCGCTGACCGTGTAGTAGAAATCCAGTTTATCCAGGTTGTAAATATGCTCGATGCCTGCTTTCCCCACTGCGTTGCGCTCTTCCTTTTCCCGTATAATGCCCAGAGTGGCTCCTTCTTCCGGTCCCGCCGCGTTGCCTCCTCCTTCTCCTCTCGTGACGGTAATGACGCCTGTACGAATGCCTTCATATTCGTTCCATTGTCCGAAGGTCGACAAGCTGCCCGCCTCGTCGTCGGGATGGGCTCCGATAAACAGCACGCCGAGATCGACCGGCCGTTCCGCCGGTTTGGCGGCGGCCATCATATCGTTGCCGGCCGAAGGGGCCAAGGCCATAGCCAAGGCCAGCAAAGCGCTTACAAAAATCGATTTTCCGCTTTTCGTCATCGCAAACATCGTTCTACTCCCTTCCATGATTAGAATATGAGTAGAATATACTTGTTTATGGAAACTGCCGCTAACGAAATATTGACAGAATCTTTAGATTTTATGACCTTCGTGGAAGGTGTTTTACTTACATAGGAGCGTGTTTAAGATGCAAATTAGAAAGGCAACTATAGAAGATATCCAAGCCATTAGAAACATCGCTGTAACTGCTTGGGAAAGTACATATAGGTCAATCATTCCGCCTGAAGTGCAACAGTCTTTTTTAGACCATGCTTATTCAAATGAAATGTTGAGTAACAGAATGGATAACACCTTATTTTTTCTTGCTATTTGCGAAAATAAAATCGTAGGATTTATTAATTATTTTGTTACGAAAAATGATTTGGTGGAACTATCGGCATTTTATATTGACCCTTTGTTTCAACGTAAAGGGATTGGTACTCAATTATTCGAAAAAATGATTGGGGAATGTAAAGTTGGCACTGAGATCGTATGTGATGTTGAAACAGACAATGCTATAGGAATGTCGTTCTATCAAAAAAAGGGGTTTAGAATTGAAAAGCAATATGTAGATCATTTTCTAGGGCATGACCTTAAAACGACAAGAATGAGATATAAGGTGTAAGCGGATCGAAGAAAACGGCAATGAAAATGATAAACTCAAACTTCCCAGCTTCTCGGAATCGAAGTTTGAGTTTCATCTCATAATTTAATAGATATCCTGAAAATTCATGTACTAACGGCAACTAGCCCTTTGCTTCCGCCGTCGATTGGCGCACGATTAATTCGGGACGCAATACGATCCGCTGCATCGCCGTATCCGGCTTGTTCTCCAAATGGCCGGTCAACAGGTTGAACACGAGCTTGGCCATCCGGTCCATCGGCTGAGCGACCGTCGTCAGCGCCGGATCGGTGACGGAAGACAGAATCGTGTTGTCAAACCCGATCACGGATACGTCTTCGGGAACGCGCAATCCTTCTTCCTTGGCGGCTTGCAGAGCCCCGACGGCAAGGATGTCGTTGCTGCAGAAGATGGCGGTCGGCCGTTCCGCTTGACGCAGCAGACGTTTGGCCCCCAGCTTGGCATCTTCGATCGTATGATCGCAAGTGACGATGCTCTCTTCGTTCAGCGCGATGCCGGCTTCGAATAAAGCGAACGTAAAACCTCTGATCCGTTCGCGGCTGCTGCTTACCTTCAAACTTTCCGTCAGTACGGAAAGACGAAGATGTCCGAGCTCAAGCAAGTGACGGGCCGCAAGCGTTCCGCCGAGAAAATCGTCCGTCACGACGGTATGCGCGGTCAACGATTCGACCTCCCGGGCGATCATCGCGATCGGTATCGATTTCTCCTGCAATTGCTTCAATAATTCGATATTTTCGATGCCTGTGCCGATAATGATGCCGTCCACGCTTTTTTGTTCCAACAGCTTGAGATAACGCTCGACTTTTTCGTCTTTATTGTCCGTACTGCAAATGATGAGACTGTACCCCGATTGATGGGCTTCGTCCTCGATCGCTCTGGCGATTTCCGCAAAAAACGGATTGGATACGTCCGGAATGAGCAAACCGAGGGTAAAGGTTCTTTTTCCCATTAAGGCCGAAGCAATCACGCTCGGTTTGTATTGCAGCCGTTCCATTACTTTGAATATTTCTTCCCGTCTTTTTTTGCTTATTTTGCCTTTGCCGTTGATCGCATTGGATACGGTCGCGATGGAAACGCCGGCTTCTTTGGCAACATCGTATATGGTAGCTTTCATGAACATCCCCGACTCATTGATTATTACCGACATGGATAAAAAACGGGGATGGATTCATGCGCTCTCATCCCCTTACCCCATTATGCGTATTTTCTGCGCCTGATGCAATATGTTCCCTATTTATGCGAAGACGGATGGTTCATTAGCCAAGCATGATCCGGATCGTTTTGGAACTTCCAGATGCGGACAGGGCCTGCCATGACATTTAAATAATATGCGTCGTAACCGGGAGGCGCGGACACGGGATGGTATCCGCGGGGCACCAGCACCGCTTCGCCGTCCCGCACGGCGAGCGTCTCGTCGAGCGAACGGTCGTCGGTATAAACTCGCTGCACCGCAAACCCTTGCTCGGGCTTAATTTTGAAATAATACGTTTCTTCCAGCAACGACTCGTCGGGCAACGCGTCGCGGTCATGCTTATGGGGCGGATAGCTGGACCAATGGCCGCCCGGCGTAAATACCTCCACGACGAGCAGGCTGTCGGCCGGCTCCTGTTCCGGCAAAATGTTGTGAATATGCCGCTGCATATTGCCGCTGCCGCGCACCTCGACGCCGACATGCTCCGGGGCGATCAGCCTCGCTTTATGATTTCCTTGGCCCGGCGCGCTGCAAACCGCAACTTCTACATCCGTAAGCGCCTCGATTTCATATCTGTCACCGCTTGGCACATACACGGAATACGGAGGAATTTGCTCGAATACGCTCATCCGCTGCCCAATATCATGCCACGATCGTTCCGACGTGCTCGCATTCGCCTTGCCGCTGAGCAACACAAGGCATGCTTCCCGCCCCCCGGTATCGCTGTGCAAGGAACCGCCCGCAGCGATGCGGTGAACCTCAAATCCGACATAGTTCCATTGCGCGCCTTCCGGGGTGACGGCAAGGACTCGGGAATCGCCGTATCCTGGCGGCACCGGTTTTACAATCAAATTGGACATTCTCCTCACTCCTATTCCTTATTGCCGAGTTCGTCTAACTCATCCAGCCGGACCGGACGCCGCAAGCGTAAAGACAGTTTCGCTGCCAAGGCGATGCTTTCCGCCTGCAAGGCGTCATGGCCGTCAACCACGAGCGGCCCGCCGTCAAGCAAGCATTCGACGAAGAGCCGCGTCTCGTCGACGTACGCTTGATTGTAGCGTTCCAGGAAGAAATGCAGCGGCTTGTCGGAATACGTTCCATCCGCGCAGCTGACGACTGCGCTGTTGGGATAATCGTTGGCGACGGCGACGCTTCCTTTCGACCCGAATACTTCCGCCCGCTGGTCGTATCCGTACGCCGCCTTGCGGCTGTTGTCGATGACGCCGAGCGCCCCGTTCTCGAAGCGAAGCGTAATTACGGCGGTATCAATGTCGCCGTACTTGGCGAACACCGGGTCGACGAGCACATTGCCTTGCGCGTATACTTCCTCCACTTCGCTGCCCGCCAAATACCGGGCCATGTCGAAATCGTGAATCGCCATATCCATAAACAGGCCGCCGGACACCCGAATGTAGCTTTCACCCGGCGGACTCGGATCGCGCGACGTAATTTTGATCAGATGCGGCCGGCCGATCGTCCCCGCTTGCACATGCTCCCGCACCCGTTTGAAGTTATGATCGAAGCGCCGGTTGAAGCCGATTTGCAGTTTGACGCCCGCCTCCGCCGCCGCGGCGACCCCTTCTCTCGTCTGGGCGAGATCCATGCTGACCGGCTTCTCGCAGAAAATATGTTTTCCCGCTTGCGCCGCTTGTTTGATCAGCGGTACATGCGTATCGGTCGAAGAGCAAATGAATACGGCATCGATGTCGGGATGGGCGATAATATCCCCGCTGTTCTTTGTTACCAGCCCAATCCCCCGTTCCGCCGCCCAAGCTTCGAGTTCGGGACCCACGAACAGATCGCTGATCGCCGCAATTTCGACATTCGGAAGCCTCGCCATATTGTCAGCATGAATCTTCCCGATTCTGCCCGCGCCGATGATGCCGATCGTTATTTTTTTCATAGACACGCATCCTCTCTACGGATTACCATCTTGCCGTCACCATTTTCTTTCTCGTGTAAAATTCAACCCCGTCCATGCCGTTCGCGTGCAAATCGCCGTAAAACGACTTTTTCCAGCCGGAGAACGGGAAGAACGCCATTGGTGCGGGTACGCCAAGGTTGACCCCGAGCATGCCTGCATCGATTTGCTCGCGGAACTGGCGGGCATGGCTGCCGCTCGTGGTGAACAAGCATGCTCCGTTGGCGAACTCCGACCGATTCGCCAGCTCGATCGCCTCCTCGAGCGTATCCGCTCTGACGACGGATAAGACAGGGGCGAAAATTTCATCTTCCCAAATTTTCATCCCGCACCGCACGCCGTCGAAAATCGTCGGCCCGACAAAATAGCCCTCGCCGGACGACGCCGAATCTTTGCGCCCGTCGCGAACGAGCAAAGCGCCTTCCTTCTCTCCGATTTCGATGTATTTCACGGTCCGTTCTTTATGGGAATCCCGAATAACCGGTCCGAGGAACACACCCTCGTCGAGACCGTTTCCGATCGTAATCCGGTCTGCGGCCTGAACCAGCCTGTTTACGAGTTCATCGCCGATCTCCCCGACCGCTACGACGACGGAGCATGCCATGCAGCGTTCCCCGGCGGAACCGAAAGCGGCGTTTGCGATTTCCTTGACGGCCAGGTCGAGATCCGCATCCGGCATGACGATCGTATGGTTTTTGGCGCCGGCCAAAGCCTGCACCCGTTTGCCGTGGGAGGAGGCCGTTTTATAGACGTATTCGGCGACAGGCTGGGATCCGACGAAAGAGACGGCTTTCACGTCCGGGTGCTCCAATATGCCGTTAACGACATCATGAGCGCCATGCACGACGTTCAGTACGCCCGCGGGAAGTCCCGCTTCGTGCATCAGTTCCGCCAATCGGTTGGCGAGCAGCGGCGTCCGTTCGGACGGCTTCAGCACGAACGCGTTGCCGCAAGCGATCGCGAGCGGGAACATCCAGCATGGCACCATCATCGGGAAATTGAAAGGGGTAATGCCCCCGACAACGCCGATCGGATAGCGGAACATGCCCGATTCCAAGTTCGTGGCGATATCCGGCAACTGTTTGCCCATCATAAGCGAGGGCGCGCCCGCGGCAAACTCGACGCATTCGATCCCGCGCAACACCTCGCCGTAAGCTTCGTTATAGCTTTTTCCGTTTTCTTTCGTAATCAACTTCGCAAGCTCTTCCCAATGCTGGACAAGAAGCTGCTGATACGCGAACATAATGCGCGCGCGGCGGGGTACCGGCGTGCGGCTCCAGGTTGCGAACGCTTCCCCGGCTTTCCGCACCGCCGCATCCACATCGGTCTGTGTGGAGAGCGGAACTTGCGCGAGAATCTCCTCCGTGGCCGGATTATAGACTGGCTCGAGACGTACGGACGACGAATCCGTCCATTCGCCGCCGATCCAATTTTTCAATATTGTCGCCATCGTGTCATATCTCCTTTTTGATCAAAATTGGCTGCTATTGCACTTCGATTTCGCCGGCTTTGCAGCGTTCGATATATGCATGAACTTGCGCGGCCGTCGGCATGGCGTCCGAACAGCTATGGCTCGAAATGACGATGCAGGCCGCTGCGCTGCCGAATTCCATGCATGCCGTAAGCGTCCAGCCCTGCATGATGCCGTACAGAAATCCGGCCGCATAGGAATCGCCCGCGCCGAATGTCTTCACCACTTTGGCCGGAAAGCTTTGGGCGCGATGGCCGATGCCGTCGCCCGTATAAGCGATCGACCCCTCCTTGCCGTGTTTAACGACGACGATTTTCGCGCGATGCCCGAACCAGTTGGACGCCGTCACCCGGTCGTCCCGCTCCGGATTGCCGCCGAACCGCTCCATCATATCGAACTCTTCGCGGGTGCCGAGAATGATATCGCATTTCTCCGCCGCCAAGTTATAGTAAACTGCCGTCTCCTCATCCGATTTCCAAGTGTAAGGGCGATAATCCAGATCGAATGCGACGATCGTTCCGTGTTTTTGGGCGTATTGCAGCGATTGAAGCACCGCTTCCCGCGACGGGCTTTGCGCCAGCGCCGTTCCGGAAATGAGCAGCACCTTCGATCCGGCAATGAGCTCTTCCTGCACTTCTCCCGCAGTCAGCAGCAGGTCGGCCGCATTGTCCCGGTACATTAAAATGCTGCAATCGGTCGGGCTTTTAATTTCCGTAAAGGCGAGTCCCGTCACCGCTCCGGTACGATCGGTAACGACATTGCCGGTATGAATCCGGTTTTGCTCCAAATAGCCGCGAATAAAGCGCCCCATTTGGTCGTCCGCGATTTTGCCGATAAAAGCCGTCTTCATGCCAAACCGCGACATGCCGATCGCAATATTCGCGGGGGAACCGCCGACATATTTGGTAAAAGTCATCGTTTCTTCCATCGGTCGATTGATCTCGTTCGCGTTCAAATCGATGCATAACCTGCCGATCGCCGTGAAATCATACGTACTGTCCGCCGGAAACTCAATATACCGTTCCACGTTTACGCACCTGCCTTTTCCGAAATAATCTTGTTCAAATAGTTGAGCGATGTCCGGGCATACTCATGCGGAGGATGCTTCGCCGGATCTTGTTCTCCCTCCAGCATCGCCCATCCGTCGTAGCCGCGCTGAAGCAGTTCCCCGACAATCGGCCGGAAATCGAGATCGCCCGTTCCGGGCAGCGTAAATACGCCCCGCTTGATGCATTCGATGAAATCCGCCTCTTCTTCCCGCGCCTGCGTTAATACCCCTTTGCGAACGTCCTTGAGGTGGACGTATGCGATGCGATCGTAATGCTTGCACAGAACCGCAAGCGGGTCGGCGCCCCCGAAATACGCGTGTCCCGTATCGTACAACAAGCTGACGAGCTCGGGGTCGGTCATCTCCATCAGCCGGTCGATTTCCTCGGGACGCTCGACGACCGTGCCTCCGTGGTGATGGTAAGTCAGCTTCATCCCATATTCGCTTGCGATCGCTCCGGCGGCGTTCAATCCTTCGGCAAGGCTCTTCCAACCCGCTTCGTCCAGCCGAATCACCCCTATCTGTCCCGGCGATGTTCGGGGATCGAACTGGGGCGAACCGCCGCTCTCGCAAGTGCTGATCACTTTGCAACCCATCTCATGCAGAAATTGCGCATGACGGCGATAGCTCTCCAGCTCCTCCCGGCGGCAGGACGGATCGGAGAACAGCACCGACTTCCATTGGGAGACGAGCCGCATGCCGCGTTTATCGAGCTCTTGCCGCAGTAGAGCGGCATCTTGCGGATATTTGCGACCCATTTCCGTTCCAAGCAATCCGAGCGATTGCATATCGTCGAGAATTTGTTCATAAGTCGTATGTTCGCCATGCTCCTTCACATCCTCGCCGACCCAATTAATCGGATGCGCGCCGATGCGGAATAATTTCCGTCTCATATTCGGTCCCCTTCCTTTCTAATATAAGTTGATACGCTCGATCCGCCGCCGCCTTTTCGCATGCTCGGCAACGACTTTCTCGCTTGCCGACACTTCCGGCACGCCAACGTTCCACCAAGATTCGTAACCGTCCGTATTCGTCCCCGGCAAAACCGAGATTTCAATGAGTACGGTAACCGTTTCTTCCTTCGCCCGTTGCAAAGCTTCCCTGAGCTCTTCCGCCGTCCCGGCTTGATACGTCTTCGCTCCCAAGCTGCGAGCATGGGCGGCATAGTCAATTGGCATATAAGATCCCGTCAACCGGTTTGTATCCGCTTCCCGATAACGGAATTCGTTGCCGAAGCCGTCGCTTCCATGACCTCTCTGCAAATTATGGATACATTGAAAACCGTGATTATTGAATAATAAAACCGTAAATTTTATGCCTTCCTGCAAGCTTGTCACCATTTCCGAATGCAGCATCAAGTAGCTGCCGTCTCCTACAAGGGCGTACACCTCCCGGTCAGGTTCCGCCATCGCGGCGCCGAAAGCTCCGGACACCTCGTAACCCATGCAGGAAAATCCATATTCCATATGATACGTTTTCGGTTCCTCGCTTCTCCATATCCGATGCAAATCGCCCGGCAAGCTGCCGGCCGCGCAGACGACGACGGCGGAAGAACCGATCGTCCCGTTCATGACGCCCAGCGCCCGGGTTTGCGTTAGCCCTTGATCGTTTTCAAGCAGGTGCAAACGGTCGACTTCGGCATTCCATTTCGCTTGCAGGGCGGCGATTTCCCCGTCGGCGTAGCCGCTGCGGTACCCAGAGTCAGCCAAGGCTTCCCGAAGCGCCCGCAATCCTTCCCTCGCATCGGCGAGAAGGGAAACGCCGTTTAATTTCGCGGCATCCATGCCGTTTACATTGATGTTGAGAAACCGGACATCCCGGTGCTCGAATGCCGATTTGGATGAAGTCGTAAAATCCGAATAGCGCGTTCCAACGCCGATGATGAGGTCCGCCTCCTTCGCCAGCTTATTTGCCGCCAGCGTGCCGGTCACCCCCACGCCGCCGACGCTCAGCGGATGCTTCCATGAGATCGCGCTTTTCCCCGCTTGCGTTTCGGCGACCGGAATATGAAAAGTTTCCGCAAACCGCAGCAATTCCTGCTCCGCTTCCGAATACAGCACGCCGCCGCCGGCGATAATAAGCGGTCTTTTCCTGCCCGACATCAGTTCCGCTGCGCGCTTGACGGTATTAGCCGCAGGGGGACGGCGGTCGATGTAATGGACTCTCTTGGCAAAGAACGATGCCGGGTAATCGTAAGCTTCCGCTTGCACGTCTTGCGGCAGCGCCAAAGTGACCGCGCCCGTCTCGGCCGGGTCCGTCAAGACGCGCATCGCTTGAACGGCCGCCGACATCAGCTGTTCCGGCCGGACGATCCGGTCCCAATATTTGCTGACAGGCTTGAAGCAATCCGTCGTCGACATCGTGTAATCTCCGCTTGCTTCCAGCTGCTGCAGCACCGGATCGGGCTGCCTGTCCGCGAAATGGTCCCCCGGAAGCAGCAGTACCGGAATACGGTTTACGGTAGCGGTCGCCGCCGCCGTCACCATATTTAAAGCGCCCGGTCCGATCGAAGACGTACAGGCGAAAATTTGTTTGCGATTCTTTTGTTTGGCGTAAGCGGTTGCAGCATGAACCATTCCTTGTTCGTTCTTGCCCTGTATGTACGTCAGTTCGCCCGGGCTGCGCTCCAAAGCTTCCCCGATGCCTGTCACATTGCCGTGACCGAAAATGCCCATCACGCCTTGTACAAACTTCGTTTCTACGCCGTCGACGGAAACGTACTGGCAATCCAAAAACTTGAGCAATGCCTGCGCCATCGTCAATCGCAACTTGCTCATGCAACATCACCTCCACATAGGTTAAGCGCTTATCTATATACTTTATTCTATTTCCATTAATTTTATTACTAGTATTGGGTTAAGCGCTTTACCTTTAGATTATAATGAAATAGAAAATTAAGCAACACTTTTTTGTGCGAGAACGCAGAGCAATGATCGGAGCGCAAAAAATCCCTGAATGAAGCTGATATTCAGGGACTTCCGCCATGCCGGGCTCAGTATAAATCTGCAGATTCCATGATCGGCAAACTGATTGTAAACGTCGTTCCTTGGTCCGGCACACTCTCCACCGACATGCTGCCGCCATGATTGTCAATAATGTTGTAACTGACCATTAAACCTAATCCCGTTCCCGATTCTTTCGTCGTATAAAAAGGTTGACCGAGCATTTGCAGCTTGTCCGGAGGAATGCCGCATCCTTCGTCTTGTATCGATATATGTGCGTATTCCCCGTGAATAGTGAGGTCGATATGTATATTTCCGCCTCCATGCATCGCTTCAATGGCGTTTTTAATAATGTTGAGAAATACTTGCTTGATTTGATTCGGATCGCAGCTTAGCCATATCGCTTCTTGCGGATAGGCGGCAACGATCGCGCAGTTTTTCAGCGTCGCTTGTACGCTCATCAAAGCGATCACCTGCTCCAGCACCCGTACAATATCGGTTTTCGTTCTCGTCATTACGCTAGGTTTCGCTAACAAGAGCAATTCATTGCAAATAATTTCTATGCTTTTCAGTTCCGCTTCGATGATGTCATAATACTGGTCCTTCTCATGCTTCAAAGTGCGCATTAATTTAATGAATCCGTTGATTGACGTTAACGGGTTGCGAATTTCATGCGCCACGCCGGCGGCCAGTTGCCCGCATATCGACAGCTTCTCCGAATGAAGCATCCGCTCTTCTTCCTTTTTCCGTTCCGTAATATCTTGAAATACGCCGATTACCGCACGTTCGCCGCAATAGGTGGCCGGAATCGAAATGCCTTCCACATACTTCGTATCGCCGTTGTAACAATTGACCTTATATTTGACGCTTCCCATTTTCTCGCCATGGCGATACTTTCTTCTCCGTTCGTGCAACTTTTCGTGATCGCAAGGATCGACGATTTCGTTCGTAGACGTGCCTAAGTAGCGTTCTGCGCTGTCGGCTTCAATCAATTCGAGCGCGGCGGCGTTTAAATACTTGCATACGCCGTTTTGCGTAATGAGCACCGCCAGCGGCAGTTCTTCCATCAAAATGCGCAAGGACTCTTCCTTTTCCTTTAATACCGCCGCGACTTCCTTCTGTGCCAGTTCAGTCAGTTTATTCGCCGTAATATCATGGAACTGGGCGAATAAAAATATCGGTTCTCCTTTCTCGTTGAAGACTAACGATGTGACAATCATGCACCAAACCATTTGCCCTTGCTTATGAACGCAGCGCTTCTCGGTGTGAAACGCTTCTACTTCCCGGCATGCCAATTGATTGAAGCACTCTCGATGTTCCTCCGCATCGTCATGCTGGATGATCGACATAAAATTCATCGACAGCAGCTCCCGTTCATTGTAGCCGATCAATTCGCAAAGCGCCCGGTTTACCTGGATAAAGCGTCCTTCCAAAGATACAATTGCCATTCCAATCGATGCATGATTGAAAGCGAAATCAATTAAATCAGCCTGCCTCAAATGCATGAGCTTATCCCCTCTCCATTCGCTACACTTCAATGTCAATCGTATGACTACAGTTCGGAATCTGTCTGAATATAGGGAAAGGCAATACCAAAATATTGAATTAATTCGCTAAAGAAACAATATTTCCTCGTTAGGATTCGTTTTTTGTAAAAAAAATTAAGAGACGAAGAACACCGAATCGTGAATTTCGTCTCTTAGTTTTAATCTAGTATTGTACGGCTAACGGATCCAAGGGACCTTATTTGAGTAAAATCGCGGCTTTTCAAAATGTAACGGAAATGAGGAACCTTATTTGCGGTCATTCGCTCATTTTTCGCTAGAGAAACAATAAATAAGAGCGCTGAGTTCCGTTAGAATCCGAAAAGTTTGTTTTTTTCCGCTAAAAGGTCTTCCACTTCCGTTAAAAATGCTGCACGCCCCGCTCCCCTTACCTCTCGCCGTAATGCCGCTGCCGGAGCGCTTCATACAGCAGCACCGATGTTGCCATGGCAACGTTAAGCGATTCCGCCTCCCCATGCATCGGAATAATGATCGCGTCGTCGATCCAGGCGGATGCCGCGGCGGATACCCCTTTCGCTTCATTGCCGACAAGCAGCCATGTGCTTTGGTTGAAATCGTAGGAGTAGCAGTGCCGCTCCGCCTGAAGGCTTGTACTGACGATGTGAACGCCGCGCTCCTTCGCTAGGGGCAGCAGCTCCGCCAAGTCGCCCTCGACGATCGGCAGATGGAAGATCGAGCCCATCGTGGCGCGAATCGTCTTCGGATTGTATAAGTCGACGCTTCCTTTGCCGATCACGACGCCGTCGGCGCCCACCGCATCGGCGCTGCGGATGATCGTTCCCAAATTGCCGGGATCCTGCACGCCGTCGACCGCCACGACAAGCGCTTGCTTGCGGTTCAACAACTCATCCGCATGGGAGGAGCCTTTTCGTATGACAGCGAATATAGGCTGAGGCGTTAATGTATCGCTGCATTTGGCAATAATCGCGTCCGTCGTTCCGATCCATTCGACGTTAAGGCGGTCGCGGGCGGAGCGTTCGATTTCGGCAGGCAGCCCTTGCTCGATCGAATATACGATGCACTCGATGTCTGTATTCGCGGCCAGCGCTTCTTGCACGAGATGAATCCCTTCGATCAAAAATTTGCGCTGTTTGTCCCGATGTTTTTTGTTTAGAAGTTGCGCCCATAGTTTGACGCGAGGATTTTGATTCGACGTTATTTCCATAATGAACTCCTAATTGTATACTTCTGTAAAGAATCGCCGGCCGATACATTGCCTCATGCCGCGATGCCGCTTATTCCTCCGCGTAAGCGACTTCCATCTTCTGCAAGTCTTGGTTGCGGCCGACGATAACGAGCACATCGTCCTGCTTGATCATATCTTCCGCATACGGCGAAATATTCATCGTTCCATGGCTTTTGATCGCCATGACGTTGCAGCCGAATTTGGCCCGAATGTTGAGCTGCATCAAATTTTTGCCGATCATTTGCTTCGCCGCTTTCATCTCGACGATGCTGTAGTCGTCGGATAAATCGATATAATCGAGAATGTTCGGCGATATTAAATGATGGGCGACGCGCAATCCCATGTCCCGCTCCGGGTAGATCACTTTGTCGGCGCCGATTTTGTTCAGCACTTTCCCGTGCAGTTCGTTTTGCGCTTTGACGATAATTTTCGGCACGCCGAGATCTTTCAGAATCAAAGTCGTCAAAATGCTGGATTGAATGTCTTGTCCAATGGCAACGACAACGACGTCAAAATTGCGGATCCCGAGCGCTTTGAGCGCCTCTTCGTCCGTCGAATCGGCCGAAACCGCATGAGTGACGAAATTGACCACTTCTTGCGTCTTTTGCTCGCTGGAATCGATCGCAAGCACTTCATACCCCATTTGATTCAAAGAACGGGCAACGCTCGAACCGAAACGGCCCATCCCGATAATCGCGAATTGTTTTTTGCTCAAAAGGATTCCGACCCCTCTCCGCTCAGAATACATATTGCGTCTATTATATCATAAAGCTTTCCCGATTAAACGTGCGGAATGCTGCGCCGAAACGAATCCATTGAATCCATTACAGCCATCTGGGGAACGCTAAATACGGAAAACATTATAACACGGAGGTCGTTCATCATGGCAGTAGTTATGAGTTTGCGGGAAGCGATCGTGAAGAAGGTCGAAGGCCAGTCCAATGAAGATTTGCGCGAAATTATCGAGGATTCGATCGGTCAAGACGAACGCGCGCTGCCGGGACTTGGCGTCTTATTTGAAACGATATGGAAACAAATTGATACGAACACGCAAAATCAGCTAATCGACGCGCTGCAGCAAGGCTTGAAAGCAAAGCCCTCTTCTTAAACGAACATGCCGCCGAACCTGAGGCTCACCCTCAGGTTTGTTTGATTGAGAACATAAGAACCGGGATTGATCTTGTATAATATACAACATATCTCCATTTTTCTACCTCGCTACGCAAACTATGCTGTAAAATTTGCAACATAGCGGCGCTCAAACGGAGCGTTTCGCCCTTCCGCTTGCGTTTTTGTTGTACGAGATGCAACATGGTACTAGGCTCCTGCACTTTTTCCCGCTCAAATATTGTATTTCATACAACATACAACCCTCCTTGCGAAAATCCCCCTCCATTCATTTTTTTTCGACAAAATTGAAGTGAAAACCGAATCATGATCGTCTAAGTAATTGTGCAAGGGCTAGTTGCGTTCGGGTTCCATGATTTGTGCACAGGCAAGTTTTGTTGCGCAGGCAATCGAAGAAGCATCGCTTCACAAAACAGAGCCCATGCTTTCGAAGCAAGTTTTGTTGCGCAGGCAATCGAAGAAGCATCGCTTCACAAAACTTTTAGAGGGGAGGATTTGTCGTGCTGCACGTACATGATCTTTCGCATGTTTTTCGCAACGGCAGCGAAGATACGCCCGTACTGAAAAACATTAATTTTACCGTAGAAAAGGGGGAGATGGTGGCATTGCTCGGCAGTTCCGGCTCCGGCAAATCGACATTGCTCAACCTGATGGCCGGGTTAATGAAACCGACGGAAGGACAAATCATCATCAACGGCCAGCCGATCGAGAAAATGAGCGAAAACAAACTGGCCGAATACCGGCGTACGAACATCGGATTTATATTCCAAGCCTATGAGCTTATATCGCATATGACGGTGCGCGAAAACGTGGAGCTGCCGCTCGTCTTTCAGGGGATGCGTCCTAGCGAGCGCAAAGAGAAGGCCATCGAGCTGCTCCATCAAGTCGGCCTGCAGGACAAAACCGAGCTGTTCCCGTCGCAATTGTCCGGCGGACAACAGCAGCGGGTCAGCATTGCGCGTTCGCTCATCACGATGCCTTCCATCGTGTTTGCGGACGAGCCCACAGGCAACCTGGATACGAAGACGGAGAAAGAAATTATCGATCTTCTTATCGACCTGAACGAGAAATTACATATTACATTCGTCATCGTTACGCATGAACGCGAAGTCGCCATTCGAACGAAACGCATCATCCATTTGCGCGACGGGCAATTGATCGAAGACGACGAATGGGGGGAGGGAATAGCGCATGAGGCTTAGAGATTACCTCCGCATCGGCTGGGATCAGCTGAAACGGCGCAAAGTCGTCACCGCCATGTGCGCCTGCGGCATCGCCATCGGTTCCTCCGCAATCATCGTTGCGCTGTCGCTCGGCGAATCGTCGCAAAAGTATGCGCAGGAACAAGTGAACGCCTTTTTAAAGATCGATGAAATTACGATCATGGACAATTCGGAGGGAAATTCCGGCGAACCTTCGAACGAAAGCCCGGACGACTATGGGAAAGTTACGAAACAAAAGCTCGACTTGATTCGCAGCTTCCCGCATGTCAAAGCGGTTGCGACTTTTAAAGATCTGGGGTACTTCCCTTTCGTCGTCGACGACCAGAAAAACGGCCGCGTCAATCTGATCGCAACCGATCTTGACACGTTAACCTATTTCGACAAGGAGTTCAAACAAGGCAATTATTCCGATCAACCGAATACGATCGTGCTTAGCTACGGAGCGACGTTAGGCCTGTACGACGAACGCACCGACGAAATCCGGAACAAACAGTTGCAGGCGAATCCGGACAATAAGCAGCTGCGGGAAATGTACCGCAGTTTGGACAAAGTTCCGACGCCTCTATACCAGAAAGGAATCAAGCTGCTCATCACAGGCAATCCTTCCGGCAGCGGCCAGCCGAAGGTGATCGAAGTGCCCGCGCGCGTAACGGGAGTTCTTAACAAGCCGAGCGGGGTCCCGGAAGATTCGATCCCATATATGAAGGAAGCATACATATCGCATGAAATGGCGGAGCAAATTCAAAACGCAATGAAAGAATCGACCGGATCGAATGCCGGCATGGAGCGGTTCGACTCTTACGCAAGAGTTGTCGTGAAAGTGGACGACACGAAACATGTCAAAGCATTGGATGAGAAAATAAAAAAACTAAAATTAAACACCCAAAACAATTTGCATCAGCAAGACCGGTTAAACGAGCAATTCGCCGTTATTCGCACCGTCGCGTTGGGAGTGGGCTTGTTCGTGCTCTTCATCGCTTCGATCTCGATCGTCGTTGCGATGACAATGTCCACATATCAAAGGCGGAAACAAATCGGCGTGATGAAAGTGCTGGGCGCCAATTTGCGCCAAATACGCAACATGTTTATCGTCGAATCCGCGCTGCTCGGTTTGCTCGGCGGCATGGTCGGCATCCTGCTGTCCTATTGGGTCGTTTGGGGCATTAACGGGCTGTTGTCCGCGGTCGACAGCGGCACATCCGAGCTCATCTTTATTTCTACCTGGATTTTAGGGGTCGGCATCTTCTTCGCCGTGCTGACGGGCGTGCTGTCCGGCATTTATCCCGCCATCAGCGCTTCGCGGACCGATGCTTTAACGGCAATTAAACGAGATTAGGGGGAACAATCATTGAAGAAAAAAATTTGGCTGGGCGTCCTCGGAATCGTCATTATCGCTATCAGTTTCTTTTTATATCGGCTCAGTAAACCTCCGGCGGCAGCGCCCGTCGATTTGGGAGCGGAAACGATGCTGCAGTTCGATGTCACCCGCGAAAATTTGTCCAAGACGATCGAAGTGAAAGGGAAATCCTCTTACTTGAATGAAACTTTCATCTATGCGCCATATTCCGGCGATGTTGTGAAATGGCATGTGAAAGACGGGACGCAATTGAAAAAAGGCGATATCATGTTCGAGCTCGACGGCACCAAGCTCAGCAACGATATTGCATTGATGGAGGCGAATTCCAAAAAGGCGCAGCTGGAAAAAAGATTGAATGAGCTGCAGGCTGCCATGAGCGAACACGAAGCTCCGCCATTGACGACGGAATACGAATCGAAAAAATATTTTGTGGAAAAAGAACAAAACAAAATTGTAAACGAATTAAACGAAGTTAATGAACAGATCAATCGAACGGATATTGAGGAAAAGAAAAAGAAGCTCGGCCAATCGAAGTTTGCCGCGCCGGACGCCGGCATATTTCTATTCGAAGATTCCAGCAAAATTCCGCAGGCCGTCAAGGAAAGCGACCGGCTCGGCAAAATCGTCGATTTAGGCAAACTTCAACTGATAACGTACGTCGGCGAACAAGACGTATTTCAGATCAAGCCGGGCATGCCGGTTAAGGTGAAGATCAATGCGCTGAAAAATATTACGCTTGAGGGCAGCGTCGAACGCGTCTCCAAATTTGCCAAGTCGGGAACGGATCAAAGCTCCGGCCAAGCCGCGCAATTCGAAGTGAATATTCATCTGCAGCCGAACGAGAATTTGATCGCCGGCCTCAGCTTGACGGGCGAGATTGAAATCGCCAATAAGGAGAATATCGTCGTCGTGCCGACGCTGGCCGTGCAGCGGGAAAACGACAAGTACTATGTTATGAAGCAGACCCCGGAAGGACTCGAGAAAACATTTATTGAAATCGGATTGGAGACGGCGGATAAAACCGAAGTGATCAGCGGGCTGAACGAAGGGGACAAAGTTGTTCTTCAGTAGTGTTTGCCATTATTTATATCTTTTTCCTCCAGAAGTATTGACATTTCATCGGCATGAGTCGTATGATGCTATAGATAATAAAATGATTTGCCAATTACCTCGTTAGGTGAGGCTCCTATACAAACAGATGCCACTGCCCAGAAATATCGAAAGATGCCCATGGGTTGAACAGGGATTGCCGGATTAAGGCTTTTCATAATGTGGCTAAGACAACGCTCGACGTTGCCTTTACGTTGTATAGTGCCAAAACTCGACTTGGAGGGACATCGGAAGTTTCTATTTGCATTTGCATATTCCATGAATCCTCTAGTAGTTAGGGGATTCATTTTTTTTATTGGAGGTAATATGCATGTTTAAAAAGTGGAGAGAACTGGATTATATCATTTTGCTTATTGTCGGCATTTTCATGGCCGTGAGCACCATCGCCATTTACAGCGCAACCAATCTTACGAAATACGAAGGACTGCACATGAACAACCTGCTGCTATACGGGGTATCCGGTATTTTGGTCTGTGTGCTGGCGCTTATCGATTATCGAATTTTCGTTCGTAAATTATCCTATCTTTTATACGGAATCGGGATTGTATTCCTCATCTATGTCATGTTCCAAGGAGTAACGATTAACGGATCGAGACGATGGATCAATCTCGCCTTTATTCAATTTCAACCGTCCGAGCTTGTGAAAATTGCGCTCATTCTCGTCATTGCCAAACTGCAAGAAAAAAGGCAGGGCGACGCGCTTCAAGTGTGGAGCGACATCCTGCCGATTACTCTGTTCACGGCGGTACCGTTTGTGTTGGTCTTGATGCAGCCCGATTTAGGCACGGCGATCGTATTCATCAGCATTTATATCGGCATGCTATGGTCGGGCAATATCCGTATCAAACATATTGCGGTCGGCGCCGGAACGGCCGCTGCCATCGTCGGGCTCATCGTTGCTTTGTATTATTTCGATTTCAATCTATTCTCCAAAATTGTTAAGCCGCATCAATTAGAACGGATACAAACGTTTCTGGACCCCGGGGCGGATCCGAATTCCGCTTGGCATGTCATGAATTCGCTCACCGCCGTCGGGGTGGGGCAGTTGTTCGGCAAAGGGTTTCAGCACGGTTTTTATACGCAAAACGGATTCATCCCTTATAATTACGCAGACTCTATTTATGTCGTCATCGGAGAAGAATTCGGGTTTGCAGGCTCGGCGTTATTGCTCATCTTGTTCTTCCTGCTCTTCTACCGGATGATCCGCATCGCGTCCGAATGCAAAGATTTGTCCGGGTCGTACATCGTGGTCGGCGTCATTTCAATGTTGACTTTGCAAATCTTCGAGAATATCGCCATGCATATCGGCATGATGCCGATGACGGGAATCGCGCTGCCCTTTATAAGTTACGGAGGAAGCTCCTTATTGACGAATATGATCGCGGTAGGGCTCGTTCTCAGCGTCAGAACGCATCGGAACAGGCACGATATCCCCTAATCGCAATACAAGAAAAGACGGCTCTTACGGAGCCGTCTCCAGAAATTTTACGTCAGGCATTTTGTCGATTGCGGTCCGCATCGCATATTCGTTCTCGAACAAGGCGACGTAATTGTCTTTCTTGTCCTTGACAAGCTGCGAATTAATGCGGAATTTCGCCGGATCGATGCTGTCGCCGACAACCCAGCGGCCGAATTGGAACGGCAGCCGCTGCAGCAGCACTTCCACGCCATATTCGGCTTTCATCCGATATTCGAACACTTCGAATTGCAGCTGGCCGACAACGCCGAGAATCGTCTCGTCGAACGTCCCCGTGGAGTAGAACACCTGAATCGTTCCTTCCTCCGTCAACTGATCGACGCCTTTCTGGTATTGCTTATGCTTTAACGCATTCTTGACCGTGACTCTGGCGAATAATTCGGGCGAGAACGTCGGCAGTTCGTCGAATGTCACCTCGGAACCTTGACTCAAGCTATCGCCGATGCGGAATATGCCGGGATCGAACAAGCCGATAATATCCCCCGGATAAGCTTCCTGAACGATATCGCGGTCTTGCGCCAGAAATTGCTGCGGCTGAGATAGCTTGATTTCTTTACCGACGCGCACATGCTTCACGGCCATGCCCCGTTCGAACTTCCCGGAACAAACGCGCAGGAATGCGATTCGGTCGCGATGAGCCGGATTCATGTTCGCCTGGATTTTGAATATATAACCGGAAAATTTCTCGTCGGTAGGCTCCAGCAACCCTTCGATCGTTTGGCGCGGAGCCGGCTTCGGCGCAAGCTGCAGGAAATTTTCAAGAAACGTCTGCACACCGAAATTGTTGATCGCGCTGCCGAAGAAAACCGGCGTCAATTCGCCCCGCTTCACTTTCTCGAAATCGAACGGATCGCCGGCGACATCGAGCAGTTCCAATTCCTCGCATAGTTGGTCATGCAGAAACTGTCCCGCCATCTCGCGAATTACCGGATCGTGGTAATCTTCCACCTTTTGTACCTTAATGACGGAATGATCGTCCCCTTGGAACAGTTCCACCTGATTTTTCGCCCGATCGTATACGCCGCATAAGTCCCGCCCCATCCCGATCGGCCAGTTCATCGGTACGGAACGGATGCCCAGCACTTGTTCGATTTCTTCCATCAACTCGAACGGACTGCGCCCTTCGCGGTCCAGCTTATTAATGAACGTAAAAATTGGAATGCCGCGTTTGGCGCAAACCTGGAACAATTTGATCGTCTGCGCCTCGACGCCTTTGGCCACGTCGATCAACATGACCGCGCTATCCGCCGCCGTCAAAGTCCGGTACGTATCTTCACTGAAGTCTTGGTGGCCGGGCGTATCGAGAATATTGACGCGATGGCCGTTATAGTCGAACTGCATAACCGATGAAGTGACGGAGATGCCCCGCTGCTTCTCGATTTCCATCCAGTCGCTCGTTGCATGCTTCGAGGCTTTGCGCGCTTTTACCGTCCCTGCCAGCCGAATGGCGCCTCCGAATAGAAGCAGCTTTTCCGTTAACGTCGTTTTCCCCGCATCGGGGTGGGAGATGATGGCAAACGTTCTGCGTTTATCCACCTCTTTGCTAATTTGTTCCGAAAGCGTTTTGCTCATAGTTTTATCCCTTCCATACGAAAATCACATAGCTATTATTGTACCACAAAACGCGTCAAAACGTGATTTTTTTCCGCGATCGCGGGTTGGCGTCTTTCGGCGTCCGAAAGACAAAAATGCCCCAAGCGGATATTCCGCTTGAGGACATCTTGCCGTTTGTTTACGAGCCTTTCACCCAAACTACGTTGTCTTCCACTTGTCCGTTGACCGGCCACCAGTGAAAACCGTCCTTCTCCAGTATTTCGTCGGTTTTCTTCGGCCCCCACGTACCGGCCGGATATTGCTGCAAATCGTCCGTTCCTTCCGCCCAAGCTTCTGCGATCCGATCGACGAAAGCCCAAGCCGAAGCGACCTCGTCCCAGCGCGTGAAATAAGTGGAGTCGCCGCGCGCCGCATCGAAGATCAGGCGTTCGTACGCTTCCGGCGAATTAATGCCGACGAGACAGCTTTGACAAAAATCCATCGCGAGCGGTTGAATTTCCGATTCCGAGCCCGGCTTCTTCGCATTGATCTTCACATAGATGCCTTCCATCGGATTCACCCGAATGACAAGCAAGTTCGGTTCCAATTTATGCTTCTGGCCTAAATAGACATTCGTGGGCATCCGCTTGAATTCGACGACGACTTCCGTCGTCTTAACCGGCAGACGCTTGCCCGTACGGATATAGAACGGAACGCCCGCCCAGCGGAAATTGTCGACGAACACCCGGGCGGCGAAATACGTTTCCGTTACCGACTCCGGATTCACTTTATCTTCCTGCCGGTAACCCGGCAACGGTTTGCCGTTCAGTTCGCCTTCGGTATATTGGCCGCGGATGACATTCTCGCGCACTTCCTCCGCCGAAGCGAATTTGCGCAGCGAGCGGAGAACCTTCACCTTCTCGTCGCGGATATCTTCCGGATGGAGCCGGCTAGGCGGTTCCATCGCGATCATCGTCAACATCTGCAGCATATGGTTCTGTCCCATGTCGCGCAGCGCGCCGGCATGATCGTAGTATCCGCCGCGCTCCTCAACGCCGACCGTTTCGCTTAACGTAATTTGAACGTTGGCGATATGTTTGTTGTTCCAGAGAGGTTCGAAGAATTGGTTGGCAAACCGGATAACCTCGATATTTTGCACCATTTCTTTCCCTAAATAATGATCGATACGGAAAATTTCCTCTTCGCGGAACACTTCGTTAATTTGTTCGTTCAATTTCTGCGCGGATTCCAAGTCGTAACCGAACGGCTTCTCGATGACTAGCCGATGCCAACCGTCGGTGTCCAGCATGCCGCCGGCCCGCAAATTTTGCGAAACGCTGCCGAACAGTTCCGGCGCAAGCGCCAAATAGAAAAGCCGGTTGCCGGGAATATCGAATTCTCGTTCCAAAGCTTCCGTCTGCGCGTTGAGTTCGCGAAAGCCTTCGACATTGTTAATGTCCAGCGATTTATATTCAAAATGTTTGACAAATCGGTTCCATTGCTCGGCGTCTTCCGTTTTGTAACGGCAAAATTCTTGAATCGAGCGGTATACGTCCTCCCGGAATTCTTCATTCGTCCGCGGACGGCGCGCTACGCCGACGACGGCGAAATTTTCCGCCAACTTCCCTTCCCGGTATAAACTATAAAGCGCGGGGAACAATTTACGGCTTGCCAAATCGCCTGTCGCTCCGAATATGAAAAAGACGGCTCCAGATGTCAGTGCATGTTCGTTGTTTTGATTTTGTATCATGGTCCTCATTCTTCCTATATGTATTTTAGGCACTTACGTGTTTTTCCATTCTGGAATGAAAACTTGTTTGATAATATGTCATTTTAACATAATTGATCGCTTTACGCTATCCAATTAAAAATTTTTTTCAATATATGATGGCATAATTCGGTTAATATTCGATCGTAATAAGCGGAATTCCAATAGAAATACGGGATTTATCCTTCTCGCGATCGTCATGGACCGCGATTTGCAAATTGACGGTCTTCCCCCCGCTCTCGATTCCGACATCGATTTCCGGGGCGAAGTAAGTCGCGCTAACCGTCGTCTCATCCGTGTACCGTTCCATCTCTTTCATCTTCACGCGTTTGGCAATCCGTGCGGTGATCGCATCATAATCGGCCGTCCCGCCATTGCCCGCATATCCCTGAACGGTTGCATTCCAGCGGTATGGAATCCGATGCCGGCGCAATCGTTCCGTCTGTTTCCGCAACCGGTCCGCCACTTTGCGGTAACCGTCTCGTCCTTCCCCCGCCATTTCAACGACGAACCCTATCATGTGGTCTTCTTCTTTATAGACTGTCAGTTGCAGCTTATCGTTCGGCTGATCCGATACGGCCCGGTATATTTCTTTCCCTTGTTCCTGAAGGATTTGTCCGCCGGGAAAAGCCAACCTTTCGCCGATTCGCCGCGCCTCTTCGGCGAAATCGGATTGATCGGGACGATAGACCAAACTTCCGTTCAATTTGGCGACGATCCGCTCGGCTCCTTCCGCTTCGCCTAACGACCACAGCATGTCCAAATCGCCGGCAAGACGATCCCCCGGACGCGTGATCCCCGCCATTATCGCAACAACGATCCCCGCCCCAAGCAGCGCAATGAATACGAACCATATCGCCTTCCTCATAGCGTATCCCCTTTCCTCGAAATCAATCCGCCGTAGAGCGTCGCTTTCACTTCCGCCATAAAGCCGTTCGGAAAAATAGGCGTTTCTCATATAGGTTAGTAACCATACAAGGGATAAGCCTATCGAATACACTGAATCTAAAGAATGTTTCCGCCCTGTCACATTCGCTTGAAAACTAATAATAGGAGGTGCCCTGCATCTATGGTTCCGATTTATCCTTTAACCGAAGATGCTATCAATCCGTATTGCGGGTATTATGTATGCGCCGTTATGAAGGATGGCAGACAATACATCGGACGGATCACCGGTTGCAGAAACGGTCAATTGTTCCTGGACGGCGACCCGTCTGTCTTGACGAACGGCCATTCGAAAACATCCAAGAAAGGCGGCAAGCAAAAAGGCAAGAAAGTAGCGAACAAAGACTCCGCGAAACTTAACGCATTCGCCCCATATCCGTATGGTGGTTTCGGATACGGCGCCGGCATCGCTTTGGATTTGGCCTTGCTAGCACTTCTCTTCCTCGTGTTCATTTAATAAGCTTGGAGAATAGCCAAAAACCCGGAAATTCCGGGTTTATTCTCATTCAGCCAATCCGTTCTTATATGCATAAATGGCCGCTTGCGTACGGTCTTCGACGTTCAGCTTCGCCAATATGTTCGTTACGTGAAATTTTACGGTTTTGACGCCGATAAACAATTCGTCCGCGATATCTTGATTGGATTTCCCTTGCGCGAGCAGACGAAGCACGTCCATTTCGCGGTCGGTCAAATCTTCGTGGGCCGCTGCGCTCGCCTTCGGTTGCCGCAATCGGTTCATCATCTTCGAGGCGACTTGCGATTCGAGCACCGACTGCCCGCGGGCCGCGGCCCGAATCGCTTCGGCAATTTCTCCCGCGCGCGACGTTTTGAGCAAATAACTGAATGCGCCCGCCTCGATGACCGGATACATCTTCTCATCGTCCAAATAACTGGTCAGCACGATTACTTTACAATCGGGGTGGAGCTCAAGCAGCTTCCTTGTCGTCTCGATGCCGTCCATACCTTCCATGACCAAGTCCATAAGCACGACGTCAGGCTTATATTCTTGGGCCAACCGGATCCCTTCATGGCCGTTGCTCGCCTCGCCAACGACCTCGATGCCGTCTTCCGTATTCAATACGGCGGCAAGGCCGATTCTTACCATTTCATGATCGTCAACCAGCAATACTTTAATCGTCGATTCCGTTTCCATCTTCCCCATGACCTCCGCTTTCTTCTTTTACGATTGGGATCCGGATCTCAATTTTCGTTCCTTTACCCGGCGCAGTCATAATTTGAATGGAACCGCCGATTTCATTGACCCGTTCCTGCATCGTTTTCAAACCGTAAGAAGCTTGTTTTTGCACGTCCAAATCGAAACCGACGCCGTTATCCCTGAGCAGAACGCGAACGCCGTCCGCCCGGAGCTTCAGCTTAATTTCCATTTTGGTCGCTTTCGCATGACGCAGCGTATTGGACAACGCTTCTTGAACGATTCGGAATATATGATCTTCTATCCCTTTTAACAGTTGAATGTTCTCATCCATTTCGAAGACGATTTCCATCGGCACCTTCGCCCTCATCTCCGACAGCAGTTCCTGCAATCCTTGCTCCAACCCTTTTCCTTCCAAGTGAACCGGACGCAAATGCAAGAGCAGCGCGCGCATTTCCGATTGCGCAACGGAAGCCATTTCCTCGATCAGCTTCACCTGCCGCTGGGCCCGGTCGAAATCTTTCTCGAGCGTCCTCCCGACGGCCGTCGCCGTCATGGAAATGGCGAACAGTTGTTGGCTGACCGCGTCATGCAATTCGCGCGCGAGCCGCTGCCGTTCTTCAATGATCGCAGTAAACCTAGCCTTCTGCGCCAACTGCGCATTGTTCGTCGAAAGCCGCTGCAGCGAATTCACTTGCTCTTCCCATTTTTTGCTCATTCGTCTCACCTGCTCCGCAAGCTGGCCGACTTCATCGCCCCCTAAATCGGGCAACGGCGTGGACAAATTGCCTTTCTCCATTTGCAATACCGAATCGCGCAGCGTATCCAGCCTCTTTTTTATTGTATGGCTTTGAATAAAACCGAATACGGCGGCGATCACCGCGACGACCAAAATGGCCGTAACGCTTGCGTTCACCCCTTCGACCCAAGACGCGAACGGCTTGATATAGCCGTAATACTTCATTAAAAATATGATAACGCCAAACAAAACTAAAGAAAAGAGAATCGTTTGACCCATGCTTCGAATGACCATATTGGTCGTTTTTTTCGGTTCCAAACGCACGATTCCCCTTTCTTTAGTTCAATCGGATATCAATATCTCCTACGATATAGGAAATAAACAGTTTCACTTTATGTTCGCTCATTTCATAATTCGGCGATTGCCACACCCTTTTGTTCACCAATCCCGAGTCTTGATCCTGATCGAAGCTGACCTGTCCGAGGAGCACCGAGGCTTCGATATACACGCCGATATCGTCCGGGATCGTTATGTCGATATCGCCGAACGCCCCTTGCAGAACGACGACGTTTTCCATGCTTTCGGGAATAGCCAATGAGAAGTCCATTTCGATATCGCCGACGACATGCCATAGGCTAATGCTGCGCAATATCCACGGTTCGCGATTCCATTGAATGCTGCTATGCAAATTATGCCGCTGGATATAACGTTCGTCGCGATGAGCCTTCTTGGATTTGGCATAGAATAGGCCGAGCGAGATAAGTACGATGCCGAAAATCATCGTAAAATTGTCGAACATTAGCAGAATGGCGCCGACAATTAACAGCTTGTAGCTGCTTTTTCCTTCATTGCTGCGCAGTCTTTTCACGCCAAAAAAGATAAGAACGAGGGCGGCAATTGTCAAAATGCTAACCCACCGGCTTAACAATATAAATGCGCCTATCGCTATCAAGATGATCGCCAAGTTTCGGTTACGCTGATCCATGCCGCACCTCCTTATGCTCAACGAAAAGGATGGAAAGCCATCCGGCCGTGGAACGCGCCGTATGGCTTTGCCTATCATAGTCTATCAGAATTTCGCGAAAATCGAAACCTTAATTTTTGTCGTTCAATTTATTTTTCAATGCGTTCAATTGTTCTTCCACCTTGAGCTGCTTCTCAGCATCGACCGGCGGGCTGTACAGATTGCTGCCCGAGTACGGAGCGCGGATAACGTCGGCTTCCGCTTCTAATTGCATAATTTTCTCTTCCATCCGTTGGAAACCGCGGGCCGCTCCGCCGCCTTCAATCGTATGCAGCGTAGTGATGGAGGCCATTTGCTTTTTCGCTTTCGCCATTTGCGCGCGAGTCGCAAGTTCATTGCGTTTGTTGCGCAGCTTGTAGTACTCGTCTTTCATTTCATGCAGTTGCTTCATCAACTCGTCGGCCTGTGTTTTGGCTTCGATATGCATGTTGCTGTACTCGGAAACTTTTTGATCGTAATAAATTTTTTCCTCAAGCAATTTGCGGGCAACTTCTTCCTGTCCGTTGCGCAGCGCCAATTCCGCTTGCGCTTCGCGCTCTCCCGCGATGCGGGCCGCTTCGTCATAACGTTGTTTCACGCGGCGTTCGTTCGCCATTTGTTTCGCAACGGTTACTTCCGCTTCGTGAATTTCCCCTTCCATGTCGCGCAAGTATTGGTTCAACATGACAACCGGATCTTCCACCTTATCCAACAAGTCGTGAATCGACGCTTTCGTCATATCTTTAATTCTTTGAAATACTCCCATTCTTAAACATCTCCCTTCTCATATTTCGCAACTTTGGCGCGTAGTTCTTCCAATTCTTTTTTCAATGCTTTTTTCTCGATATCTTCCATGGCCGCATCGATCGGCGATGCGTTCGCCGGATTCGATCCGTTGACAGGACCGCCAGCGTTCATGTTTGTTCCAAATCCCGACGGGCCTTGGGGTCTCGGTCCGTATGACGGCCCGAAAGGACCGTTTGGCGGAACGGGGCCCTGGTTTCCATACCCGCCGTATTTGTTATGATTGTACCCGTGGAAGCCGTTGCTTCCATAGCCCGGACCCGGACCCGGACCGAACGGGCCGAAAGGCGGATAAGTCGGTTCTTTCGGTACGACCAAGCTGGCTACGATGTAGATGAACAGTACGGTCCCGCCTGTAAAGACCGTTAGAATCACTACCAAGACTCGAATCAGGGTAGAGTCCATCCCCAGCATTTCCGCCAATCCGCCACAAAGACCGGTAAATGTTTTGTCACGGTTAGAACGATATAATTTGGTCATCTTTTACTCCTTTCCGCTATCCTCCAATTTCTGCTTTAATCGGTTTAGCTCGCGGTCAAGCGCCGATTGCAAAGTCGTTCCCGCCTGCACCGCGAATTCTTGCCCCATCCGGCGCAGATCCCGCAAACTGCGCGATTCCAGCTCCCAGTCGGAGACGCGGTCTTCCAAGCGTTGAAACATGCGCGGAACGTCTTGCATTCCGTATGCGCCCATTCTTTGATTCATTCGCTGCTGCAATCGAAGCGATTCCATCCGGGCGAAGTAATACTGACGTTTGTCGAAGACGGTTTGATACTCCGACTTCAACATATTGATTTGGTCTTCCAACTCCAAAATGGCGTTTTTGCTTTGCTCGTACAGTTCCGTGTACTGTTCGATTTTTTCTTCTTGCTGGATTTTTTCTTGCAATGCCATTTTAGCGATATGTTCTTCTTCCGCCTTTAGGGCGAGCAGCGCTTGTTGTTCCCTCTTATCCCGAAGCAACTGCGCTTGTTGAAGCTGCTGCTTCATTTGATTCGCGTGCATTAAATACTGCTGGTACAATCTTTCCGCTTCGACGATTTCCTGCTTAGTCGTGACGAGAAACTGGTCAATCAAGCGCACCGGATCTTCCGACCGTTCCAAACGGTCGTTTAACGTTGCAGCAGTTATGTCCCTTACCCGACGAATAACACTCATCTTTCGGCCTCCTATCCTTCATTTACTTCATCGATATGATTTTCTTCGGTCGGACAGCATCGATATTCCGAAAACGATCAAACCGATCGCGAGCAGTATTCCGAAAATCCAAGCCATCTTGCTGACAAGCGCGATGGTACCGATGATCAAAATGATCCAACCGAAAAATTTATTGCCTTGTTTAATTCCGTAATAACCGAGGGCGATCATTAGGATCGGAATGATATACCCCATCAATCCGCCAAGGATGCCGAACTTTGAGAGTAGGAGGATAACCCCTAATCCGATGATTGCTATCGCAATTCCAAAATTTTTATTTGTTCTCATTGCAATGATTCACCGCCTTTCGTCTTCTTTCTTGCTTATGTCTTTATTTTAGGTTGTTTCGCTTTTTTTCAAAACGGACCCACGACGGTTTTTGCACCTAGACCTAGGTCGGGGTACACTATCGACTTAAGGTATGATGTCGATTGGAAACCTGTATTTCGCTATGATTCAACAATTCTCAATTGTAGAAATCACTCTTCTAATGTAAAATATGGTAATAGGAATAACGAACTATTCCCACTCGATTGGAGGAAATCAGATGGTCAGAGAGAGCGCGCTATCGACTGAGAAGTTTCTCGGCTGCCAGTTGAAGCGAGATATATTCAATAAGACGGGACTTCTGATCGTTCCGGCTTTAACCGTTCTGAACGAAGAACATTTGCAAATGATCGGGCAGCATCAAATCGACATCTCCATGCATGATGTTTACCCGCTTGAAACGCCGCCATCCAACGAACAAAACGGTCATAAAGCGCTCATTGATAAAAGCGTTTCCATGGTCCAGGATATTTTCAGGGAGGTCCGTTTCGAGAACAAAATCCCGCTCGAAGATATTCATGATCAGGTCATTCCGACGATCCGGAATGCAGCCGAAACTTCTAATTTGTTTCGCATTTTTTCATCGCTTCGCGCAATGGACGATTATACGTACCGCCATACGATTGCAGTCGGCATTATCGCTTCAATGATCGGGAAATGGCTTCGCTTGCCCAATGAGGAATTATCCGACTTGACGATGGCCGCCACATTATGCGATATCGGCAAAATGATGGTGCCGGAACATATATTGAACAAGCCGGGAGCGCTAACGGCCGAAGAATTCGAACAAATGAAAAAACATACGATATACGGTTACGAACTCATTCAAAGCACGGCCGGAACGACGCATAGACAGGCTCTAGTGGCGCTCCAGCATCACGAAAGACATGACGGCAGCGGATATCCGTACGGGATTCGCGAGAAAGAGATCGATCTATTTAGCCGCATTGTAGCCGTTGCCGACGTATTTCACGCGATGAGCTCAAACAAGGTGTATCGAAACGCCACTCCTTTCTACGAGACGCTCAAACAGATGAACCAGAACGCTTACGGTGCGTTCGACGCCAAAGTTATACATATCTTCCTTGATAAAATGATGCAATCGCTCACCGGGAGCGAAGTTCTGTTAACTGACGGAAGCAAAGGGAATATCGTTATGATCAATTCTCATGATCCGACCCGCCCGTTAGTGCAGGTTGGCGGCAATTTCATCGATTTAAGCAAGCAAACCTACCTCCATATCGAACAGGTGAACGGTTAGCCGTATCAAAAAACACCGGTCACGGAGCGCGCGCTTCCGGCCGGTGTTTCTTGTTACTTGAGAAAATCGTTTCCTTAACAGTACAATTTGTGAAATGTTTATCGATAGATCCAAAAAGCGGCGTTAATTATTGCCCTAGCCTCAGTGCAAACTAATTAAATGGAAAAGTTGGCTCTAAAAGTCCCAAAAATCCGCATACTTGTCAAACCACGCTAAATTAGCTCCTGTTTTTGCCGCTACTTCCCATTTTCGCAACGAACTAGCCTAAACAACAGTAGTAATTGGCGTTAAAGTTTCCGAAGAATTAAATCTGTCAAATAAAATCAAAAAAGTCCTTGAAATCTCCAGTTTCAAGGACAAGAAGGTTATGAAGAATATGGTGCCGGTGAAGGGACTCGAACCCCCACGGTTTCCCTCACGATTTTGAGTCGCGCGCGTCTGCCAATTCCGCCACACCGGCATGTACTATATGATTATAGTATGTTTCTTTCGTCAAGTAAAGAGGGAATTTCAACCTCTGCAACCCGACAAGATGTTACATGGCGTGCCCTAAGAGATTCGAACTCCTGACCTTTTGATTCGTAGTCAAACGCTCTATCCGGCTGAGCTAAGGGCACATATGATGACTGGTGCGGAAGACCAGACTTGAACTGGTACGGTAGTCACCTACCGCAGGATTTTAAGTCCTGTGCGTCTGCCGATTCCGCCACTCCCGCACGGTGAAGATTGTGGAGGCGCCACCCAGACTCGAACTGGGGGTAAAGCTTTTGCAGAGCTCTGCCTTACCACTTGGCTATGGCGCCTAATAAATGGAGCGGACGACGGGAATCGAACCCGCGACCCTCGCCTTGGCAAGGCGATGCTCTACCGCTGAGCCACGTCCGCATAATGGCTGGGGATCAAGGATTCGAACCTTGGAATGACGGAGTCAAAGTCCGTTGCCTTACCGCTTGGCTAATCCCCAATAAGATGAAATTATGGGGCGATCGATGGGACTTGAACCCACGAATGCCGGAGCCACAATCCGGTGCGTTAACCCCTTCGCCACGACCGCCATATGAATGAAACAAGTTATTCTGGCAGGGGCAGCAGGAATTGAACCCACACTAACGGTTTTGGAGACCGCTGTTCTACCTTTAAACTATGCCCCTGTATTGTTAAGGAATGGTGGAGGCTGATGGATTCGAACCACCGAACTCGTCAGAGAACAGATTTACAGTCTGCTGCGTTTGGCCACTTCGCTAAGCCTCCACATTGTGCTGCATGGTGCCGGCGAGAGGACTTGAACCCCCAACCTACTGATTACAAGTCAGTTGCTCTACCAATTGAGCTACACCGGCGTATGTTGTTGTTCAATGGTGGCTCGGGACGGAATCGAACCGCCGACACGAGGATTTTCAGTCCTCTGCTCTACCGACTGAGCTACCGAGCCTTAATCGTTTCGAAAGTAAATGGCGGAGCTGACGGGATTCGAACCCGCGTTCTCCTGCGTGACAGGCAGGCATGTTAGGCCTCTACACCACAGCTCCGTATTTGATTGGTTGCGGGGGCAGGATTTGAACCTGCGACCTTCGGGTTATGAGCCCGACGAGCTACCGAGCTGCTCCACCCCGCGATATTGTATATGGTGGAGGCTGACGGGATCGAACCGCCGACCCTCTGCTTGTAAGGCAGATGCTCTCCCAGCTGAGCTAAGCCTCCGATTTAACGACAATCAATATCTTATCAGATTCTTCTAGGATATTGCAAGTCATTTTTCGATGATGATGGTTATCAAAGAGAAATAATGGTGACCCGTAGGGGATTCGAACCCCTGTTACCTCCGTGAAAGGGAGGTGTCTTAACCCCTTGACCAACGGGCCACATACTGGCGGAGAGCGAGGGATTCGAACCCTCGATACGCGGTTAACGTATACACGATTTCCAATCGTGCTCCTTCGACCACTCGGACAGCTCTCCATAATGGCTCCCCGAACAGGACTCGAACCTGTGACAACTCGGTTAACAGCCGAGTGCTCTACCGACTGAGCTATCAGGGAACAATAATATTCAATTCAAGGAGTTGCTCCCTGAAAACTAGATGCGAAACAAACGCGAATTCTTGTGTTATCCTTTATTCGGGGTCCCCCGAAAAGTAATCGGAATACGCTTCGAAGCATATCGTCACTTTTTGGGGTATGTTTTAGGATAAGCCCTCGACCGATTAGTATTGGTCAGCTGCACGCATTGCTGCGCTTCCACCTCCAACCTATCAACCTCGTCGTCTACAAGGGGTCTTACGAATTGGGAAATCTCATCTTGAGGGGGG